>JANMBO010000002.1:0-22810 GCA_031360425.1 Chitinophagaceae bacterium | reverse complement strand
AAGTTAAATTAGCAGCAATGTTAATCAAAAAGACCGCCGAAGGTCTTTGTTTTTACTTTTTAAGCTGTCACCCCCCCACAATCACTATAACGGCAAGCACAAAATAAAAAGTCTCTTCGAAATAAAAAGAAAAATCAGTTCATTTAAACTCGGGCAATTCCCTTTTTAATGTAGTTGTGCAACCGCCACCTTTGTTGTGCGCTGGCTGTATATTTATTTCCATAACATCAAATTTTTCAAATTAATACTTCCACGATGAACCAATATTTTAAAGTATTTACCAGGTAAAGTTCTATTTAATATTTTCTTTCAAATGACTTGCCATTGAAACGATACACACCATTGGGACCTCCGCCAAACCACAATTCACCTGTTTTGGTTTTGTAAATAATCCAAATAAGGTCACCATCGAGACCATCTTTTTTGGTAAAATTTTTCACGGAATTACCATCATATCTCCATACACCAGATTCTGCAGTCCCAAACCAAATATTCCCTGAAGCATCCTCTCCAATGGAAAAAACTCTCTCAAGAGAATTGCCTTTGGTGTCCTCCTTTTTCAGTTTTTGTTGGTCTGTGAAATTGACTACTTTTTTTCCATCATATTTAAGAACACCCATTCCATTATTACCAATCCAAAGATTCCCTTTGCTATCTTCCATTATACTGCGGATATGTACATGTTCTGTCCCATTTAATCCCAAACAAGAATCGTTTATTATTTTAAAATCTGAACCATTATACCCAATCAATGCACCATAAGTTCCAAACCAAACCGCTCCATTTTTACTTCTGACAAAATTTGTTGAAATTGAATAGAGATTCTCTTGCCCTGATTTTGTTTTAACAGGAAATGTGCGATAAAAAAGGTTTTTTCCGTCAAACTGATACACCCCTGGATTCCGTTCAAGTTTGTTGTAGCCAACAGTTTCATCGCCTTTAAACCAAAGGTCACTATTAGATAATTTCCATTGTTTTGTTGAATCATAATTTCTTTCTTTGTATATAGTCATTTCTTTCCCATCATAAGTACTTAACCCTATACCACATTCAAACCAAATTATGCCATTTTTATCTTCATAAATACTCCTTACTTGATTGTTACTTAACCCGTTTTCTGTTGTGAAATATTGGAGCTCCCCATTTTGAAGTAAACACACTCCTTCGTTGTAACTACCAAACCAAATATTTCCTTTACTATCCTCTAAAATTGAACGAACTCCTGTCGTGTATTTCAACCTTATGGCGTCAGTTCCACTTTCAACCGATTGAATATTATTTTTAGCCTGTACTGTCTTATTTCCCTTATTTGATTGACTTTGATTACTGCAAGAGATTGTTACAACAATCAAAAATGTGCAGCAAAGGATAAATATGTTTTGCCTATCTGATTTTACTTTCATTTTGACTGTGTTTTTTAGTTATTGTTAATCCGTTTGTTATTTACTTCCTTTGTTAGTTTCCAAAATCCCACAAAGCATTTTTTTATTGACATAATTTCGGTTACAGCGGGCTTTTTATTGAACAATGACTTTTATTCATAACAGGAAGGTTTCCAGATCCCGAACCCATCAGGATTTACTGCACCAGTAGTCCAGATGTTGCCTTTGTTATCTTCGCACCCCCTCTATTTCTTACACATATTGATTGTGCGCTGGCTTTTGTTATTTCCGTAACATCAGATTTTTTAAATTAATACTTCCACAATGAATTTCTTTACCGTTAAGTGTATAAAAAAGATTTTGACCTTTTAAGCTAAATCCTGCTCGTGTGTAACCATTGCCATCGCCCTTTACTCTTTGCCAACCCGATTTTGGTTTGATAAAAAGCAATACGACATAAAAACCACTCGATTCTTTTGGATTAATCGTTCTTTTCAACGAAGACGGTTTATGAATACTATTACCCAAAAAAGAGTCTAAATCTGTCAGACCATAATTAAACAAATCCTCTTTATCATGTGTCATTGTGTCGGAAGGAAGGATTATTTTACGGTAGTTATCCACTGAAGATCCCACTGAAGATGGAAGCTCATATGAATCTCCAGAAAAATCAATCGTCAATTCAAAAGGGTTATCTGTTTCATTGATTATTCTAGTCCAAAATATACTTTTAAAATATTCCTTCCCGTTAGGGTCAGTGTATTTTTCACCTTTTGAGAAGCTGTTTTGTATGATCAGGCTTTTACCGATAGAATCAGTATACTCATACTTAGTGTGATATTTTTCATTAGATCCGGGGGAAGTGACTATGTCTTTGGTTTCGGACTTGATATTATCTTTAGGTGAGTTTGTTTGGTTTTGTCCACAGGAGTTGAGAAAAACAGACATTAAGAACAGAGTAAATAATTTTACGGGTTTTTTCATTTTTTATTTTTTTCGGTTTGCATACAACTATATCATATCCGCCACCTCCAATATCATACCCGTAAGTCCATTAAATGATTCAGGCCCGCCCTAACCCGGCATAGAACGCCACTGCATTAATCCCTAAATTTATCATTGATGTTTTTTAAAAACAGTTCATAGTAATCCGACTCAATTTTTAAACCATTAAATTTTGCTGAAGCTAATTCTGCCTTAGACTTTGACAATTCCCTTTTCAATTTCTTAGAAAGCTTCTTATTCACTTCACCATTATCACGCATTTGCGATAAAGTTTTATCACAATAATCCCGCATGGCCACCAAAGAAGTAAATTCATGCGAAACGTTATGATAAGGCGATGTAGAATTATAAATCGTTCCGTTCTCGATTGCTTTAGCAAGTCCGGCTTTGGTTGGGCTGTTAGGTTCGCGTGGAACAACATCTATAGCTTTTACCGAATCCGAACTTCCTACATAAACAGAATCTGTTCCTACATAAGCGGAATCTGTACTGCTTTGCGCGGAGCAAAAAAATCCTGTTGTCACCAACATCAATATCATTATACTTTTTTTCATCTTTTTTATTTTTTTATTTTTTTTAATGTCTGTCTCGGGTCTTGCCCATATATCTCTTGAAAAATTCGAGTCTTCACGGGCAGACATGAGCATATGTATTTTATAATTATTTATTTCTGACCATCCTTACTTTTAAAGTCCGTGAGGGTCTTTCCATCATAACTATAACGGTCAGATCCAATCCAAATACTTCCGTCATTAGCCCCTAACATCCCAAAAGGCAGATTTCTACGCCCTTCATATTTTGTCTTTATTACTGTTACATGTGGCTTTTTATCAGACAATGACTGTTCATCATAACGGAAAATAGGGCCACCTATACTAGTCAGGACGTTTCCCTTTTTATCTTTGATTATAACACCAGCACCCACCTGATCAATTTGGGTAAAGGCACTGCCGTCATAGCGCCAAAGAGCATCGGCACCGAACCAGATATTGTCTTTTTTGTCTTTGATTATAGCCCATACGTTCCTGAAAGTTTTGCCGTCTTTATCGGTAAGAGTGGTAAATGTTTTTCCATCATAAGTGGTGATATCACCCCGTGTGCCAAACCAAATTTTCCCCGTTTTGTCTTGAACGATAGCATGAACATCATTATTAGTCAGGCCATCCCTGGTTGTAAAATTTTGAAAGGATTTCCCATCGTAACGGCTCACTCCACCTCCAGTGCCAAGCCAAATAATGCCGGCTTTATCTTCATAAATAGGCATAACCGAATTATTTGCAAGCCCATCCCGAGTTGTAAAATTTTGAAAGGATTTCCCATCGTAATAATAAGCACCTGAGCCATAGGTACCGAACCAAAAATTTCCTTTTCTATCTTCTAAAATAGAAAAAATGGGGACTGAGATCAGTTTACCTGTGATATTAGTAAACGATTTTCCATCGTATCTATAAATACCATCACTTACTGCAAACCAAATGTTCCCATTTCTATCTTGCTTGATATCCCAAACGGTAGTAGTGATTGAGTCTTTGGTTTCGGACTTGATATTTTCTTTTGGGGGGTCTGTTTTGTTTTGTCCTTCACAGGAGGTGAGAAAAACAAGCATCAAGAACAAAGTATAGACGGGAAAGTATTTTATCATTTTATCGTTTTTATTAGGTAAGATTTTCAAAAACCTAAAAGTTTTTGTTGAGTTTGGAATTTTTCAACATCCACCCTTGCTGGGTATGGCATAGATCACGTTGCCTGAACCAAATAAATTGAAGACCTTATCTTTTACAGAAGGAAGTAATAATTTCCATGTTTTTCCCTTGTCGGTTGATTTGAAAATGCCGTGAGGATGAGTACAAAAAAAGTTTTCACCAACCTGGGTAATTGAAGTCGGGAAGAATTTCAAAAGAATGCGATCATCCCAGGTCCGCCCTATTGAATCAGCATAAACTTTGTCCTGACCGCCGGCATCAATAGGCTGCCAGGTTTTACCGCCGTCGTAGGATGTACTTAGCCTACTGGTATTTACGGTATTCGACTCTGAATTGGAAGTGATAGCAGCGAATCCGCCTTTGATCGGTTTTACATCGAAAGCCACACTGTCCTCACTGATCGCCAGCGCCCAGTTTTCGCCATTATCGGTCGATCTGATTATCTTTCTCATACCGATCGCTACCAGTACACCATTCGACTCTGCCAAATGCCCTACATAGGCTCCTGCATAGACATGTTTCCAGGTTTTTCCACTGTTATCAGTTTTAAAAAGGCCCCTGTCGGTGCCGAGGAAAATTGTACCACCGGCAGTCTCAAAAACGCAGCGTATTCGTGGCTCATGAGAATTGTCGAATATCGGCGACCATACACTCGTTCCGTTTGTTGTTTTCAAATTTACACCCCAGTAATTGTAGGCAAATATCCCGGACTTACCGGGGGCAATGCGGCTATGTTCGTCAGGGGAAATCTCTTTGGTCCAAAAAGGAGCTGTGGCATTTGCTGTACTGTGATAGAGTTCGCTTCCAACCTTTAAAAACAGCCCTTTATCATTTGCAAAGATGCTATCTCCCCGGATACCATCTTTCCGCAAATTTTCTGGCAGCCCTTTGCTGATGTCCTGCCATGTTTGTCCGCCATCAGTAGATTTGAAAACGGTGTTTACAAGCCCTGATTTATTTCTAATTACTTTGGCCGCATCCTTTTCTTTTAGCACAAAAGAATTTAATAGAAATAATACCAGGAGGATAGCCGGGACAAACACAACTAATCTTTTCATTTTTTTTAAATTTAGAGTAAAACATATTGATTAATAATTAGCGGAAAGTAGCAGGTAGGGCAGTACATATATTACGAACCATTATGTCAGCCCCCCAGGAAGTGTCAATGGCTTTGGTTTCGGACTTGATACTATCTTTAGGTGGGTTTGTTTGCTTTTGTCCACAGGAGGTGTGAAAAACAACCATCAAGAACAACGCATATACGTGTTCGTATTTCATAATTTATTTACTCAGCAACCCCCTTTGCGAGGGACACGTTTAAAAATTACTTTACTATCTCGTTCTACATATTCGCACGATATTATTGGATATGAATACTTGGGCGCGTGCGAAACGTTATGGCTTCTTATAATTATTTTGTCATTAACTTTCAGGCTATGCAATTGTTCAAGTTGAGACTTTTCCGGCTCAAATTTTACAATATAATCGTCACCATTAATCCTGACCATCACTCCGAAACCTAATCTTGAGCCTGGCGGAAGAGAAAGAGAGGTTACAACTCCCTCCATATTGGTAGAATCTTTAATGTGCTCCCTTATTTTAGCTTCAGCGGCATGCACTTTTTTACCTGCGGGAGACGCTTCCCATTTTTTGTACATTATACCATCAGGGGTAGCCTCCCATTTTTTCAATTCGGCTTTCCTTTCATCAGCGGAGAGTGGCTTTGGGGTTGATTTTTTAGAAGTTTCATTTTTGATTTCGCGATTAGCAAATACTAGTCCGCTTACCACAACCAGCGGTAAGATCAGCGCATAAATAACTTTTTTCATATTTGTGTAGGTTTAATTAACATAGATCTATCTCCTGATAAACCAGATCCGTTTAAGGCATTTCTTTTATTTTTCATATCCTTTTAAAGTTGGTGCAACAAAAATACTTTGATATTTTTCGGCTTGAGAGTTTGGATTGTAAATAAAGATGTAACCTTTGTAAATAACACGTAAATAGTATGTCTGATAGCCGAAATCTCCTCTCCGGGAAACGCAAATACCTGTTCGGATTGGTATTACTCTTGTTTATCTCTGTAATCTGTGTGGCTTTCAGTATGGATAGTGACGGTTTTGACATCTCCAGGAGGGAAGTTTTACTCCGCAGGATCGGGCATGAAATACTCTTGCAGTCGGGCGACAGTACATCAAGAGTACTCCCGGTAAAAAAGATCGCAGAAAATGAATACCAGATCAGGTTTGAGAAGGATCTCACTTTTCTACCGGACTCCCTGGTGAATACTACCCGGCGTTTGTTGGCTAAAGCCCCCCATGCAAGTGACTATATTGTTAACGTTCTGAACTGTGGCAACTCCACTGTAGCTTATGGATATGCTATATCCAATAATGAAAAAGATGATATTGTAGCATGTATAGGCCGAGAGCAGCCACGAGCCTGTTACATGATCAACATCAAATTCAAACCAACAGGAATCAATACAGCAAAGAATATATATCTTCTGGGCAGCCTGCCACTTTTAGCATTTGTTGGTTTTATTCTTTTGAGATCTGTCAAGTCCAAAAGAGCTTTGCCTGAAGTTCAGGGTAGCGGTACGTTCAATTTGGGCTCGGTGTTGTTCGATTCAGAGAGTCGGAAGCTCGTAATAAATGGAAAAACAATAGACCTGACCGGAACTGAAACCCGTGTACTACGGATTTTTGCGTTGTCTCCTAATGAGGCTATAGAGCGAAGCCGGCTACAAAAAGAGATATGGGAAGATGAAGGTGTTATAGTAGGCCGCAGTCTCGATATGTTCATATCAAAACTTAGAAAAAAACTTGAATTTGATCCGAACATCAAAATTGTTGTTATACGCGGCAAAGGGTATAAGCTTGAAATTAACTCTTAAGAAAATCTTCCCGCTCCGAACTGATGTTATTAGAATTCAATTTGGCAGTTGTAAAACTCTATAGTGAGCTACTAATGTGGTATCATTAAAAGAATTATCCTTCATGCCTCGCAAAGTGTACTTAATTTCGGAGCGGCTTCTCCGCAAAGTCTCCTGAAAGGACTTTTCGTTTACACAAAAGCTGATAATTTGTATTTCACTGTCCGTTTAATTATCTTTTTATTATTGAGCAAGTTTACCGCAAAAAAACATTATTTTCCAGCTACTTAATATAAAAAACGCTACGAGGTATGAGTAGCGCCAATACAAATGGGGTTACTTATAAATTTGGCTGGTAATTTTTAGAAAGTTTATGCCGCTGTATGAAGGTGACGCCGGGTAGTTTTAATAACTATTTTAGGTAGATAAACCGGGTTAGAATTCCATCTATAGATTTGAAGGATAGTCGACTGTACCGCCTCAGGAGAGATTATCTGACGGCTATAAATGTAGCAAATCACCTAACATAAAAAAGATTACTATAGGTTGATTTCAAAAGGCTTATTTAGTTTAAGAATTGTTTTAAGCTTATAAATTAAATCCAAATCTTCAATAAATTGGTTCGATAAAATTCCAATGTGGTGCACTGAAGCCTCTTATGAAAGTAAGAGGCTTTTTCGTTTGCTATTAGCTGATGGAAGAACACAACTGAAAAAAGTCAAAAGGAAAAAATAGTTTCAGACCCTATTACCAATTATAATTATACAAGGATGTGCTGGTTCCCTGTCTGCATGAATGCATTCAGGCAGGGGATCCAGTTCTGGGCACGAAGCCTCTTATGAAAGTAAGAGGCTATTTTGTTTGCTCTATGCTGATGGCAAAATTCAAAAGAAAAAGTTCAAAAGGAAAAAGTAGTTGCAGACCCGGTGACCTTTTATAATTGCTATCACTTCTTTTTGGGTTAAATTGGTAGTCTGCTGAGGTATGCCAGTTCGCATAATATGTCGGCTGTATTTTTTCCATCTTTCTTTTTTATCAGAAATCAATTTTCTTCATCTTAGGCACCAGGCTGTGCATTATCAACCATGCAGTTAAATAAGCAACACTGCAAATAATAAACATGATAAGATAACCTCTTTGGGGATCGCCTGTTGCTTTGTAGTGATCAAATAATTTACCTGCACTTCTTGCAATCAATATACCTCCCAATGCACCAAACATGCCGCCAATGCCAGTTACGGAGGCTGTTGAGTTTTTGGGAAACATGTCGCTTACGGTGGTATAAATATTAGCACTCCAGGCAGCGTGGGCAGCCATTGCCAGGCCAATAATCAAAATAGCAAACCACATATTAATGCTGCCTAAATACTGTGCAGATAAAACAGGCAAGGCAAAAAAAGCATAAATGAGCATGGCTGTTTTTCTTGAACGAAAAACCGGCCAGCCTTTTTTGATAAACCACATAGGCAACCAGCCTCCATATATACTGCCGGCGGCCGATATTGTATAAGCTAGCGCCAGTGGTAATGCGATATCTGTCTTTGTCAAGCCATATTGTTTATCTAAAAAATCGGGTAACCAAAAAAGATAAAACCACCATACCGGGTCGGTTAATAATTTGCCTATTGCATAAGCCCAGGTTTGCTTATAAGTTAATAATTTGCCCCATGATATTTTTTTTACCAACCCATCAGCATCCTTTTCCTCCTCCGGATCGCTGTGTATATAATCATATTCTTCAGCGGATAATTTTTTTTGCTTTCTAGGAACTTCATATAAAATAAACCAAAAAATCAGCCAGATAAAACCAATAAACCCCGTTATGATAAAAGCCCATTGCCAACCCCATAATTGGGCAATAAATGGTACAGTTAGTGGTGCTAAAATAGCCCCGATATTGGCCCCTGAATTAAAGATGCCAGTCGCCAACGCTCTTTCTTTTTTGGGGAACCATTCAGCAACCGCTTTGATGGCAGCAGGAAAGTTGCCTGCCTCTGTAAAACCCAATGCACCACGCGCAATAAAGAAACCCATAGTGGAGGTGGCCATTGCATGGCTTACTGCAGCCATACTCCACAATGCAGTAGCCAGGCCATACCCAATTTTTGTTCCCAATTTATCTATTAAGCGGCCAGCCCCTAAAAAACCAATGGCATAACACACCTGGAAAGCAATTACAATATTTGCATAGTCAGACTCAGACCAGGTAAACTCTTTTGATAAGGTTGATTTCAACAAACTGATTACGGCCCGATCAAGATAATTTATAGTAGTGGCAAAAAATATTAACCCGCAAATCGTCCACCTGTATTTTCCTATGGTTTGCTGTGTCATGCCCAGTTATTTTTTACTGATTGAATCTATTCTAAAACCTTTCTTTTATTCTTTTTCTCTTCTCCCTATTCCTTACTCCTATTAATTTTTTACTATTGAGTTTGCGGCCCATAACTACTGTACAAGCACTCTCAACCGGTCTAATAATACCTAAAAAGGTATAAAATATATTCTGAATAGACATTTATACCTTAAAAGGATACTAATTGATTTTCCAATCGATGTCATTATCAGAATGAACTTATCCGATACTTCTTTCAAATTGGTCAGACGCTATCCGATTAATCAAGATTTTGCCAGGATATATGTCTTGAGATAGTAGTCAATAGATAGGCATGCTTAAGTAGATCAGCGATGAAGTGGTTCGAGAAATGTATAATCATTGAAGGAAAGAAAGGCTGATTCATTTCGAATGGGTCTTTTGTATAGGTAACTTATAACCCCGGCTACCAAAAAGGAATTTCTTTTCGGTAATACTGGTACCCGGTTTTTAATAAATAAAAAAAGGCACTGCATATAATTACTCCGCAGTGCCTGATCCAATAAGGGCAGTAGTTAAAAGGTCCTGATTTATTCTTTCATTACTCTTCCGGTTAGAATACCTGGCGGGTGTATTACATGTATAAAATAAATTCCTTTTGCTACGGAACTCAGTTCATCAGGTGCCAGGTGGTGACTGTACCCGGAACTTGTAATCACCGGTGTGTTTGGACACGTTAGTCAGGTCCACGTGTATCCGCTTATGGTGCCCGCAGAGCCGTTTCCCTCCAGGCCAACAGCAGAAACCGGCAATGTAATTATCCGGTCGCTGCCGGCATTTGCGGTGTTGGGGGAGGCCGGGGCATTTACGTTTACCGTTACCCCGGAAGTGCTGTCCTCTTAATTGTTTTTAATTTATTAAGTTTTATCAGCTATTGCGAATTCCCTCCAGCAATATTTTTTTAAATTCGTGTTTGTATTCCCATTTGAATTAATTCAATGGTGGTAATACAGTGCATTTACCTGTTACGGTTATTATCCGGCTATTCTGCATTATAATAGAAGAACCCGATTTCGACTGCACACTGGCGGCGGCGGCATCCGCGGTGCTGATAATACATTCGTTAACAGTGACCGGAATAATAACATGAGTGCTAGATGTGGGCACCTTCCCATTGTCCCAATTACCGGGATTATGCCAATTGTTATCAACGGCACCGGTCCAGGTAGCAACGGTAACCCCTATTAAAACAGTTGCATTTTTCATACATCCATTAGCGTCAGTAACTGAATAATTATAGGTGCCGGCCACCAGGTTGTTGGTAGGCGTGCTATTAAAGACATACCCTCCTGCTCCACCAGAAGCCGCAAGCGCTACGGTGCCTGTTTCCCCGATACAAAGCGGCTGTGAAGCAGTAGCCGTCAGCACGAGCAGTACTGGTGTAACAGAAACTGATCCCGGAGCGCTGGTGCAACTATTTAGTGTACTGGTCACCGTATATGTACCTGAGGTGTCTGCAATAATAGAGGCGGTACCCGCTCCGGTACTCCACATTAATGTGCCGCTGGAGGAAGTTGACAGGGTGAAGGTACTGTCGCAATTGTCCACTACTGAAATGTTGGGGGTGGCTATTGAAGTGATGTTTACACTTACATCCAGTCGTTGTGATATCTCACAACCACTGACCGTTTGACTCGCATAATAATGATTGCCATTTACGAGAGAATCGGTTGAGAACAAAGCCGTTCCCCCGATTGGTGCTACATACCATTTAATGAAAGTTCCTGAAGCTGTTAAATCAGCAACCGCAGCGCCCTTACAGAAATTTTGAATAGAAGGCCCGATCGGGGCATCTGGAATGATAATGGATTGGTTGACTCCCGCATCAGAAATAGGAGGCACATCTATCGTACCTTTTATTTCCACAAGAGCCGTTCCACCTTTCATATTGCTGGGGGTAGATATTCCTTCGGAATACGTTCCGATTGTAGTAGCCCCTTTTCGATAATGATATGCTGTATAAATACCTGCTCTGAATTGGTAAAACGTTTCGGTAGCTGCATCCCGGTAAACCCTGGTTGACCCATTAATAGCACTCCAATCCGACGTACATCCAATGATCAAACTGTTCACCTGGGTGGTATTGATATTAACACTCGGGGCGGCTTGTAAAGTCGCGGTAGCATTTGTCCCCAAATAGGATGGGTTGAAATTCGTAACTACATAAACTACAGTTGACATTCCGTTTGCCCCCCAATTGGTAGTTATGTTGATATTGCCTCCTGCAGTGAACAAGGCAGTATATATCTCTGTATTCCCGGAACCCGTAGCCTGAGCATCGGCGACTTTAGTCCAGGTAAGAGCCGGCGAACTGGAAACCACAGCGTTTGCGGAGGTAGCCTGATCATCAGCCTGTGCTATTGTAAGTAAGAGTAATGCTCCGACTGGTACACCAGTTAATCCATTAACACTGGAAGCAGTTGTAGATGTTTGGCTATTGACAGAGGCAATCACCGGCAAAGAACCAGCAGGGGAAACTGGGTTTACAGTTATCTGGACCGTATCTTTTTTAATAACACTGCCAATATCTGTTATAACTAATTCGAACAAATAATTTCCCTGTATAAGTCCGTTAACTGTTGTTGAAACCTGGTTTGGTGAAACTATAGAGGGAGTATTGGGGCCAGAAATCAAACTCCAAGAATAACTGGTAATAACACCCCTGGAACCTTTGCCATTCAGGGTAAATGATGAAACAGGCATTACTATAGTTCGATCGTAACCTGCATTTGCTGATGTTGGTGATTGTTGGGGATTCACAATTACGGAAACCAATGATGTACTGGCGCCACTGTTCAGGGACAATTGAAAAACATAATTGCCTGGTACTAATCCGTTCACCTGTGTTGAAGCTAATCCGGGGTTAACGATGGTCGGTATATTGGGACCGGAAATCATTGTCCATAGGTAACTGTTAATAGTACCCGATGAGTTAGTGCCATTAAGGGTAGCAGTTGAAAATGAAGTCATGCTTACTGTTACATCAAATCTTATTTCACTTTCGCAACCACTTACGGTTTGGCTGGCATAATAATGACTGCCGTTGACCAGTACATCGGTGGACAATAATGCACTGCCTCCCGCAGATGCTGCATACCACTTGATACCCGTGCCCGTTGCTGTTAAATTGGCGACCGTAGGGGCGCTGCAAAAACTTTGAGTGGTAATGCCGGTGGGGGCTGCTGGCGAGGCGCTTACCGTTAGTGTAGCAGGATTGGAATTTTGTGAGGCGAAGCTATTGGTCCATACCGCCCGGTATTGATTTCCATTGGCACTGAAGGCCGGGATTAGTATCAATGAAGGGCTGGTGGCACCGGCAATATTATTCCAGGTAGCTCCATTATTGGTACTCACCTGCCATTGCACTGGGGGAACCGGCGAATCGCTGACTGCTGAAGTAAAAGTTATTGCAGCGCCCTCACAGGAAGTCTGCGATAGTGGATGGGTGGTGATTACGGGGGGAGCGGTGGAACAGGATGGAAAGATCTTTACCGAATCCATCCCTGCCAGCCCGTAAGTATCGGTAACCGTAAGAGTAATGATATAATAATACGTGTCGCCATTACACCCGATCCGCGCAATAGTGGCCGAAGTAATTTTGTTGGTATCTACGGCCTCCCGGTGTTCATGGGTATTATGCCGCAATACTGTTTGCCAGGCATATTTAAGCGTTGATACCGCCTGGTCATCGCTGACATTGGCCGTAAGCTGATAGGTTGTATCCGGGCCCGGAATATACTGGGTATTATTCACCGGGCTGGTTATCGCTACCACCGGCGGCGTATTGTTGACCGATATTATTTTTGTTGCTACCCCCGACCCACCCTGGTTATCCGTTACCGTTAGGGTGACCGTAAAGGAGGCCGGGGTCGTGTTCCCTCCCGTTCCAAAGGAATGCGAAGGATTGATAGCCGTACTGGTCGTCCCGTCGCCGAAGTTCCATAAATACGTTAGCGGGTTATTGTCCGGATCAGAGGAGCCGCTGCCCGTAAAAGAAACCGTATGCGGGGAAGGACCATAGGGAGTTGAGGATCCGATCACCGCTGTAGGAGCCCGGTTCCCTCCATAATTGATCCGGATAATACTGTTGTTTACATAATTGACGTAGTATATCAACGAATCCTTTGGGCTTTGCACCATGCAGAGAGGAGCCCCCATATTACTGGCAAAACCCTCCACTGCACTGATCTGATCAGACACCGGTACGGTGATGTTTTTTATCCATCCGGCCACATAATCACCGATAAAATAAGTGCCGTCATATTTAGTCCCGTATTTGGTACCCTTGTACCAGACGGCTCCGCCCGCACAATTTCCATAAAACGGAGTGCCCGTTACCCCCGATTGAGGCGTGCCGATGGAGGCCGTGGTTGGATTGTTGCCGGTAAAAGTACCTACCAGGGTTTCCGTGCCGGCACTCATATGCCACCAGGCCATGGTCGGGCGTTTATGGATAAAACGGTTACTGTTTCCGTAGACCACATTCACAGATCCATTACAGGGATTGGGAAGAAAGCGGTTATTATCCGCCGTGGGTTGCTTCAGCAGGTTCCCAAAAGTAAAATATCGCTGCGTGCACCCATTGATACCAAATAAAGGATTCAGTTCATCCCGGTTATAGTTCAGGTTAACCGGATAGATTTCCGTCGCCGTGAACCCTTCATAGATCGGCCACCCGGCATTCACCCCCGGTTCGTTTATGATCGTCAGTTCTTCCCATTTATTCCATCCCACGTCGCCCACGAAAATCTCACCCAGGTCCCCGATGGCCGGGTTGGTGGAGCCGGATCCTGGTTTGCGGATAAACCGGAAGGGATTGCGGAAGCCCATCGCCCATACCCTCGATTTGGCTGACCGGGGCTGACCCGCATCATAATACGGATTACTGGACACCCCATTGCCCGTGGCAGGATCCAGCCGAAGTATTTTACCATTATGCGAGTTTAGCAGTTGCGAACGGAAGGCCCCTACATTTTCTTCCGCCCGGATAATTCCGTCGGACAGCGCCTGTGTATAGAAACTACCAGCTTTAGTACCCGTGTCGATGCCATCGTAAGAAGCGCCGTCTCCGGCCGAGGCCAGCAGCGTGCCGTCATCAGCAAACGCCAGGCTGCCCACCCCATGGGAATCGTGCAGTATCGGAATACCGGTGGATTTGGTCTCGCCCAATAAAACCAGGCGACTGGCCGGATTGGCCACCGTTTCCTGGCTCCCGTTTACTGAAGTGGTATAGCGGGTTATCCGGCCAATGGTAGCATTGTTGTATAAGTTGGACGCCGGATTGTATTGCCCGGTTCCAAAATAAAGCAGGTGGTGCCGGTCTACCACATACAACAAATAGATATACCCGTTGGTGCTAAAATTTGGATCCAGCGCCAATCCCAGCAGCCCGTAATCCCCCCAGTCCCCTACTTCCTCTGATATATCCAAGGCAAGGGCCGTCTGCAGATCATAGGTTTTGGTCGAATTGTTCCAGTTGCTCACATGAACTTTACCGCTCTTTTCCCACACAAACATTTTACTGCCGTCGCCCGTAAAAGTCAATCCCATGGGAACCCCGTATCCAGCGGATAAATATGAAATGGAAAACTGCGGCGAAATAAAGGTTTGTGCCTCCAAGGAAGCTGATCCGATAAAACATAAAAGTATTGGGCCGATTACAGAAGTAAGAAAAAGTTTTGAGAAGAAAATTCGCATATGAATAAGGGTTAAGACTTATGATATTATCATAATAGGCAAATAAAGCACTTCAGTATATTGGCAATTATTCTTCTTTACAATTATACCACCTCTGGATGCTCTAAGTAATATTTATGGTTTAAGATGATTCATTTTTCGGTCGTCCATTAAATCTTCACAAATACCAAATTCATACGGTATGTTACTCAAAAGCTGCTCCTGTTCTTGGTATCAATATTAAAGATGGGCTCTTTTACCTAAATCTGGAACGTTAGGATTTTGAATTTATAAATCAGAATGATAATAGATTCTATTTTTTTCTACGTGGAATTGGATAAAAGATGGAAGGAATTTTAAGGGATATTCTGAATTGACTTTCCTGATTTAGAATGGTCTAATTATACGTTCATCTTCCTTCTTCCGGGTTGATAAGCAGGTAATAGAATTAGGCAAAAACCAACCTCCCGATAAAAGTACATTTTTTTTTAATTCGGATCATAATTTTAAGCAATGTGAGCCCCCTCATTTTGCTTAAACGCTTTGCCAATTAGGCATTTCCAAACTTTATTTGATAGTATTGTGTAATCTGAAATATTATTGTAGTTTCGTACCTGCTTACTGAAAATCCAATTTTTAATGTTCTCTTATCCACTGAATTTCCCGCACCGAAATATCCTTCGCAAGGTTTACATTTTCCTAGCTCAAAAGTTCCAATGATCCCCTGAAATACATAATTGGTTTTGAGAATAACCCAAAAATGAAATGTATTATGACCTCTTTCGTGCGAACCCTGATTCCGGGAAAAAGATTCTTGACGTCTTTTTTTTCTCCTTTAATTGTTTATGTATGTTTTTTGTTGGGAGGTATCCTTTTAAATCTGCCTGCTTTTTCACAAAACGCCATTGTAACTGAAAATGCTCTTGCTGGAAACCCTTCCTCAGAATGGGATATTTCCGGAGTTGGTGATCCGGGCATTCAGGGATTTGCCACCGATATCAGCATCAATAAAGGGCAAACCGTAAACTTTAAAATTAATGTAAGTGATGGCTCTAATTATACAATTAAAATATACAGGTTAGGTTATTATAATAGAAACGGGGCAAGGCTGATAGCAGACCTTGGGTCGTTTACCGGTACAGTACAACCGGCTCCTATAACCGACATTCCTACCGGTTTGGTGGATTGCGGTAATTGGTCAGTAAGCGCTACCTGGAATACTACCGGAGTTGTTTCGGGCGTCTTTATTGCTAAATTGACTAAAACAATTGGTGGGGGTTCCAGCCATATCATTTTCATAGTTAGGGATGATGCAGCTAATACTCCTATCTTATTCAAAACATCTGATGCCACCTGGCAAGCCTATAATATATATGGAGGAAATAGTTTTTACGCAGGTTCTACCAGTTTCCCTAGTGGTCGGGCTGCAAAAATTAGTTATAACCGTCCGTTTATAACCCGGGCCGGTGGTGGTGGCGGCGACGCTTCTGAAGATTGGGTCTTCAATGCGGAATATCCCATGATTCGCTGGATGGAAAGAAATGGTTATAATGTTTCTTATACCACCGACGTGGATATGGACAAGGATCCAACTCCCATTACCCCTTCGATTCATAAAATCCTTGTCGCTGTTGGTCATGATGAATACTGGTCAGCGGCAGAACGCAGCAAATTCGTAAACGCCCGCAATGCCGGTGTGCATCTCACTTTCTTTAGCGGTAACGAGGTATATTGGAAAACAAGATGGGAAAATAGTATTGATGGGAATAATACCACACACCGAACATTGGTTTGTTATAAAGAAGGGACCCTTGGAGAAAATTCATGCGGTTCTAATTGTGACCCGCTGGCAGGTGTATGGACCGGATTATGGAGGGATGGGTGCAGTGCTGGAGAAGATGGATGCCAACCCGAAAATGCGTTGACCGGTCAAATTAGTTGGGGAAAAGGAAGTGTGCCTATTACTGTACCGGATACTTATAAAAATTTCCGTTTCTGGCGACAAACAACTATTCCATCCCTCGGCGCAGGACAAACCGCCACGCTTTCTGATAATACTATTGGTTACGAATTTGATTGGGAACAAACGCCCTATAAGTCTTCTTATTCAAATGGAAGGGTACCGTTGAGTTCAACGAATATCGGCGGCAAATTGCATAAATTATCCCTTTATCGTCATAGTAGCGGAGCGCTCGTATTCGGGGCCGGAACCGTGCAATGGTCCTGGGGCCTTGATAGTGCCCATGATCGTGGGTTATCTGTACCCGACCAACGTATGCAGCAGGCAACAGTAAACTTGTTTGCAGACATGGGAGTTCAGCCTGGTTCAATACAGGGAGGATTGGTTGCTGTAACCGCCTCGGCTGATATCCTGGCGCCTGCTTCAGTAATTACATCCCCTTTGCATGGAGCAAACATTTCAAACTCCAATAATTACATAACAATCAGCGGTACTTCTACGGAAGCAGGTGGTGGTGTGGTGGCCGGTGTAGAAGTTTCAGTGGATAATGGAACTACCTGGCAATTTGCTACTGGCACTAGTAACTGGACTTACAATTGGCTACCGGCTGCATCAGGGTCCTATACTATTAAAGTAAGGGCCTTTGACGACCTTGGCAACCTGGAAACGGCCGGAACAGCGCCATCTGCCAACGCTATTACTGTAAATGTTACGGTTACATCTCCGGTATGTCCCTGTAAAATATTTCCGGCTTCTCCAACTCCGGCAAATACATTATTAAACGATAATACTCCTATTGAAGCCGGGGTAAAATTCAAAAGCACTGTTAATGGTTATATTACTGCCATTCGTTTTTTCAAGCCCAGCACTTCTGGTACTTATACAGTAAATCTTTGGAATAACGCTACCCAGCAAAAGTTATCTTTTGCCTCTGCTCCTGCCTCCGGTACCGGTTGGCAAACCGTATCACTGCCCAATCCGATTGCTATCAATGCTGGTAACACTTATATTGCTTCTTATTATAGCAGTTCTGGCGATTATGCTTCCACCGATAACTATTTCACCTCTGCAGTAGTTAATGGCTTCCTCGAGGCATTAATTAACTCAACTGGAAATGAAAACGGTGTATATAATACCGGCGGTTCCGCGTTCCCTACTCAGTTTGCCCTGGCCACTAATTATTGGGTTGATGTTGATTTCAACACCACTTTGGCAGCTGATACCATCGCTCCAAGAGTAACGAGTGTGTCACCAATAGCTAATTTTCAGAATATAGCCCTCAATACTACAGTCCGCGCAGTGTTCAGCGAGCCAATGGATCCGGCAAGCATTAGCACATTGTCTTTTGAACTAAGGAACGCGTTAAACCAGGTGGTAAGCGCTACGGTAAGTTATAATACTTCCACGAGGACGGCGACACTCACCCCCTCATCACCACTTTCTTATTATACCACGTACACAGCTACCATAAAAGATGGATCAACTTACAATGCTGTAAGAGATATTGCCGGGAATCATATGGTGGGAGATTACAGCTGGTCATTTACCACAGTGCCAGCCCCACCTCTACCTATATCCGAAGGCCCCGGTGGCCCGATACTGGTAATCAGTACGGCTACTAATCCATTCAGCCGCTACGCCGTGGAAATATTACGTGCGGAGGGATTGAATGAATTCAGTGCAAGGGATATTTCTCAAATAAATGCGGACACATTAAACAGGTATGACGTAGTCGTCCTGGGTGAAATGACATTATCACCCACCAATATAACCGACCTAACAAATTGGGTTAATGCGGGTGGAACGCTGATCGCATTTAAACCCGATAATCAGTTGGCGACTTTATTGGGAATCACCCTAGCGGGAGGCACTTTGTCCAATCAATACCTACTCGTTAATACGTCCAGCGGGCCGGGGACCGGGATCGTAGGACAAACCATCCAATTCCACGGAACGGCCACTCAATATAATTTAAATGGCGCGACGAGCCTCGCCACCTTATATTCCTCGGTATCTACCCCTACCGCTTTCCCTGCCGTAACGAGTAGAAATGTTGGATCAAATGGTGGGCAGGCAATTGCGTTTACCTATGATCTGGCACGTTCCATTGTATATACCAGGCAGGGCAATCCTGCATGGGTAGGGCAAAAAAGAGACGGTTCGACTGTACCTGTACGTTCAGATGATCTATTCTTTGGCAATTTCAGTGGTGATCCACAGCCCGACTGGGTCAACTTGAATAAGGTGGACATACCGCAGGCAGACGAACAGCAGCGACTACTTGCCAATATTATTTTACAGGGCAATCTTCATCGCAAGCCGCTCCCCAGGTTCTGGTATTTCCCAAGGAAACTCAAAGCTGTCATCATTATGACAGGTGATGATCACGCAAACGGCGGAACCATCGGAAGATTTAATCATTTTCTCAGTTTTGGAAATAATACACCTGCTGATGTGTTGGATTGGAAAGCAATCCGTGGTTCTTCCTATATATATACTAGTACCCCTATTTCCGATTCATTGGCCGCAGCTTTTAATGCCCAGGGTTTTGAAATTGCATTGCACCTGAATACAAATTGTGCAGGATATAACCAATCAACACTTCAGACATTTTTCACCACCCAACTCCCATTATTTAGTGGGAATTTCCCAAGCATTCCTGCACCCACAACTAATCGTACCCATTGTATCGCCTGGACTGATTGGGCAAGCAAGCCGAAAGTTGAATTTCCAAATGGAATCAGATTAAATACTGATTATTATTATTGGCCCGGATCATGGACACTAAACAGACCCGGGATGTTTACCGGGTCAGGTATACCTATGCGGTATGCGGACCTTGATGGAACTATTATTGACAATTACCAGGTGACCACCCAATTAACCGACGAAACAAGCGCTAATTACAGCAGCTTCACCAATGCCTTGCTTGATAAGGCTGTAGGTCCCGAAGGTTACTTTGGAGCTTTTTGTGTAAACATGCACACGGATTTTAATGGTGTAGACACGTTGTCCTGGAACGATGCAATCATTGCTTCCGCACAAGCGAGACAAATTCCGGTTATTTCCGCCAAGCAGATGCTTACCTGGCTGGACGGAAGAAATAATTCTTCGTTTAGTGCAATGGCTTGGAATGGCAATACGCTTAATTTCACCGTTTCCGCCTATGCCGGCGCCTACAAATTACAGGCGATGGTTCCTGTAAATGTATCGAATGGCACCTTAAACGGAATTACCCGTAACAGTAGTGCGGTAAGTTATACAACGGAAATTATCAAAGGAATTAACTACGCATTCTTTGATGCCATTGATGGAAATTACGCGGCATCTTATAACATTGACAATACTGCTCCTGTTATAACAAACATCATCAAGACTCCCAATATAGATGGAACTGTAAAAATTACCTGGACGACAAATGAATTGTCCAATTCAAGAGTAGATTATGGTACAAGTGCTTCCACATTAAACTTGAATACTAGCAATACAAGTCTTGTTACCAATCACAGCATCACACTAAGCGGATTGACGCCGGGCGCTACTTATTACTTCAGGGTAACCTCGGCTGATGCTTTTAGTAATACCACTACGGAACCAATACTCGCCAATTCACCATTAAGTTTTAACAACCCCAACGTTACCTGTTTCCTCGATCAGACTGTCGCAGATTTTAATGCAGGTATCACGGGAACGAATACCTATGTTTCTACTACCCAGGACGGTGAACTGACATTAAAGCCCTCGGCCGCTGCGGAATTTGCAGTATTGCCCCCAACAGCTGAATGGAACAGTTTCCAGTGGACAGGAGGATCTTCAACTGTTTCGGGCGGAATATTAACAGTGAATGGGGCCCGTTTTAATTCCCAGCCTTCCTCGACCACCTTCAGTCCGGGCAGCTCTATTGAATTTGTAGCCACTTTTAATGCTATAAACCTCCAGCATATCGGATTTGGCGGGGGTACAGATGCCACGGGATCCGGCGGAATATTTAATGGAGAAAATGCGTGGGCTATGTTTGGCACAGGAAATTCAACCACTGTACTCCAAACAAGAACTTTTAACGGCACAGGAGGTTCAATTGATTTTAGTATACCTGGTAGTTTCCTGGGAACTTCTCATCGTTATAAGATAGAGTGGAAAGTTTCCAGTGTTGATTATTATATTGATGGTATATTGGTTCATACAGAGAATGTGGCAATTGGCGGAACAATGCGGCCCGCCATCAGCGATTATTTTTCAAGTGCTCCATCACTAACGGTGGATTGGATACGCGTTTCTCCTTATCCGGCTGCCGGCACTTTTACATCCCGGATATATGATGCAGGCGTCGTTAAGAACTGGGAAACAGCTCTATGGTCTAACGATTTACCCGCTGGCACAAGCATGCAGATTTCCTATCGCCGGGGCAATACGGCTGTTCCAGACGGTTCGTGGACCTCTTATTCGGTTATTCCTTCCAGTGGTACATTTATCGGTGGAACTTCAAGGTATATACAATATAAGGTCGACTTTACTACAAGCAATACAGCAGTCACTCCCGTCTTGAATACATTTGGAATATCATGTACCACCGCTACTAATGCTATTCCGGAAGTTACTTTAGATCCTTTGTCACAAACCAAATGCGAAGGTGATTCAACTATTTTTGTTAGTGCAGCTATCGGAAATCCTGATCCTACCGTTCAGTGGCAGATAAGTACAGATAATGGAACTTCCTGGAACGATAGTACAGGTGCCACCAATGATACGTTAGTAATTATTCCGATTGCCGGAGATAACGGCAAACGATATAGGGCCATATGGTCCAATGTTGCCGGTAAAGATACTTCGGCAGCGGTTATACTTACCGTTAATCCAAAGCCAGCTGCTGTAATTGTTGCTATAAATAATACCCTTTGCGCCAGTGATAGTGTGAAATTGAGGCTGGATAATGCCACGGGAACAGCTCCATTTACTTTGGTCGTTAATGGTAATACATTTACCAACGTTTCAATTGGCCAGACTTTCTCCACCTTCAAACCACTCGATATTTCCGTTTGGGGTAACACCGGTACACCTGTAAATCCCAATCAAAACGATGGCGCCGCTAAAGAATTGGGAGTGAAATTCCGTTCCACCGTTAGCGGGTATGTGAAAGGAGTAAGATTCTATAAAGGAACCACCAATACCGGTACCCATGTTGGTAAATTGTGGAGCAGCTCGGGTACTCCGCTTGCATCTGCTACATTTGTTGGAGAATCAGCCAGCGGATGGCAGGAAGTTAGATTCAGTTCACCGGTATTGATAACAGCAAATACCACTTATGTTGCTTCTTATTTATCTCCGGCAGGTATTTACGCGGTTAGTCCCGGATTCTTTGCTTCGTCAGGAGTAACGAACGCCCCATTGACTGCATTACAATCAGGAACGGACGGACCTAATGGTGTATTCATAAATGGCAGTGGTTTCCCCAATTCCGGAACCGATGCTAATTACTGGGTGGATGTTATATTTGAAGAGATACCAACAACTACCATTACACGCAATTTAAAGCTGACCAGTATAACAGACGCGAACAGTTGCAAAAGAACAGGAGATTCCCTGACAAGCGTTACCATTACTGTTAATCCATTACCAGTAGGTACGATTGCTTCATCCACATCAACAACTTGTAATGGAAGTCCTATAAACCTGACATTCAATTCAACGGTTGGAGCCGGTCCTTACACGTTAGTGATCAATGGCAACACCTATAATAATATCGTCAGCGGCACACCGTTCAATACCGGGGTTACCGCCAGTGCCGCCTTTGGATCTTTAAGCATCTGGAACAATACTCCATCCGTAGGGATCCCC
>JANMBO010000100.1:0-19388 GCA_031360425.1 Chitinophagaceae bacterium | reverse complement strand
GGAATTACTCGTGGAAATGAAAGAACAAATAGATAAAGGAAATTCGGAAGAAGCAAAAGTGCTTGCCAATGATATTATAGATAATGAAGAAAAAATAAACCAGCACGGCCAAAGAGCCGATGCTATTGTAAAAGGAATGCTGCAGCACAGCCGGAAAAGCACAGGTGCAAAAGAACCAACCGATATTAATAAACTGGCAGATGAATATTTGCGATTAGCATATCATGGTCTGCAGGCGAAGGATCCACGGGATGCTGCGCATAAATCATTCAATGTTACCATGAAAACAGATTTTGATGAAAAAATTGGAAAGATCAGCATCGTACCACAGGATATAGGGAGGGCCATACTCAATCTTATTACCAATGCATTCTATGCGGTTACGGAAAAGAAAAAACAAACAGGTAATGATTTTGAGCCGATAGTTTCTGTAAGCACAAAAAAAATAAATGGGAACCTAGAAATAAAGGTTACTGATAATGGCAACGGCATTCCTCAAAAAATTTTAGACAAAATCTTTCAACCCTTCTTCAGCACCAAACCCACCGGCCAGGGAACGGGTTTAGGTTTATCATTAAGTTATGATATTGTAAAAGCACATGGGGGGGAGTTGAAAGTGGAAACTAAAGAGGGTGAGGGGGCTGAGTTTACTATTCAATTACCCGTTGTCTGAATCACTGATTAAAATGATTAAATGATTACACGGATGAAAATTATAATGAAATCGGTGAAATCCATAAATCCGTGCAAATCACTGCTAGTGGCAGGTATTACCCGGACTAAAGTATTGGAATGATTAAAATTTTTACCCATCCTGTTAATCCGTAAATCAACAAAATCCTGATTCAGACAATTATTATGATACTGAAAAAGCCCATCAGGGCAGATTGAAGGTGGAGATCAAAGAAGGTGAAAGAAGGTGAAAGAAGTGAGTTTATAATTGCTTTACCTGCACAAAGAGTTGTAAATTTATTATACCGGAAAATAATAATTTCGGTTATACCCATCAAAAGAAAATTTTCTTTCGTCATAAATAAACAATTACAAGAAGATACCAGGTGAATACAATAGGTATTTAAAGGGAATGAGGTAATTGACAAAATTCTAAAACCATTAATCATGAAGCTTCAAATCACGTTACGCCTCCCGGTAATACTATCCTGCTCCCTATCCCTTTTTATGCTTGGCTCCATGGCCCAAAACGGGCCCTCCGCGCCCGGCTTGAAAAAATATTCCACTGATAAAGGTTTATTTGATACCGATGACCTGTTACCAATTACCCTCAAAGGAAATTTGAGACCCCTGTTAAATGACAGATCAGATCAAGTTCCTAAAAATTATCCGCTGGTTCTTTCATATTTTAAAGAAGATAGCAGCGAAGTAACCCTGCCGGTTGAATTAAAAACAAGGGGACATTTTCGCCGCCTAAAAGAAAATTGTACCTATCCGCCTTTATTGATACAGTTTGCAACAGAAGGCCCTCACCTGAATTCTATTTTCCGGGAGCAGAAAAAAATAAAATTAGTAATGCCCTGCAAAGACGATGATTATATTGTTAAGGAATGGCTGGTGTATAAAATATATAACCTCCTTTCGCCAAAAAGTTTCCGGGCACGCCTGGTAAAAGTAAAATTAGAAGATGATAAAAATAAAAAATCAATGGCTCCATTTTACGGCATTCTGCTGGAAGAAGAAAAACAAATGGCCAGCAGAAACCAATTGGTTTCCTTCGCGCGGAAAATAGTCCCGGAACAAACCGAACAAAATGCTTTTCTGACCATGGCCGTTTTTCAATACCTGATCGGCAACACCGATTGGTCCATCCAATACCAGCAGAATGTCAAATTCCTGGGTAAGGATTCCAACGCCGTTCCTATTACCGTACCGTATGATTTTGATCATGCGGGCATTGTATCGGCTCCTTATGCGCATCCCGCCGAAGAATTACAAATGCAATCAGTGCGGGAACGACGCTACCGGGGTTATTGTATCCAGGATATGAAAGCATATGATGGCGTAATTGAACAATTTAACCGATTAAAAAATGATATCTACAATTTGTATTCAAATTGCACGCTGCTCGATGCAAAATATATAAAATCCACTCTTCAGTATTTCGATGAATTTTATACCACCATTAATAATCCCAAAGCATTGAAAAAAGCTTTTGCTTATCCCTGCGATCCTAATGGAACGGGGAATGTGGTTATTAAGGGATTAAAGAAAGATTGATCAGGAATTTCGGAGAAATGTTGTAGCTCTATCTTGAAAAGTATTTGATAAAATCTTTATCCCTTTTTTACCAGTAAGCCTGCAGGGGCGGAGTTTAATTTTCAATTTCCATACATTCAAATGGAAAATAATATAGGCACTATGAGAACTGACTTACAAAAAAGTCCGAACTACGCAATACCAGTGATTATGAAAAAAAACATAGCCTTATTTATTTATTTGCTTATTTTTTTTCCATCGTTGGCACAATACAATATTCGTTTCATTGTATCAGATTCGGCACAAAAAAATGAAATTTTTTTAGCAGGAAACTTTAATCAGTGGAATCCGGGAGACATGCAGTTTAAGTTGAATTCCGTTGATGCATTACATAAATCAATTGTCCTAAAAAACTTTTCCCCGGGACCTTATGAGTTTAAGTTTACCAGAGGTAATTGGGCCACCGTAGAATCTCTGTCAATGGGTCTTGATATTGACAATAGAAAAGTTCAAATCAGAGGTGATACAACTATATACATAACTATCATGGGATGGATTGATGATTATTCTGATATCTCGAAACTTCCCGACACACTTCGCCTTAACGTATTATGGACCAGAAGTTCTTATTATTTGGAAAGAAACCTTGACAGTAGTTTTAACTATGCAAAGGATACCTATCAACTTTCAAAAAAAATTGGTTTTAGATGGGGGGAAGCATTTTCTCTAAACCTGCTTGGACAAATATTGCAACGACAGGGTAATGCAGATAAGGCACTCGAATTATTTTTTAAAGCACTCCCCACATTTCTTGAATCTTCTGATTCGTTTTATACGGCATCTGTTTATAATAACATCGGAAATATTTTCGATTATGAGCAAGATTATTCAAAAGCAAAATCTTATTACTTTAAAGCTATAAGTTTTGCTCCATGGAACAATGAAGGAGAAAACTCACAAAAAAGTTCTGCATTAATGTCCATTGGAAGGGTTTATTATAACACAAATAAACTTGATTCTGCCGATTATTACGCAAGGCAAAGCTATAATATAGATATTAAAGAAGGGGTGAGTTTAGGGAGTATCTTAATATTAATGGGCGATATTCACCAAAAAACCGGAAGATATGAACAGGCTCTTGCAAACTACAGGCAAGCAGTTACAGCTGGGTATATTTTTAACAAATTGACCTTTGTAATTACAGCTTATGAACGAATTGCACAAAGACTCTATGAAAGCAATCAAACGGATTCAGGCTTTTATTATGCAAGAAAGGCTTATTTAATCGCTAAGCATGCCAATAATCCTTTCAGCATCGTTAGTGCGGCCGACCTTTTGGTCGACCTTTTTAAAAAAGAAAATAGATTAGATAGTGGGTTTATATACCAGGAAATTGCTATCCACACCAAAGACAGTTTGTACACGCAGGAAAAAATGAGGCAAATCCAGAATTTCTCTTTTATTGAACAATTACGGCAGCAGGGAATTACAGCAGAACGCCAGCAATTAAAGAATAGTTTAAGAATATATGCACTGGCTGCTGCCTTATTATTTTTTTTATTTATTGCCGCCGCGCTATGGCGAAATAACTGGCAGAAACAAAAAGCAAATCTTTTACTCCATCAACAAAATAAGAAAATTGAAAGCACTTTAACAGAACTAAAATCCACCCAATCACTACTCATCCAATCCGAGAAAATGGCTTCCCTCGGACAACTCACCGCGGGTATTGCCCATGAAATACAAAACCCCTTAAACTTTGTCAACAATTTTTCAGAAGTAAGCAATGAGTTGATAGAGGAAATGGTTGAAGAGGCTGATAAGGGAAATACAAACGAAGTAAAAGCCATCGCAGAAGATTTAAAACAAAACCTGGAAAAAATTCTACACCATGGCAAAAGAGCTGATGCCATTGTAAAAGGAATGTTGCAACACAGCCGCAGTAGCAGTGGAGTAAAAGAACCAACCGATATTAATAAACTGGCAGGTGAATATTTGCGGTTGGCCTATCATGGTCTCCGGGCAAAGGACAAATCTTTCAATGCAACGATGAAAACGGATTTTGATGAAAGTATTGGGAAAATAAATATTATTCCGCAGGATATTGGGAGGGTAATACTCAATTTAATCACCAATGCGTTTTATGCCGCCCCCCAGCCTCCGCCAGCTGGCGGAGGGTTCAAAATCTCACAATATAAACATGAGCCTACTGTTTGGATAAAGACTTTCAAAAACTACCCTGCGGGGGGCAGGGGGGCCGAGGTTTTGTTTTCTGTTCGTGATAATGGACCCGGCATCCCTCAAAAAATATTAGATAAAATTTTCCAACCCTTCTTTACTACGAAGCCTACCGGACAGGGAACGGGATTGGGCTTATCGCTGAGTTATGATATTATAAAAGCACATGGAGGTGAGTTGAAAGTGGAAACAAAAGAGGGGGAATTTGCTGAATTTACTATTACTTTACCGGTATAATAACCCTAAACGCATTGAATGAAGATTTTAGTAGTCGACGACGAAAAAGATGTTCAGGTTTTGTTTGAGCAACGATTCAGAAAGGAAATCAGAACCCGCGAAATGGAATTTGTTTTTGCCTTTTCGGGCGAAGAAGCCTTGGTTTACCTCAATAACCACGACCATGAAGCGGTATTGATATTGTCTGATATTAATATGCCGGGAATGAGTGGGCTGGAATTGCTGAAGCATATCAAACAAAAGCATCATCAACCCCCGCCCTTTGTGATGATGATTACCGCTTATGGTGATAAAGAAAACTATGATACGGCCATGAAACTGGGAGCCGATGACTTTCTAACCAAACCGGTTGAATTCACGATTCTAAAAGAAAAATTAAAAGCGATATCGTAATGGCTAAAATACTAGTGGTTGATGATGAAGTAGACCTGGAAATGCTGATTAAGCAGAAGTTCCGGCAGAAAATACGGGAGCACCAGTATGAATTTTTGTTTGCTATAAACGGGAAAGACGCATTGGAACAACTGGGTAAACATACGGATGTGGATATGGTGCTTAGCGATATCAATATGCCCGAAATGGATGGTCTGACATTACTTTCCAGGCTGGCTGAACAAAATAATTTATTAAAATCGGTGATTGTGTCGGCCTACGGCGATATGGAAAATATACGAACCGCGATGAACCGAGGTGCCTTTGATTTCATAACCAAACCAGTAAATTTTGAGGACCTGGCACTTACCATGGATAAAACGATTAAACATGTGAAATTGATGCGGGAAACAATTAAAGCGATCAAAGAAAATAATATTCTAAAGATGTACGTGGACGAAACAGTACTCAATTTTATGGGCAGCCATGAGTTTGAATCGTCTCTAATGGTGAATGAAACGATACAAGCTTCGGTGGCCTTTATTGATATATGCAGTTTTACCACTATCAGTGAAAATGAATCTCCGGATACAGTAGTCAAATTGTTGAATACCTATTTTGACGTAATGGTGAAAGAGATCATTTCCCAGGGCGGTTATATTGATAAATTTATCGGAGATGCCATCATGGCTGTGTTCCGGGGCGATTTTCATTTAGACAGGGCCATAGATGCCTGTCTCTCCATTGTAAGGCGGATAGATAAATTACCTGCCTTGTCTGATACCGTATCATTTGTACCCAAGGTTTCGATTGGGATCAACAGTGGAGAAATGATTTCAGGGAATATTGGTTCTTCCAGCCTGCGCCGGTTAGATTATACGGTAATTGGTGATACTGTTAATATAGCTCAACGATTACAAGCCGCCGCAGGACCCGGACAGGTGCTGATCAACGAGGAGGCGTACGAAAAAGTAAAAGAATCCTTCAATTGTAAAAAAGTAGGAGAGGTTGGCCTGAAAAATAAAGCCCAACCTATGAACATTTATGAAGTAACCGACTGATATCCCGCCCTACTGAAAAGCAAAAATGAATGATTATCCACCTTTGTTTCTCACCTTTTAGATTCGTGTGCTATTGGATTAGAACAGTCGTTTTCCACTGCCCAAATTGTTAATCGTTAAGATTTCCCTATTAAAACAACCATAACCCTGTTATTTCTTTCATTTTCGGTTAAAAACTTAATAACTCACTAACCACTGGATCTCAAAAAGAGCAAAGGAGAGCGCTTATATATTAACAGCCTATACCGAATTATAAGCCTACATTACACCATTGCAGATCATTTCTTCTGCACTAAACTTTCATTCAAATGGTATCAAATATTCAATTGTCTGCGGCGGTTAATGTAATGCGATCTATGGCGACCAGACTGAAAGCTATCCTCGTTAAAGAGGCTTTAAATGCGGATGATAGTTATGCCCTATTCACCTCTGTGAATGTTCCATTCCTACAAACTATTCCCAGTTATCATAGCCGACCTAATCTGCCCATTCTTAATAGCTTCCCGTTATCACCCACTGGCGGGTATTTTACGGAAAACAGGTAATCAATTAGTTGATTAATTGGGTAACTATCTAACCCTTGGTGAGGAAATCAGCGCAAAGAATACACAAAGGTTATACTAATATATAATCTCGCCCTTCTTCATTACCGCAATAGTTAAAAAGAGAATTGAATAAAAACTCATTTGCGTCCTTTGCGAAAAACTTAGTGTCCTTGGTGGTTATTTTTTTTTAACGCAAAGAGCGCAGAGGAAATCAACGCAAAGAATACACAAAGTTTATACTAATATATAATCTCGCCTTTCTTCATTACCGCAATAGTTAAAAAGAGAATTGAATAAAAACTCTTTTGCGTCCTTTGCGAAAAACTTAGTGTCCTTTGCGTTTAACTTTTTATAAGACGGAAGAGGTGCAGCGTTAAAGTCTGATTCCCCTTGTTTGAAAGATCAATCCTTTTTTCCATTATTTATCCGGTATAATAATCTTATCCAGATTTTTTTGCTTACATAGGGCATTAAAGCCAGCCACGTCTTTATTCAATATCCCGTTGATATCCGACTTTAATTTCAGCCAATCTGCGTTTAATTTTTCATATTGCAACCGTTGCCCGCTGGTAACATATGGAATGTTAGCATCCATTTCCCCCTTTACGAAGATATAATCTGCGCTTATCTTGTTGATAAAATTGATAATGTCATCGTTGCTTTGAGCTTTGTTTTGTACAATTTCATCTTCCCACTTCTGCAGTTTGGCTGTTATATTCTTTCCCGAATCAGTGATATCTTTAAATTGAGCGTTATCTTTCAATAGATCCACCACTTCGTTTATTTGCTTTCTCACTTTGCGGATACGCAAAACTGTTTCATGAATTTCTTTTATGCCCGCTTCCAGTTTGGAGCCCAAATCCTGCTGATCCGCATACTCGGCAGCGGTGGCATTAATTCTTGGATCAGGTAAAATTTTAAGGGAAACTGCTTTTACATTTTTCCCATACTTTAATTTACCTGTGTAATTGCCCGGAGCCGCCTTTCTCCCGTCATAGGCTCCTTCAATGAACACCGAAGGCACACCAGGCAATGTTGGATATCGCATATTCCATACAAATCGATTCAGGCCGGGTTTCGCCGGCATGGTTGGATCGGCAGACGGCCCACCAGGAAAGGAAACAAAATTTTTATCTTCCTTTTCTGAATATTGCCTAACCAGGTTTCCTTTATCATCCACTATTTCCATACTTAAAGAATCCGTAGAATCCTTTTTCTCCGGTACCTGATAATATATAACTACCCCGGTTGATGGATTGGCTCCGCTGCTACCGGCAACCGGCAGATCATCCTCTTCGGCAGAAGAATTATCCAATGCACTATAACCGGATACCCGATAGGCATCCTCCGGAGCAAACACTAAAAAATCATTTTTGTTACTACTGCTGTTATATTGACGCAACATACCAAGATCATCTAAAATCCAAAAGGATCGACCCATCGTAGAAGCTAATAAATCTCCTTTATGTACTTTCAGATCAGTAATAGGGGTTACAGGTAAATTCAATTGCATCAGCTTCCATAGTTTACCTCCATCATAGGAAATATAAAAACCAGTTTCTGTTCCGCAATACAATAGGTCTTTACGAACATCATCTTCCCGGATAACTCTTGTATAAGCACCGTATGGAATGCCAGAATTTATTCTTGTCCATGTTTTTCCATAATCGGTGGTTTTATATAGGGCAGGAGCGAAGTCGTTGAATTTATAACGGGTAGTAGCAATATAAGCGGTGGCTTTATCGAATGGGGATACTTCAATGCAATTCACCAGGCATTCATCGAGCCCCGAAGGGGTAACATTGCTCCATGTCTTACCTCCATCTTTGGTTAAACTTACTATACCATCGTCGCTTCCGGTCCATATTACTCCCTTTTCAAGGGAAGATTCCTGCACATAGGCGAGCGTGCAGTAATTTTCTCCGCCAGCTCCTTCATTGGTATAAGGAGCGCCGCTTATTCCCATGCGGGTAGTATCGTTACGGGTAAGGTCGGGCGAAATCACTTCCCAGGTTTTTCCTAAGTCAGTTGTCTTAAACAAGCGGTTGCTTCCATGATAAAAAGTATTGGGTTCATGTTTGGAACAGATAATCGGAGCGTTCCAGTTAAAACGATACTTCATTTCTTTGGGCTGTAACGACTGGTATTGAATGGGCGCAATCATAATAGGCTTTCCTTCATTATTCGTCCGGTCTAACACCTCTATCGTACCCTGGTAACTACCCCCCATTACATAACGGGGATCATCCGGATTGAAAGCAAGGAAAGCGCTTTCGCCCCCGGCGGAATAAAACCAGTTTTTTTCTCCTATAGCAAACCCGGAAGTATTTCGGCTCGCTATCATAACCGATGTGTTATCCTGCTGCCCACCATACACATTATATGGAAAAAGATTATCCGCATTCACCCGGTAAAATTGTGCAGTAGGTTGGTTATTCTCCGTGCTCCATACAGCTCCGCCGTTAAACGTAACAGCGGCGCCTCCGTCATTGGAAATAACCATATTCTTATTATTGTTGGGATTGATCCATATTTGGTGATAGTCGCCATGTGTGCCTCGGATATTGCTCCATGTTTTACCGCCATCAATTGATTTTAATCCCGGAGAGTTTAGCACATATACCAGGTTTTCATTCTGCGGGTCGGCAAATACTTCAATATAATACCAGGCTCTTTGAACGAGGCGGTGATCTTTACTTATACGGCTCCAGCTTTTCCCTGCATCAGTGGAAACAAATAAACCACCCAGTTCTTTTTCCGTATCACTTTCAATAAGTGCATATACTTTTTCGCTGTTGGCCCGGGAAACCGCAATACTCATCTTTCCTAATTCTTTCGGTAACCCTTTGTCTAACCGATTCCATGTTTCGCCGGCATCGGTCGATTTCCATAAACCACTTCCTTTTCCTCCGCTGCGCATTTGCCAGGGCAGCCGCCTATGATCCCACATAGCCGCATATAATATCCTGGGATTATTCATATCCATGCTTAAATCAGCACAACCGGTATTCTCATCAATGTACAATACTTTTTTCCAGGACAAACCACCATCAATTGATTTATAAACACCCCGATCTTCGCCGACCCCGTGCATAGCACCCTGGGCCGCTACAAATACTACATCAGGATTTTGAGGATGGATGCGGATATAAGAAATCTGGCGCGTGAGGTCCAGCCCCATCTTCTTCCATGTTTTCCCGGCATCCGTTGATTTGTACACTCCATCACCATAAGAAGACATCACCCCCCGGGGGGCATGCTCACCCATTCCTGCGTACACAACATTCGGATCACTTTCTGCTACTGCCACGGCACCCACAGAGCCTGTTTTAAAAAAACCATCTGATATATTAAACCAGGTCCACCCGGCATTTTCTGTTTTCCAAACACCGCCCCCCGTAGAACCCATATAATATACCTGTGGATTATTAACTACGCCGCATGAGGTAACAGACCTGCCCCCGCGAAAGGGCCCGATATTTCTCCACTTCAACGGTTTTAAATAATTATATATCTCTGATGAAGGGGTGGCTACAGTATCTACAGCAACACTTTTGTTCCCTGATTTTTTTTGGGCGATGATAGTTCCTGCAAAAAGAATAACCAGTAAAAACGATAAACCCTTTTTCATACAATTTTTTTTAGAAAATGGAAGATACAAATTAGCATACAAAACAAGCAGTCAAAATTAATTGACAAATGATGATTTATAGAAGGAAAAAAAGCGTATACCAATAAGGAAAATTACCGGGATTATTGGAAGAAAAGAGGACCTTCATTATTATTTATTCGGCGGTCCGGCTGCCGTCGCCATACAGCTTCAATAACGCCTGCATACTATCTTTCAATATGCCGGAAGCCTGGTCAAAAAAATCGTCTTTATTTTTTTTAGAGGCTTTATTACTGGTCGATAATTTGATGTTTGTTCGCGCCGTGTCCAGGTCTTCAAAAAAAGGAGCCGAATTTTTTTCATAATAGGAATTGGTGGCTTCCACTTCTTTCAGCAGGTCTTCGTATTCCGTAATGATGCTGTTAATTTCTTTTAAATTGTCCAGGGAATGTCGACGGGGTATCCTTTCAAACAAAGCGGTCAATGCCTGTGTTAGTTGGTTCATGTAAAAAGTAATATGAGTGCAAACAAAAATAAGATAAAGGAAACGGACACGGGTGAGTTTCTTATACGATATGGCTGTTTGGCAAGAACCTGAACCAATACTTTCCTGGTTGGAAGGCATTGATTAATTGATCTTGTTAAATTTCAAATGCATAATCCTTCCGGAGTTTACCTCAAATCCTGTGATAGCATTTTTATTATTCCGCAGCATCACCAAATGGTTTATCCACCAGTTTTCATTTTGTAAATGATCGTTACCGAGCAGGGTAAGTTTCGCATCATCATATTTTGCATTGGTCAACAATAACTGGTGATTCTTCAATACAATACTATACTTACAATCTAATTCCGGGCAATAATAAGTACCGGTATAGGGTTGTAGTACCTGGTCCGATGCTGTGCTGTTCTTTTTGAATTTTTTCAGATGATAGGTTTCGTCGGGGGTGATCACCTCAACGGTTGTATCTTTTGCTTTTATTCCGAAAACGAATTTTATATGGGGAGCATCGGGAATATAAAAAGTATCTTTAACTGATTTTATTAAGAAATTATTTTCATTAAAAATAAGGTAATATAACTTGCTTCTTTTTATTTCAAAATTAAAAGGCAGGCCTTCTTCACTGATATAATCACCCCTAAATTTTCGCCAAGACAGCGTATCTTTTAAAAAGGCCGCTGTGCTGTCTTTCAGTTCTTTCTTTGCTTCCTCTTTTTTTTGTGAGGTATCTTTCAGGAAAAGATCGGCGATGGCATAAGTCTTTTCTCCCGTATTAAAATCACCCAGGTTACTAAATACGATAAATCCCATTTTCAGATCCGGAAAAACGGATAAAAAAGTTCTGTAACCGGCATCCGCTCCGCCATGCGAATATTGCTTCCATCCTTTGTAGGTATCTACTGCAATACCGAGCGCGTAAGACAATTCTTTACCACTGTTTAGTTTTCCTTTTTGTGTCAACAGATCAATATCCCGCTGATCGCCCACCTGGTGATGGTAAAAATTCATGACCCATTTGCTCATGTCAGTAATATTTGTAAAAAGACTGGTAGCACCGGCATTCGAATAGCTTAATATACTGTTTGAAAAATGGGTACTGTCGATTCGGCTGTACGAATAGGAACGGTTTTTCACCAGCTCTTCATAGTTATCATGGAAATGGGTAGCATTCATCCCGAGGGGTTTAAAAATCGCGGAATCGGTGAATTTCCGGAGTGATTGACCCGTTACGGATTTCACTATTTCTGCTAACATGGTAAATCCGCTGTTTGAATAACTGTATTTTTCACCGGGATTAAAATTAAGGGTCTGTTGTTTGCTTAATATCTTGACTATATGTTCCTGAGTAATTACATCATCCAATCTTGTACCCGCAATGGCAAGCAGTTGCCATTGATCCCGGATTCCACTGGTATGATTTAACAGGTGACGGATGGTGATCTTTTGTTTAAGGTCAGGAAACCACGGAAGGTGTTTTCGAATATCATCTTCCAGGGTGAGTTTTCCCTGTCTGGTGAGTAAAATAATGGAGTAGGCGGTAAATTGTTTGGAAACGGAGGCCATGTGGAATATCGTTTCCGGCGAATTGGGAATTGAATATTCCAGGTTCGCCTGTCCATAGCCCCTGGCATAAATCAGGGAATCGTTTCGAACAATTCCTATCGTGCAACCCGGACTAACGGACGTATTCCATTTTAAAAATAAACTATCGATTTTTTTAGTCACAGAATCTTGTAATGGTTGCGGGAAGGCCGTGGTTATTGCAAGAAGAGATAAAGCCACTAAGCATATAATTTCCCTTTCTTTGATTCGCATAATAGTAGTCTTTGATTAGTTATCATTAAGAAATGCAACAAAAGCGGTCCCTAATGGAAAGCCATTTGAAATAAGGTACTAATAATTCTCAATTTCCCTTTTTCCGTAAAAAGGCTTTTTGTCCTTTCCAGGGAATTCAGATTTTGCAACGATTCATACAAGTTACGTCAACCACCAGTTACCAGGATTTAAAAAAGCTGAACATTCGCCGTTTACTCGAACAGGTTCAACAGCATTCCAGATCCAGTATTTCGAGTGTTTTGTCGTAATACTCCTTTGCCTTTTCCGGAGTACTGCCCACACATAATAATCCCAGCTTTCCATATTCCGACAGGGCGCCCACCAGGTGAAACATCACGCCTTCCTGCGCGGCGCCATCATACATGAGTTCGTGATAGATAGCGATATCAAACAAATCGTCGGGGGTTAGTCCTTTGTATAGTTCATTCATTACATTATCGGACGCAAAATAAAATCGCTTATTCCCGCTGGCGGTTATGTATTCACCGGTATCAGGATCGTATTTCCCATCGGTTAAAAATTGCAACATTAACAAAGGATGCGTGGTACCGCCTTTTCGAAGATTTATTTCAATGGCAAAATGTTTCCAGGAACCCTCCGGTTGCTTCACGGAAATAAAATCAATGGCAAACCTGCCCAGCGCGCCTTTGTTGGCCAATACCTGGGCGATTTTTTTTCCTTCTTCAGCCAGTGAAACACTGTACAATTCGCTGGCGGGAAAGATGGCACCAATGAATATCTGGCCATCATCCCCACCCAGCAACTGGTCGTGCGTGCTGACAATTTCTATTTGACCCATTGGACTGATGACACATTGAACAGAGGGAGACATTTTAATATCCCCTTCCAGGAATTCTTCGGTAATACCACCCATCTCCCTGAATTTTTCAAAAAATATCGTTTCACTTAAATCATTTGCCACCGTCTTTATGTGCTGTGATAAGCTTTGATCAATATTCTTTTCCAGTTGATCGTCGATTGTGAGAGCAGGGTAGGAGTAGATCGCGTTACCATCTCCACTAAACCCATCATTCATTTTAACCACCGCTTTACGCAACGGGGGATTATTTCTTTTCATTGCAGCTAATGCTTTCACGATATCTTCCCTGCTATGAAGGTCCTCGAAACCAGCTGGTAAATTAACCTTCGTCTCCCTAAACGTTTTACGGCTGCCCGATTTGGATCCTTCATAAGACTTATCCGGATCGGTACCAAACAATGGAATTCCCAAACGAACGGCCAGTGTTTTTTCCAGGCTCGTGATATTGTAACAGGTAAGGTGGGTGGAATCAACATCGGTTATCAGTTGTTTGATGCGTTCCATAAGCCTCGGTCGCTCCAGTATTTTTTGGGTAAGTGGTTTAACGGAGGCATCATAGCAGCTGATCATCGTTAGCCGTTGCCGGGCGTGCCGTCCTGTAATGCCTGGCAACAGGTGCAGGTAATAGTCAACAATGCTATCCGAAATAGGAACGCTGGTTACATAGATAATTTTAGTAAGGGGCATGCGTAACAGCATGAGCAGGCAAAGCATTCTTTCCTCGTAATGCACGGACCCTTTTACTTTGGCAAGTATATCCTGGTCGAGCGTGAGCGAGGGAAGTATAACCACCGTGCGGGGGGCAAGCTTATCAGGAAATACATTTTCAAACTGTTGAACTAACCCTTGTTGAATATCGCTGAAAGCTTTTCTTTCTTCGTCGGAACCCGGTAATGGGTAATGATTAGTGAGATTGAATATCTTTCGGGGGGTGATGGTACCAGGTTTCATAAACCAAAACTTTGGTAAAAGTTAGTAAAAATTGAGAGGAAATAAATACTTACCTTTTTATCGCCTCAATGCCTGGGTTTTTCTAAAAAATTAAACCGTTATTCATTTATTGCTGACATCTGATCTATATTTTCCCGGCAGCTGGTTAGTCTTGAATTGTATTGTTACTATGATGTCTTTATTGATTAAATGTGGTGTAGGACACATTCTACTTATGTTCCTGCAATTTATTCCACTTCAATATCATATTTACCCAATAGCCCCGCAATTACGGTCATAAAAAACTTCGCTTTTTTTTCCGGTTCAATTCGGGGTTAATGGTATAGTGGAAAGAAGTGCGGAAGTCCACCTTTTCTAATATCGCATTTTCAAAAGTGGCCTTGGCCAGGTCGCCATGATCAAAAACAGAACCGGATAAATCAGACTCTGTAAAATCCACTTCCTGCAGGGTTGAATTTTTGAATGTTGTATTTTTTAGCTTTCGTTTATAAAAAGAGGATAAGGTAAGCTGGCAATGATCAAATGCTACCGAAAAAAGAAATTCATTGTAATCTTCAAAATGCAGGGCCACTAATTTACAGCCAATAAACTTCACCTCGTTGAATGTCGTTTTTGCCAGTTTGGCCATACTTTTATTACAACCTTTAAATTCGCATTTGGTAAAATGCAGACCAGGCAAGTCCATACTGGATAAATCACAATTAATAAAAGTACAATATTCATAGTCGCCCATCAGAGGACTGCTTTCGGCAATATCAGCTTTCTCAAATTTTTTACTTTCTATTTAAGACTTTTTCATTTTATTACTGTTTGTTTTAAACAGTAGATGTATACGATGGTCATTCGCTCACCAATTATACATAAGACAAAGCAACAAATTAATTCTGTTATGAGATCGATAAGGAGATAATGAGTTCCTTCCCTTCTGTCCATTGGATCGTTTTATCATCCCAAATTACCCGGGCCTCCTATTGTTAAATCCTCGTCGCTGTAGTTATGCCAGGTGCCTTTTTTTTCTTACCAGTACATCATCTGGATGAATATGCCTGATGAGTTGAGGGTGACTTATCTTTTGCTCTCCTATGCCAGCGGGTTTATCAGACTCATCTATAACGGAGCTATAACTATAGGTCCAATATTCATCTTAGATGCGGCCGTTTCGATCAATAAGTATTAGCTGATCCCACTCCAGAAAGCCCCCCCAGCAGCCAGCACCTGGTCGATCATTGGCTTGATAATATCCCTCGATTCGGCCCAGGCAGTTTCCGCTTTTTCCCCAAAATTGACAGATGTTTCCCTTTTTTCCCCAAACTGGGGCGATAAGTATCATGGTAGCAGCAAATCAAAACGGGCCGCAAAACAAAAAATATAGAAAATTTTGATTGCAGTTGTAGGCTGAGAGTGGTGCGTATACTTTCTGGCCATTTGTGCCGGGCGTCCATAGCTGTTTTGCTCCAATCAAGTGACTGAATGAGGCCCCCATATCCCCACTACCGGAAAGAAATGAATACTTTTCTTAGGATGTATAATTCTGCGGTATATTTTTCATTTCTAAGGGGGGTTAATTTTGGATCCCGAAAATAATATATAATCTATGATATAGAAATTTATTACAAAATATCAAATGATAGGAGGCTTCCATTTAGGCTTGCAATTTGATAGGAATAACCTGGCTGGCAATATACGATACCAGGTAGTAGCCAAACTGAAGGGTAACCTTGTGAGTTCAGAGGTAATGCTGATAACAGGAAGTAGTATTAAAATATACTGTTTACATTGTAAGTCCATTTACAAAACAAAAGCTGTGCTATGACTGAGGTGCTAAGCAATTTGACTAATACAGCTCAATACTTTGTGGAATTGTTTTATACGTCGCCTGTGGCCATTTATACCTGCGACCAAAATGGATACATCACCTTCTATAACAGGGCGGCCACTGAATTATGGGGACGTATACCAGAAATAGGTAAGGACCTGTGGTGCGGATCCTGGAAAATTTATTATCCCGATGGAAAGCCCATGCCATTGGATGAATGCCCCATGGCGCTAACATTAAAGCAGCGAAAGTCGTTTGAAGGAAAAGAGATAACCATAGAAAGACCTGACCATAGTGTCAGAAATTTATTAGTGTTTCCCCGTCCTATTTTTGATAGCCAGAAGGAATTGATTGGCGCTCTAAATACGTTGGTAGATATAAGCGAACAGAAGAAAGGGGAGCATAAGCAGGCAATCCTATCGGCCATTGTTGAATCTTCGGATGATGCTATCATCAGTAAAACGCTGGAAGGCAAAATCATGAGTTGGAACAGGGGTGCTCAAAAAATCTTTGGGTATACCGAACAGGAGATGATTGGGAAATCAATAAACATTCTCATTCCTCCCAATTTGCAACAGGAAGAAGAGATCATCCTGCAAAACATTAAAGCGGGTAATAAGATAGACCATTTTCAAACTATGCGACTGGGTAAGTTGGGTAATGAAATCCCGGTTTCGATAACGATATCCCCGGTGAAGGATAATCAGGGCCATATAGTCGGAGCATCTAAAATTGCGCGGGATATTTCTGAACAGATACAAAAAGAAAATACGATCCAGCAAGCTGCCCGTCGCCTTCAGATTTTAAACTCGATAGGGAAAGCCATATCAGAAAAAATGGATGTGAAATCCATTTTACAACGTGTTACCGACGCTACTACCCAAATCACCGGTGCTTCGCTCGGAGCCTTCCTCTATAATAAAACTGATAAAGAGGGAGAAAATTTTACGCTCCTTACTTCTGCCGGGATTCAAAAGGAATATCTTGAGAAACTGGGAAGCGCCAGCAGCAGGGAAAGTTTATCCCGACTATTTAATAGTAAGGAGGTCGTGCGGGTTGAGGATATAACAAAAGACCTGGCAGTTGATAGTAACTCGCTGCATTATAAAATGCTCCAGGAACATCTCGCTGTTGTTAGTTACCTGTCAGTACCTGTAATCGCCAATTGCGGAAAAGTTGTGGGGAGATTATTTTTCGGCCATTCCTTACCCGGTGTTTTCAAAGCAGAACAGGAAGATATTGTGGCCAGCATTGCTTCCCAGGCATCTGTGGCGTTGGAAAATTCTACTTTATTCGAAGAAGCAAAAGTGCTGAATGCTAAAAAAGATGAATTTATTGCTTTGGCCAGTCATGAACTTAAAACCCCGTTAACTACAGCGAAGGGTTACCTGCAAATTTTACAAAAGACTGAACTGGATAAGATAAGTAAGCTATTCGTGGAAAAAGTACTAAACCAGGTGGAAAGACTAAACACCCTCACTTCCGACCTTTTTGATATATCTAAGATTGAATCGGGAAAACTGCATCTTAATTATGAAACGTTTGATTTAAGAAAACTGGTTCTCGATGTAATAGAAACATTTCAATACAGCCTGGCATCGCACAAAATTATATTGCAGGAAAATGACCAGCCATTACTGGTGGAGGCCGATAAGCAAAGAATAGAACAGGTTATAAATAACCTGCTAAATAATGCGGTTAAATATTCCCCGAATGCTAATACGGTTCATTTAGATTTAGTAAAAGGAGTAAATGGTGTTACTGTCAAAGTAAAGGATACCGGGATAGGATTGGGGGTTGAGCATCAGAAGAAAATATTTTCCAAATTCTACCGGGCCAATGGCAATATAAATATACCCGGTCTTGGACTTGGGTTGTTTCTTTCCCACGAGATCATAAATCGTCATCATGGTACCATTTCAGTAAAAAGTGAAGTAGGCAAAGGTTCTGAATTCTATTTTACTATTCCCGTCAAAAAACAAAATAAGCAGGATTATATTATTCAATCGTCCTGATGCAGATTCAATTGATTAAAGATTTTATACATAAACGGATTCCGGGCTAAAATAATGAATGTTTATTGAAGCAGATTACGATGGAAAAAAATATTTACCTGGTAGAAGATGATGCCGATATCAGGGAGTTGATTAACTACCTCCTTTCTAAATATGGATATAGAGTTTTTAAGTGCGCCAACGCACATATTTTTCGTGAAAAAATGAACGAGCTCTTGCCCGACCTGATCATCCTGGATATTATGCTTCCAGATGGAAATGGAGTGGATATTTGCAAGGAAATTAAATCCAATGAAGCTACCCGGCACGTACCAGTCCTTCTTATGTCGGCCAACATAAATAACGCATTAAAGTTTAATGAATCTACTGCCGAAGGTTTTATTAGTAAACCTTTTAATATTGATGATCTGCTGGAGAAAGTTCAGCACATGGTGGCCTAGAATGGGAAGATATAAATTGTAAAAATAAACACCGGATCTTATTCCACTTGTCTCAATTTATTTAGATATACTCTGTCCTGTTTTCATCTAATAATGTTCTCTCTGATTTTGCCCGCAATCTGTGCTTTAAAAAGAAAGTTAACTGCAAAGGACTCAAATTTTCACGCAAAGGACGCAAAAGAGTATTTATTCAATTCCTGTCTTGATTATGCTGGAAATGAAGTACGGAGATATATTATCTGATTATACCCTTTGTGTATTCTTTGCGTTGTCTTCCTCTGCGTTCTTTGCGTTAAAAAAAATTAACCACAAAGGACACTAAGTTATTCGCAAAGGACGCAAAAGAGTATTAATTCAATTCGTGTCTTGATTGTGCTGGAAATGAAGTACGGTGAGATATTATCTGAGTACAACCTGTGTGTATTCTTTGCGTTGCCTTCCTCTGCGCTCTTTGCGTTTAAAAAAAATTACCTGCAAAGGATGCATAAAATTTTTTATTCAATTCCCTGTTTAATTATTCAGACAATGAAGTACGGAGAGATATTATCTGATTATACCCTTTGGTATTCTTTGGGTTGTCTTCCTCTGCGCTCTTTGCGTTAAAAAAAATTACCTGCAAAGGACCCAAAGTTTCATGCAAAGGAGTAGTCTTTTATTAAGGATTCTTATTTCTGCCCATTCTTATTACAATAATCACCCCAGCGATTATTAACGCACCGAAGAAGAAAATTCAG
>JANMBO010000089.1:0-28410 GCA_031360425.1 Chitinophagaceae bacterium | reverse complement strand
CTGAGTACTGTATTCTGAATTCTGTATTTTGTATTCTGTATTTACCTTTTACATTCAACTTTTTAGATTTTAGATTTTAAACTCTTCTCTACTAATCGCATAAAACTGCACCTGATCCCCAGGCTGTAACCCCACAGATGGGTTTTCATTCCTGTTAAACAATGAAACCGGCGTTCTGCCGATAATGTTCCATCCTCCTGGACTTTTAAATGGATATATGCCTGTTTGATTGCCAGCAATACCTACACTACCGGCTTCTACTATTACCGGTTTTTGTTTTCGTGGGGTTGCGAGTTGTTCATCCACTTCACCCATATAAGGGAACCCGGGCATAAACCCCAGCATATAAACCCGGTATAATTTAGCTGTATGCCATTCAACAATCTTTTCTTGATTGATTTTTTTTTGCGCTGTCATTTGGACTAAATCTATACCAAATTCTTCCTCATAACATACCGGAATGCGATGAACCTTTCCGCTATTTGATTCTTGAATGGAAGATTGCCTGAATGCATCCTGTAACTTTTCTTCTACCCATTGACACACTATGGTTGAAGGCTGGTATTTTTTCTTTACAATAAAAGGATCGTAATAAACAGTGAGGGAACTATAGGCGACAACCAATTCTTTCATCCCGTCAAAAGGATGCTGCTGCAACCATTTTTGCATCGCCAAAACTTTATCATTCAGATTTGCGCTGATCACATTTCCCAGATCGATCGTTATGGCGGTATCTCCCAGGCTGAATATTCGCATATGGCTTAATAAAACAGGGTTATATTAAAGGTTATATAGGTAGAGACTGCGACTAATAAAATCAGAAACTAATCAGTTTTCCATGTGGGAACCCGGGTTTTTCTTCTTTTCAGTATGCCTCTTAAAAAAATTTGCTGATTTCAAGCTACTTTTCTTGTCATCGTAGTGAACGATGGCTGATTCGAAACCACCCGGCTAAAGACACTGTAATGAAAACCCGCCAGCCTGCTATTAGCAAACATACGCATCTTATTGAATCTCGTTTTTCTTTGCCGGGAACTATATCCGTTACCCTTTTTAGGAGCCGGAAGAATCTGATTATATACTCTTTGCTAACGGACCGTTTTCTTAATCAACGTTGATTAAGTGCACTTGTTGTCTATTCTAAAGTTGTAAAACCATTCTACAGAAAAATAAATATTGTAGCTGATTTTCGGTGGATTAGGGAGTAGAAAACACTTATATGAAGAGGTTTTTCCTCCTGCTTAGGGTAGTACCAATTTGTTGTTTTCGCCGTTATACACTAAACTTGCACGCCAACAGGCCTGTAAAAAACCGTTGATATTTAGCGTATGGCGAAGAATTTATTGATTGTGGAGTCCCCTGCGAAAGCCAAAACCATTGAAAAGATTCTGGGTAGCGATTTCCAGGTAAAGAGTTGTTTCGGACATATCCGCGACCTGGAAAAGGCCGGAATGGGTATTAATTTGGAAAAGAATTTTGAACCCACCTACATTGTTTCAGAAGGTAAAGAGAAGGTGGTGAGTGAATTAAGAAGCTTAGCTAAAAAATCGGGTGAAGTATGGTTAGCAACGGATGAGGACCGGGAAGGAGAAGCTATTAGTTGGCATTTATGCGAAGTATTGGGACTGGATCCGAAGAAGACGAAACGGATCGTCTTTCATGAAATTACTAAACCGGCCATATTGGCGGCGGTCGGAAATCCACGAACTGTTGATATGAACCTCGTGATGGCACAACAGGCCCGCCGGATATTAGACAGAATTGTAGGTTTTGAACTTAGCCCGGTGTTGTGGCGAAAAATCAGTATGCGCAATAACCTTAGTGCAGGCCGTGTGCAAAGTGTGGCGGTTCGATTGATTGCGGAACGGGAAAGAGAAATCAATGCATTTAATTCAACCAGTACTTTTAAGATAGAGGCTTTTTTCACAGCGAAAGATCTTTCGGATAAGACAGTAACCTTTTCTGCCGAAGGCAAAAAACAAAATACCGCCGAAGATGCGGAAGCGTTTTTGAAAAGCTTTATCGGGGCTAAATATAAAGTAAGTGACATACAGGTAAAGCCAGCTAAAAAATCACCGGCCCCTCCATTTACCACTTCTACCTTGCAACAGGAGGCCTCCCGTAAATTAGGATATGGCGTTAGCCGAACGATGCAGATTGCGCAAAGACTTTATGAAAGTGGGAAGATCACTTACATGCGTACCGATAGTGTGAATCTTAGTAATACGGCCCTGGGCGATTTGACAAATACCATTAAGAGTATGTACGGGGCGCAATACCACCAGTTCCGCAAGTTCAAAAACAAAAACGAAAGTGCCCAGGAAGCCCACGAAGCTATTCGCCCCACCTATATGGAAAACGCCACCGTGGATGATGCAGATCAGAAGAAATTATATGAATTAATCTGGAAACGCACGATGGCCTGCCAGATGGCAGACGCGGAATTAGAAAGAACAACCGCTAAAATAAATGTGTCCACCAATAACGAGGAATTAACAGCACAGGGAGAAGTGTTGAAGTTTGATGGTTTCTTAAAGGTATATCGCGAGGACCGGGATGATGATGACCTGGCTGAAGAAGAACAGGAAGGAATGTTGCCACCCTTATCGGTAGGACAGCAATTACCGCTCACTGAAATGAAAGCCGTAGAACGATTCAGCCGTGCGGCTCCGCGTTATACAGAAGCATCGCTTGTAAAGAAACTGGAAGAACTAGGCATTGGCCGACCCTCTACCTACGCTCCTACCATTTCCACTATATTAAAGAGAGGATATGTTGAAAAGCGCGACAAGGATGGAGTAAAAAGGGAGTATCGCGTATTCATACTAAAGAAAGATAATCTAAGTAAAATATCGGAAAGTGAAAATACCGGCGCAGAAAAATCAAAACTTTTTCCAACCGATCTCGGGCTGGTGGTTACCGATTTCCTGAAGCAGTATTTCGATGATATAATGGATTACAGTTTCACTGCCCGTATTGAAGAAGAATTTGATGAAGTGGCGGAAGGAAAGATGAAGTGGAACAAAATGATTGAAGATTTCTATCATCCTTTTAAGAAGGATGTAGAAAAAACAATAGAAACGGCTGAGCGGGTAAAAGGGGAAAGAGAATTGGGCATTGACCCGATCAGTGGCAAAAAGATTGTGGCCCGTATGGGAAGATACGGCCCCATGTTACAGATCGGCGAATCGAACGAAGCAGATAAACCACATTTTGCGGCATTGAAAAGGGACCAGAGTATTGAAACCATTACCCTGGAAGAAGCACTTGATTTGTTTAAACTTCCCCTTACCCTGGGGGAATATGAAGGAGAAGAAGTATATGTGAATACAGGACGCTTTGGACCTTACGTAAAGTTTGGCGAACAATTTATATCGGTACCCAAAGGAGAAGATCCATTGGAAATTGATATGGACAGGGCTATTGAACTTATTAAAGAAAAACAACTGGCTGATGCCCCAATTGCGCATTTTGACGGAAAAGGAATAACAAAAGGCAAGGGACGATTTGGCCCCTATATTAAATGGAACAATTTATTTATTAATGTACCCAAGCGATACAATTTTGATGAGCTAAGCATGGCTGACATAAACGAATTAATTGAAGCCAAAATAAAAAAAGAAGCCAACCGCTATATTCAAAACTGGCCCGAAGAAAAGATTTCTATTGAAAACGGACGCTGGGGCCCTTTCATCAAATTCAATAAAAAGATGTTGAAACTGGGTCGTAAAAAAGATGATAACAAATTTACTCCGGAAGAATTGGCTATTATTCCTTTAGACGAAGTAAAAAAAATAATTGAAACGCAGGTGCCCGGTGCCTTTACTAAAAAAACCGCGAAAAAAAGAACGGTCAAAAAAACCGCGAAGAAAACCGCGAAGAAAAAAAAGGAGTAATCGCAAATCATGCTCCACCTTAAGTTCCATTTATCCGAAGAGGAATACTTCGAATACAATTATTATACCGCCTGGGCGGCCCCCGACCGGAAGAAATACCGTATTAGTTATTATTTACGCGTTTTATTGTTATATGGAGCCGTTGCCACACTTTATATTTTTTCCAACCCGGAGCACCAGCGGATAACTGATATTTCTGTATTTGGTATTATCGCGCTTTTTTATTTTCTGCTTATTCCATTTCTAATCAGGAGATCGGTGAAGCGTAGAGCGAAACATATGTTGGAGCAAGCGGAAAACAAGCATATACTGGATGATTGCGAGGTTATTTTGCTGGATACCGGCATTGTGGATAAGGATAAGGCAACGGAAAGCCGGTATAGCTGGGATGCCATAGTAAAAAAAGGAGAAACACTCAACTGCCATTATTTATATACGAATTCCTATCACGCCATCGTTATTCCTAAGCGAACATTAAAAGAGGCAGGAGATAGAAGAGAACTGCAACGGCTGCTTGACACCCATTTGCCGTTAAGCACGGAGCTATAAATGCAAAATCTAAAATGTAAAATATTGAGCCTTTGCTTCCTTGATCGTTCCTTTTAGATTCAAGATTCTTCATTTTATTTTTTAGATTTTCCTGCTTTGTGGATATGTGGAAAATAAATTTAGTACATGATTTTAGCTTACCCGATATTGACGATTAATAACCCATCGTTTATATAGGTTCAAATTCGTAATCCATGGAAGAAAACAAAGAAATATCTGCGCTGTTTCACCTGATTGATGATCCGGATGAAGAAGTATTTGGAGTAGTTTCGAACCGGATAGTTGATTATGGAAAAGGGATCATCCCCAATCTTGAAAACCTATGGGAAAATACCATCAGCGAAGGAATACAGGAACGGATCGAGTTGGTGATCCATCGGCTGCATTATCGTGATCTCACCGAAGAATTTGTGGAATGGAACCGACATTCGCACCAGGACCTGCTCACCGGGGCTTTACTGGTAGCCCGTTTCCAGTATCCCGAGCTTACTTCGGCGCCGGTTTTCCAGGAGGTTGAAAAGCTGCGACGCAATATCTGGCTCGAACTGAACAGTTACCTCACCCCGCTCGAACAGATAAATGTACTTACCAGTATTTTGTATAATTATTTCAACCTCAAAGGAGGTGAAGTAAACTACCAGCTTACCGATGAGTTTCTGATCAATAAACAGCTCGAAACAAAAAGGGGTAATGGAATTGCCAATGGTATTCTTTATTTAATTCTGAGCGAACTGCTGGATGTACCCGTTCGGGCCATTAACATACCGCGTCAATTTGTCCTCGGTTATTTTAAAGCGGAATATAATTTTGAACATCATGCCGAAGAAACATTATATAAAGCAGAATTCTTCGTGGATCCAATGAGTGGTCATGTATTTACCCATAAAGATGTAGACAATTATTTAAAAAGAATAAATGTCCCCCCCGTTGATTCTTATTTCAAACCGCTCAGCAACAAAAGAATCATTCAGCAACAGCTTGAAGAATTCAGCAAATGCTTTGATACGGAAAAGACCCGGTATAAACAGAACGAATTAAAACTGTTGGCGGAGTTGATTATTGAGTAATTGCCGTAATAATAGCGTCAGGATATATATTTTGCAATACAAAATTGTGCTTGTATCGATGCGGGGTAACACCCCAACATTGATATACCAAACTACTTGATAGAAAACTAAGTGCCAAACGAAAAACTTGTGAACTGCTTACAGGGCTATTTAATTAATTTGATGAATGTATATCAGAAAACAGGCCCCGTAATCCTCACATCCGCTTTACCAAAAGCCTTCTTAAATCTTGCCATTACTTGAGAAGCTTTTGCTTTCTTATTTTGGCCTGCCAGGCTTTGAGATAAACCTAATAAAGCCCATCCATTCTCGTTATTATTATTCAAATCTTTTAAAAAAGTTTCCTCGGCTTCTTTCCACTTTCCGGCTTTTAATAAAGCATTACCCAAATAATGACGGGGGTTCAGCATCCAATCTCTCGGCTCATTGTAAACCATGGTCTCCTCTATTGCAGAAGCCTCTTCAAAATAAGTAATGGCTGCGGTAAAATCTTTTTCCAATAAAGCGATCGTTCCTGATAATAGTCTTTCAGCTACTGTTGCCCCCTCCAGCGCAGAAGAAAAAGGGGTAAAAGGAATCTTAAGACTACTGTCTTTCATCCATCCCAACATTTGATCCCTTTCATAGGAAGCGCCTGCGAAATTTGATTGCCTGGCTAATGCTATTCCACGGCCAAAGTGATGAAGCACATTAGCATACTGCCTATCTACTTCCGGTTTCGGGCGATTCAACAATTCGTTCCATCTCCCAAACCTAATATCTACCAGTACTGGAGTCATATAAATATACTGGACATAATTACCCATTGCACCAGGTAATGCCAGGTAATCTTTCGGAATACTATTGACTAATTCAGAAGCTGATTTCACCGAATAAGCTGATCTTCCTTCCAGCATGGCATTATTTGTTTGCATATGAAGCGCATGAATCAGGTAGAGAAAATCAGCTCCGGAAGCAGGTGCATAAAGGGGAAGAATCGTTTTATAACTATTCACCGCTTTCTCATTTACGGAAACAGCTTTTCCAAAAAGCCCTGCACGTAAATAAATATGGGAAGGCATATGAACGGTATGAGCAAGCCCCGGCGTGAGTTTACCTAACCGATCAGCGCTTGGTAAGGCCTTAGTAGCATAAGGAGAAGGCTCCATGACATGTATATAATAATGATTGGCGCCGGGATGATCAGGTGTTTTTGCCAGTAACTTCTCCAACACTTCCCGAATGCGGGGGGTCCATGGTTTTGGAGTGCCATCCGTTCTCCATAGATCCCAGGGATGCTGCAGCATCAATGCGTCGGCATATAAAGCTGCCACATCTGCATCATCCGGATATTTATAATAAAGCTCTTTCATCTTATCAACATAAAGCTGATTTAATTTTACCCTGGTTTGTGTGGAATCTGCCGAATATCGAACAGCTTGCGCCGCTATCAGCATTTTTTCTTTGGCAGGTCTGTTTACAGAAAGTTCAACAGCTCTTGAAGAGGCCTCTAATGCATCGTGAGAAGCAGCATAACCAAAATCATTTATGTTTGGCCCGTACGTCAATGCCTGGGCCCACTGAAGCATGCCACAACCAGGATCAAAGCGGGCTGCTTTTTTAAAGGAAGCCATAGCTTCAATAATGTGAAAACTGTAGTACATATTAATGCCCTGGTTAAAATAGAATTGGGCACTATCATTCGCTGTACTGATCTTCCATTGATAACTACCGGTACCAGCTATGAGTGGTATGTCGGCTGCATCAATCCAGTCTTTCATTAGTTCCCAATCGGGGCCACACCGCAAGATATTTTTCTTCTCAACGTACGCAGGGACAGAATTACTATTCGTAAAATTATGAACCCGTTTAAAACTAATAGTAAAGAACGCCGAAAGGAACGCTAAACCAGTCAGCGAAATAAATGTTGCTTTCATAACTGGTAAATTTTGGGAACTAAAAGATACAAAAAAAGTAATCGCTTATGTCAACCATTTAAATATGATCCGGGTGCTTATGCTCTTTGATCACCTATATTTCTAATCTGCCTATTATTTTATTGGGCCATTTGATCATTGTTAATAATTAAGAATTATTAATTCCATTTTCCTGCAAAACACAATGATTGAGAACGTGGAGCGGAAATATTATATTAAAGGATTATATTGAATTGCCGTAACCCGTATTGTGCCAAAGAAACAGCTGGCAGGTAGAATAATAAAAGGCAATGATATATTCCGCGTTCCGAAGGAATCCTTCGCGGGTGCCCGCTAACAGATGGTTAAAACGGGATATTGCCACAAGAAGTTCCTAAGGAACGTACTGCGCTTTCAATCATAAAATTCTACCTACCAATTGTTCCTACCGAACATTGGAGCCAGAACAAAAATCTTAGTGCGGCAATTCTAACTAAAATTATTCAATTAATAATTGTTGACGATTTAATGGCCATTATAACGGATTTCACCAAATAAAAAAAGTGAAGCGTACGCTCCACTTTTTTAAGGTTTCATCCTCCACATAAATTATAAGGTCAGGCTCCATCCATCGCGGTACTCGCGTTTCACAAACTGGTTGGCTTCGTCAAAATTCGTGATCTTCATATTCTTGGCATCCCACAACAGTCGCTTGCGGCCGAGGTATTTATCCTCCCATCCTTTCAGTTTGGGATTCTTCATTAAGAAACTCCGGATGGCGAGGTTTCCGATTAATATGCTTTCGGTAAATGGCCCGGCAAACTCAAAAGGAGAACTGGTTACGCCTTTACCGTATCCATCAATACAGGCATTGATCCATTGTAAATAATGGCCCTCCGGAACGCGGGGCAAGGTGGGTGCCGGTAATGTTTCTTTCATACGCGTGGAAGGTAGCAATCGGGGATTAGCTCCATAACAATCCGCCAGCAATTTTCCTTTGCTGCCAGTGAATAGTACACCACCGTCCCAGTTGCCGAATGGTTCTTCCGGTAATAGTTCATCTGGTTTCTGCGGAAATAAACCACCATCGTACCAGGATACTTTCACCGTTCCTTTATTATCTTTTCTTGGATAGGAAAGATGAATGATGGAGGAAGCCGGGCAACTATCCGGATTTTGCGTATCGTTCCACATTTCTTTCCAGAAAGTAGCCACGCTTGCTTCTACATCAGTGGGATAATCAATCGGCAAACAGCGGAACACCGGGTCCATAATATGACAGGCCATATCACCTAAAGCACCCGTACCAAATGCCCACCAGCCCCGCCAGTTAAACGGTAAATAAGCAGGATTATAATCAACCATTTTAGCAGGACCTATCCACAGATCCCAATTTAGCTCACTGGGAATATCAAATTTACCGGTAGGTGTAGCAATGCCCTGCGGCCATACGGGCCGGTTAGTCCAGCAGTCAACTTTAAATACATCTCCGATTAACCCCGCATTGATAAGTTCCTGGGTGCGACGAACGCCTTCTCCACTTCCCCCCTGGTTACCCATTTGAGTAACTACCTTATATTTTTTCGCTGCCTCTGTTAATATCCTCGCTTCATAAATATCATGTGTCAATGGTTTTTGAGTATACACATGCTTGCCCAATTGCATAGCGGCAATGGTAGCAACGGCATGGGTATTATCCGGCGTAGCGATATAGCAGGCATCAATATTATTTTTTTCTTTGGAAAGCATCTCGCGGAAATCTTTGTAATAAGCTGCTTTCGAAAATTTCTTTCGGGAATTAGCCGCCGCTTTATCACTCACATCACATAGAGCCGTTACATTTACCTTAGGGCTTTTAGAAAATTCATTCAACCCAGATTCGCCCATGCCTCCTACTCCAATGCCGGCAAGGTTCAATTTATCGCTGGGTGCTACATATCCCCGCCCCAATACATGACGCGGAACAATAAAGAAGCCAGCCGCCGCCAATGAACTATTACGGATAAAATCTCTCCTGGATCGGTTACTGTGTTTGTTTTTTTTCATTTGTAAAAGAGTTTATTTTTAGATGACTGTTGAATTGTTTGAATTTTGTAGTTTGTGGTTGTTCAGCTGTACCTTCATGATTAATTGCAAAGTGTTTTCAAGCTGAGATTCTGCAACTGCAAAGAATATCGCAAAGGAAGAACTACAAACCACAAACTTATAAATTTAATTCCCCCCAACCATTTCTATACCGTCGCTTCACAAATTGGTTGGCCGGTTCAAAATTGGTGATCTTCATATTTTGACCATCCCATAATAATTGCTTACGGCCCGGAAAATCATTACCCTGTTTATGAAAGAAACTTCTTACTGCTAAATTTCCCATCAATACCGTTTCAGTTAGCGGTCCGGCTATGTCAAAATTAGAACTGGTATATGTTCCATACCCTTTTTTGCAGGCGGCCGTCCATTGGTTCTGGTGCCCTTCTGTACCCCCTGGTACCAATGCCTGTTTTGGGGACGGCAACTTAACTTCTTTCATTCTTTTGGTTGGAAGCAGGGTGGGTTTTCTTCCAAATAATCCAGCCATCAGTTTGCCTTTGGTTCCTTCAAATAAAATTCCTCCATCCCATTCACCTAATTGTTCATCAGGTAATAACTCCCGTGGACGTTTGGGAGTAATTCCCCCATCATACCATACCATTTCTACGGGAACCATTTTTCCACGCTGCGGAAATTGTATATGAATTTTGGAAGAGAGTGGATAGCTATCGGTATAAAATACTTCCTGGAAGAATCCGGTATAGGTTCTTGTAACGCTGCATTCCACTGCTGTTGGATAACCCAGTTTCAACGCCCGAAAAGGAACATCAATAAAATGGCAACCCATATCTCCCAGAGAACCAGTTCCAAAATCAACCCATCCCCGCCAGATTGCAGGAATATAAGTTGGATTGAAATCGCGATACGGTGCTGTTCCTAACCAAAGATCCCAATCAACTTCTTTGGGTATATCGAATTTACCCGTGGGTGTTGGTATTCCTTGCGGCCAGGTAGGGCGGTTGGTCCACACATGAACAGTATGTACATCACCAATCACCCCGTCTTGTATCCATGTTTCTATTTTGCGGGTATCATCTCCACTGCTACCCTGGTTGCCCATTTGGGTTACTACTTTATATTTATGAGCAGCCAGTGTAAGAATGCGTGCTTCATATATATCATGTGTCAGGGGTTTTTCAACGTATACATGTTTGCCCATTTGCATTGCCGCTAATGCAATTACCGCATGCATATGATCGGGAGTAGTGACAATTACCGCGTCAATGTTTTTATTTTCCTTCTCCAGCATTTCGCGGTAGTCGCGATAATACGGCGCGTTGGGCCATTGCTTCCGGGCCTTTACTGCCATCCGATCATCTACATCGCAAAGCGCAACAATATTTTCAGCCCCCTTGTTCCAGGCATAGGGAAGATTAACTTCTGCCTTACCCCCTGCCCCGATACCTGCAATATTTAATTTATCGCTCGGGGCAGTAAATCCTCTTCCCAATACATGTCGGGGAACAATAAAAAATCCGGCGGCCGCCAGCGATGTATCGCGGATGAAATTTCGGCGGGCAATGGTATTCCCTTTTTCAGACGGCATTTCGTTTATTTTTATTAAAAATGAGTATCGGATTGTTTAGTAGTGTTTCGAATGATTAGAACAGGTTGTGGTTTGTAGCTTGTGGTTTTTAAGATTCCAGGATTCTCTTATGAAAATTGATATACCTCTGCAGCAAAATGAAGAAGCATATTTATTTTCGTATCCACATCCCGCATCATGTATCCCACATTCGATAAGGCTTCGGTTGGCAAGCCCGCATCACGTATCCCCATCTCGTATCCCTCTCATAATACCTTCGCTAAAGCTTCAGTGAGCAAGCCCTCATCCTTACCTAAATCAGAGTAGCATCCAGGGTAATTGCAGTATTTAGCGATTTGCTGATCGGGCAATTCGCCTTTGCATCTTCGGCACATTCTTTGAATTTAGCTGCATCAATACCCGGGACCTTTGCTCTTAATTCAATATGAGAACTTGTAATGACACCATCACCAAGTGTGACGGTGACCTTCGCTTCCAGTGACTCGGGGGTAAAGCCTGCTGCGCCCAATATAAAGCTTAATTTCATAGCAAAACAGCCCCCATGTGCTGCGGCCACCAATTCTTCGGGATTGGTGTGTGATCCATCCTCAAATCGTGAAACATAATCGTAGGATGTGTTACTAAGCACCTTACTTTGTGTTGTCAGGTTTCCTTTTCCTTCTTTACCCGATCCGGTCCAGATTGCAGTTGCAGTGCGTTTCATTTGTTGTTATAATTTTTATATTTAATGAAAATTTTAATTAAATGACAATTACCTGGGATGATTTTGAAAAAATCGACATCCGTGCAGGAACGATAACGGAAGTTAGGGAATTTCTAAAAGCAAAAAAGTCCTCCTATCAATTAATAATTGATTTTGGGGAATTGGGCATAAAACAATCGAGTGCGCAAATAACTGCCTTTTATAATAAAGAAGAATTGCTGGGTAAACAGGTGGTGGCTATTGTAAATTTTCCCCCAAAGCAAATAGCCAACTTTTTCAGCGAGTGCCTGGTACTAGGCATTTACACTGATAAAAATGATGTAGTTTTATTAAAACCGGATAGAATGGTGGAAAATGGATGGAGAATCGGATGATTAAATAGTGGGGAAGTCCGGGAGTCTGGAAGATTTTCCCTCTGGTTCGGTAAGGGCTTTTCTTTCGGACTTTCCGTCTTTCTATCTTACGGATTATCCGACTTTCTAAAAAATGGACAATACATTTCACACATACTATCAATCTCCCATTGGCCTGATCAAAATTTCGGGAACTGATCAGTATATAACCGAAATGAGTTTTATAGATACGCATCAGATGCCCCCCGTTCAGCAGCATAAAAAAAAAATACCCCCTTTAGCCATCCAAACGATTGAAGAATTGATTCAGTACTTCCAGGGGGAACGAAGAGTGTTTGAGTTTGCCATTCATCAGCCAGGCACCGAATTTCAGCAAAAAGTATGGCACGAGTTGTTGAATATTCCTTTTGGCAGAACCATCAGCTACCTTGAATTATCTAAACGATTAGGCGATACCAAAGCGATTCGGGCTGCGGCCTCCGCTAACGGAAAAAATAATATCGCAATCGTAGTTCCCTGTCACCGGGTAATCGGCTCCAAAAATGATTTGGTAGGATATGCCGGCGGATTATGGCGAAAAAAATGGCTGCTGGAACATGAAAATAAAATGGCCAATGGGGTGCAAACCTTGTTTTGAGAGAGGAAGTAGAATGAAAAATATGAAATGTAAAATAGAATGCAGTTTACAGAAGGTAGAGCATAGAATATAGAATGCAGAATTAGAATACAGAAAATAGAAGGTAGAAGACAAGGTTCACCTAAAGAAAAATAGTGATCAGGAGAGTTGGATGAGTATTCATTTTTGTTTAATGAGACATAAGTAAGCGAATAATATGAGTTTTAAAGCACTTTGGGTAACAGAAAACCCAGACGGAAAATTTGAACGATCCATTATTGAACGGGATATTGATAGTCTGCCCGCGGGAGAAGTTTTAATCCGCGTTCAATACTCGGCCCTGAATTATAAGGATGCCTTATCTGCAACCGGCAATAAAGGGGTTACCAAAAAATATCCGCATACGCCGGGTATCGACGCGGCCGGGATAGTTGAATTAAGCCGCCACCAAGACTTTGGTACCGGAGATGAAGTATTGGTAACGGGTTACGATCTCGGCATGAACACCTCAGGCGGATTTGGTCAGTTCATCCGGGTTCCGGCAGCCTGGATCATAGAGAAAGCAGCACCATATTCATTAAAAGAATTAATGACGATAGGTACCGCAGGGCTTACGGCAGCAACGGCTTTACACAAAATGGAGCTGCTGGGACTAACCCCTGCGCAGGGACCCATTGTAGTTACTGGTTCTACCGGTGGTGTTGGAAGTCTGGCGGTCTCTCTCCTTTCCACAGCAGGTTATGAAGTTATTGCCGTAAGCGGTAAACAACATGCATGGGAATATTTGCAGCACCTGGGTGCCAGTCGCATGGAAAATAGAGAATGGGTGAATGATACTTCGGGTAAGCCGCTACTTAAACCACAATGGGCCGGTGCAATTGATACGGTTGGAGGAAATACTTTAGTTACATTATTAAAGGGGTGCAAACTGGAAGGATGTGTAGCCAGTACGGGCCTGGTAGGTTCTCCTAAACTGGAAACCACTGTATTCCCCTTTATACTAAATGGAGTAAGTTTGATTGGCGTTGGTTCGGCTGAAATGTCTATAGATACTAAAAAGATAATTTGGGATAAACTATCCAATGAGTGGAATATAAAAGATAAGCTTAATGCTATAGGGAAAGAAGTTTCGCTGGAAGATCTCCATACTATTTATATCGACAGTATATTGCAGGGAAATAGTATGGGAAGGATTGTAGTTAATCTCAATTTGTAAATGAGCGTATTATTTTTTGACTGCAGAGAACAGGAGTAGCAGAGGATAGCGCTGAGTGTTTTTATCATCTTTCTTCTGCGCCTACTCAGCGCCCTCTTTTCTCTACGGTTAGTTTTTAGCATCCATGAAAATTTTTGCTTTACAAAATCGAAACAAATTATATGTACAGTTCAAACGATAAACGATATGATTCGATGCCATACAATCGTTGTGGTAATAGCGGATTGAAATTACCGGCGATTTCCCTCGGTCTCTGGCACAACTTTGGTTCAGTAGATGTTTTTGAAAACGGAAGGGCTATTGTACGTCGCGCCTTCGGCCGGGGCATTACTCATTTTGATCTGGCCAATAACTACGGACCGGAACCCGGATCGGCTGAAGAAAACTTCGGAAAAATTTTAGCAAAAGATTTTCCCGGTAACTTAAGAGATGAACTGATCATTTCTACTAAAGCCGGATACTTAATGTGGCCCGGTCCTTACGGAGAATGGGGTTCCAGAAAATATTTGATCGCCAGCCTGAACCAAAGCCTCTGCCGAATGGGACTTGAATATGTCGATATTTTTTATTCGCATCGTCCGGACCCCAACACCCCACTGGAAGAAACTATGATGGCACTTGATTATGCTGTGAGAAGCGGAAAGGCGTTGTATGCGGGTATTTCGAGTTACCCCCCGGCTGAATCTCAAAAAGCGATAGACATATTGAAACAATTGGGAACACCCTGCCTGATTCATCAACCTAAATATTCTATGTTCGATCGTTGGGTAGAAGATGGATTGCTGGATGTTTTAGGAAAGAATGGCGTTGGTTGTATCCCCTTCTCCCCGCTTGCACAGGGATTGCTAACTAATAAATATCTGAAAGGAATACCTGAAGATTCGAGAGCTGCTAAAGTCCATGGTCACTTACAAACAAATGAAGTAACCCCCGAGAAAATTGAACAGGTAAAAAAGTTAAATACGCTGGCAGAACAAAGAGGTCAATCGCTGGCACAAATGGCTATTGCCTGGTTGCTGAAAGACAAACGCATTACTACTGTACTCATTGGCGCGAGTTCGGTTAAGCAATTAGATGATAATATTGACGCCCTGAATTCCCTTGCATTTACCTCAGAGGAATTAGGCGCGATTGAAAAAATATTGAGGAGTTAGTGTTATTTTAATAATAAACAAAGTTATTTCCCACAAAGACACAAAGATCACAAAGTATTGCATTTGGAGTTCTTTGTGTCTTTGTGGAAAAACCAATTTAACAAGGGAAATGCTGATTGTTGTATTTATAATTAATAATATTCTAATTAAACTATTTATCTCTTTTTTCCTGTTGGAATAAATAATTTCTTATGAAAAAAACATTGAGTGCGGCTTTATTATCAGCCTTAATTATACTGGCGTGCAAAAGCGCTCAAACTAAAAACTCCTCCCCTCTGGTTGTTATGAAAGATACCTTATCATTGAACGGAACCTGGCAACTGATATCTGTTCCAGGAAGTTCCATCGCTTTTAAAACATTATATACCCGGAAAATTCCTGTGATTCGTTTTGACCTGGCCACACGACAGGTTAGTGGTCATACCAGTTGTAATTCCTTTTCCGGCGAATTTATTATCGAGGGATTTAAATTAAGTTTTGCGGAACCAATGACAATGACCAAAATGGCCTGCCCGGGTGATGGCGAAAATGTTTTTCTTACGAACCTGCAGAAAATAACCGCTTATTCATTCACCGATGACACGACGCTGAACCTATCAGCGGGTGAAAATATTGCTTTGATATTAGGAAGGCGCGCAGCACAATAATCATAACCCGGAAGAAATTACGATTTATCAATCACCAGGTAATGGCAGCCAGGCCAATGGAATTACCTTTTCCGCTAACATAGAAGGTGAGTAATTTTCTTTCGCCGGCTTCATATATATAATCTTTGTAAAAAGGCCAATTTTCCTCGGGGTAACTAACCATCATATTCATGGTCTTCATACCCCCTATCGATTGAAAAAGAAATAAGCCTTTCAGCCAATAACTATAGCCTAATTGAACAGGTTCATTCAAATTATTAAATACGATCTTCTTTAATGGCAATTGATTCGCCAGGAACTTAACCCCAATCTTTGCTTTAACATCTGTCTCACTACCTTCTTGCCGGACTAAAAACTGCTCTTGTATTATGATGCGGTCACCGGTTAATTCATCCGGGCCTGATGATTCCATTCCGGAAGAGACCGGAGGTTTGTAAGAATCATTCTGCAGGTTAGCTGATACACTATAGCTAAAATATTGACTGGGCGTTAAACTTGTTTTCAGCCGCTCTTCGTAACGAATAGCATCGAACTGCATCGAGGGCGTATTATTATTAACCCTGACAATATCATCACTCCCACCTCTGATAGCAGGACCGCTTACGGATGCTTGTCTTACAGGTGCCAACCGGTACTTATTGTTTTCAATAAACAACACCAGGCTTTTATCTTTTTCTGACCAGAATCCATCCTGCACTAATAGTTCATTATCCCTCCATTTTTTGGTACCACGCGCCCCCTTTTTACCAGAATAAAATTGACTTATCGTTTTTGCTGAAAATGGAATGGTATTAGTGACCGGTTCAGCATTCCTTGTTGCCAAATCAACTGATGTGATGGTGAATCCCGCGTACCTGTTTGCTCCTTCATTTTTATATAAAGAGCCAATCAGTACTTCTTTTTCAGAGCCACAGTGAATAAAAAAAGGTCTCCCCGGTTTTTTATCTTTAAAATTAATTATCCTGGTTACTATTTCCCGGCTTGACCGGGGAAACTGGTAAAGAGTGAGATTCCATCCTTTTCCGGAAGTGAAACCCTTATCATAAATTCCGATTAATACTTCACCTGATTTACTAAAATGGACGGGAGTATGATCCTCCCTAAGGGGATAGAAAGACAGTAGCCTCGTTTCTTTTTTTGTTTTTTCAGCTGAGGGGCTAATAATGAAGTAATCGATATTTAATTTATTATTCCCGGCAAGCTCAGTTAATCTATATAATAGAACCTCTTTTTGAACCGGGTTAGACAGGAATTGAAAATTGGCTTTGTTATCTGATCTATCTGTTTTGACTGAGTCGAGTAAAGTATAGGGTTGCAGCAACTCCCCCATTTTATCTAACCTGATTATACCCAAGTATGAAACAGTATTTTGTTGATGCTGTATGATGACGGTGCAATGATCACCCTCAATAAAATAATTGACATTCGCAAGGGCAGAGAGTTGAGCAACGGGCAGGTCTTTCCGCACAATTAATTTACCCAAACTATCACAAATAAGAATTTCCGGTAAATGATCGCCACTGGTATTTAACAATAGGATATTTTCTCCCACTTTTCCTGCCAATTGATAGTTATAAAAATTAGATCCAGAATCTAATGGAGTGTAGAAATCAATTCGCTGGGCAACAGTATGCAGGGAACAGAGAGATAGCATTAAAATAAAAAGCGATCGGATAGTAGAATTAAGCATAGGCATTTTAAAACATAAAAGTAGCTTCAAACAATCCGGGAGAAGAAATCTTTAGTTAGATTAATCTAATTTTAACGTACTGGCAGTTTATCTATTTCCCCAATTCCCTCCCCGTAAATGCCAATGGCAATAACTGGCTGGCCTTTCCAATAATGTATACGCTGCCTTCCAGTCCGCCAAGTATCAATCGCAGGGGATGCTGCGTTCGTTCTTCAAACTCCAGCAATGCCTGGCGGCACATTCCACAAGGCGAAAGAGGATAATGCCCCACCCTGGTGGTATTTCGATAGCTGATAGCCATTGTTTCAATCGGTATACCCGGGTATTGAGTGGCAGCGGAAGCCAATAAGGCTCTTTCGGCACAAAGACCTACCGGGTAAGAAGCATTTTCCTGGTTAGTGCCCGCAATTTGTTTTCCATTTGATAATTGAGCCACTGCTCCTACAAAAAATTTGGAGTAGGGGGCATAGGCATTATTGGTCATTGCCCTGGCTGCTTTCAACAAATCGGCATCCCGGCTGTTCAATTCTTCAATGGAAGCATATTCATCAAACGAAAAATGATATTCTTTTTTATTCATGTATCAACAGGTCTTAAAAAAAATCCTTTCATGAATAGATGAAAGGACTTAAAGTTACAATTATTATAATTGAATACGTCTTAGTGTATGATGTTGAATAACCTCTTCCAACGTAACCCTCCCTCCCAACTCATCCAGATCATGCCGGCTTCTCCTACCACATGATCTTCGGGCACAAAACCCCAAAAGCGACTATCCTGCGACCGGTGCCGGTTATCTCCCATCATCCAGTAATAATTCATCTTAAAGGTATACGTGGTTGCTTCTTTTCCATTAATGAAAATCTTACCCTCTTTTTCTTCCCATGCATTGTTTTCATATACATGTATCGCGCGTTTATAAAACGCAATAGTGCGCACATTTAAGGGTATGGTAACCCCTTTGGCGGGAATCCATAAAGGCCCGAAATTATCAACAGTCCAGTTAGCCACGGTGCTATCCCTGGGGAAAATACGGGAATCCGGTGATGGATCGATATACACGCCGACTTCCGTTACTCCGGGTATCTTTCTTACTATTTCGGCTTCGCCCGGGGTAAGATTTATAATATACTGACCAGAGGAAGGGAAAAAATCTTCTCCTTCTTTAAGGCTCACTCCTTCTTCTTTTAATTCATCAATACTTAATATCTTATTATTGGTTGTCAGCACCCGGTAATCAATAGCTGATGCGGGCGGAACAAAAGCAGGTTTATTATTTATATACAACACTCCCTGGCGCACTTCCAGGGTATCCCCGGGTAAGCCAACACAACGCTTAATATAGTTCTCGCGTTTATCAACGGGTCTTGTTTTAATGGTGTAGCTGCTCCACACAATATCCCGGGCCCTTGCTTTACTAACTGCCAGTAATTCGGCTTCTGTTTTATATTGGCCTTTCAGCTTCTGGTATTGCGAATTTTCTTCTCTTTGTAAAATATCATAATAAGGGTCCTTCGAATCCTCTTCTTTCGTTAGAGTATCCCCAGCCGGGAAATTGAAAACCACTACATCATTTCTCTTTACCGGGGTAGCAAACCAGCGGGTATAAGGAATATGAATAATCTCCGTATACGATTGAGTATTGATCACCGGTACTGTGTGATGAACAAAAGGTACAGCCAATGGGGTATTAGGAATCCGTGGCCCATAGCTGAACTTACTTACAAAAAGAAAATCATTCACCAGTAATGTTTTTTCCATAGAACCAGTAGGAATGGTATACGCCTCAAATACAAAAGTGCGGATAAGTGTGGCCGCTACAATGGCAAATACCCCTGCATCGATCCATTCGCGGGTGGATGTTTTTTTATACTTCTTAACTGCTTCAAGTCCGAGGAATTTATCCTTTTTATTAAAGCCCACATAAGGCAAGTAGGCAAATCCCACCAGCGAAGCCAGCATATGCTCATAAAATTTGAATTTCCCGTAAGGCTTTACAAATTCAATAAAAATCCCCAGGGTAATGAACCATCCCACTACCGGTATTAATTGCCAGAAGAACCAATGCTTGGGCCGGCCGGCAATATCGAGCATTACCCATGTATTATAAAAAGGAACCAGGGCCTTCCAGCCCGGCACTCCTGCTTTCCGAAACATACCGTATAAGCCGGGGGCGGGTAATACCACCAATAGCAGCGAAATGATAATAACCGTTAAAAGCTCGTTTTGTGTCATTTATTTCTTTTAAAAAATTGCGGCAAAAATACCATAATAATCGGCATCCCCACCAGCCCGTTGCCAAGTATTTGATAAAATAACCCCGCTTTGGGAAAAGCCCAAAGCAGTCAGATCTGTATGAAAACTATATTTGTAGTGCAATTGCCGGATTTATTACAACCGAAATGAACCTTTTTAGTATTAGTGATATTGAAAACTTAACGCATATCAAGGCACATACCTTGCGTATCTGGGAGCAGCGATATGGATTATGCGGTGGCAAACGAAAAGATAGTATGCATCGCTTCTACGACGGAGAAGATCTTAAGCAAATACTCCGGATAGCCTGGCTTTACCACAATGGCTATAAAATTTCACATATTGCGTATCTCTCTCCGGAGGAAATTAAGAATAAAGCACTCGGACTTTCCGATTCTGCCGGCAGTTACGATATTTACCTGAACCGGTTGATGGAATCATCTATTGATCTGGATACCCCAGCTTTTGAAGAAAATCTTAATGAAGCCATTTCCACTTTTGGATTTGAAAATACCATGATTCAAGTTGGTTTCCCTTTTTTAAAGAAGTTGGGTATGTTCTGGCTAACCGGGAATGTGATTCCGGCGCAGGAGCATTTTGCCAGCGCGATTATTACTCAAAAAATATGTGTAGCTATTGATCAATTGCCTGCCATTTCTTCTTCCTCTACAAAAAGAAGGGTTATGTTATTTACACCAGTAGGTGAATACCACGAAATACCTTTATTGTTTATGAAATTTCTGCTGAAAAAAAATGGCGTGCCTCATACTTATATGGGCAGGGCCTTAACAAACGAAGTCCTGGCAGGCTATTGTTACCATCACCCCATCACTGAATTTTATTTTCACTTCATTACCAACCTTACCCATACCGACATCAATATCTATGTACAACAGTTAGCCAATACTTTTATCGGCAAGAAAATATATTGCTCCGGTTATTCCTGCCAGGGTATCACCAATGTTCCGCCTAATGTTCAGGTGCTGCAATCGAATGAGGAACTGATGGAGTTCGCTTCTTATTAATGGTAGTTTTTGAAAAATCTATTCCCAATCATCCGGCAACGGCTTCCTCTCCGTACATCTGCCCCTTAAATTTTAGTGATGGCGAAGGAATAAATGTACCAAGCCCCAAATCGTTCCATTTGGTATCCACCGCAGCAATGGTTTGATCTGCTGCTACAATAATATTGGGCCAGTCGCGGTAAAAATCATCCAGGTCCTTTGTCTTGATGGTTCCATCAAAACCCATACAGCTATGGCTTTTCGCTGGATTGTTATAGGAGGGTCTTTGTGAAAGTATACTGTCGCGCTTTGGATCAAGATTATTGCAGAACCGCCATAACGCAACAGGAAGATCATTGGCATCTACGGTATGCTCTACGTACAATATCATCTTTACTCCTTCCAGCTCCTTCAAAGTGGTCAATTGCTCATGCAAAACTTTAATATGTCCCTTCCGGTTTTTTTGCACGGAAATAATTAAACAGGGTATATCCCATGCCAGCAAAGAAGTATTTACGGCTTTGATTTCAGAAAAACGATCGGCAATACTTTTGGCATCTATTGATATCTTTTCATCGGCCGAATAGTAATTATCATCACGTTCTTCCTCAAATTTCACTGTTCCATCAATGCACATTTTTCCTCCGAAACCCATTTTGCTGCAGCTGTGATCGAGCACATCCATTGGTCCCTGTGAAAAATTTATATCTGTGGCCGGATTCAGGTTTCTGAAAACATGCCGGGCGAGGGCTTTATAATCCTGTATACGCACCGACTTATCTGCCAGTACCAATATTTTATTAAACATCATTTGCCCGGCACCCCACATCGCATTCATCACTTTTTGTCCCTGTCCCGCGTATTCCTTATTTATCTGGGTAATGACCAGGTTATGAAATACTCCTTCCACCGGCATATCCATATCGGTAATTTCGGGAACCATGGTCATTTTTATGGGAGCTAAAAATATCCGTTCCGTTGCTTTTCCCAGCCAGGCATCTTCCTGTGGAGGAATACCCACAATAGTAGCGGGATACACTGCGTTTTTTTTATGCGTAATGGCCGTGATATGAAAGCGCGGATAAAAATCGGGTAATGAATAATAACCGGTATGATCTCCAAAAGGACCTTCCCAAATTAAATCGTCGTGGGGATCCACATATCCTTCAATAACAAAATCGGCATCCGTGGGCACCTGTATTTCCGGCTGAGTAATACACTTCACTAACTCCACTTTTTTCTTTCTTAAAAAACCAGCCAGCATATATTCATCAACATTCTCCGGTAAGGGGGCCGTGGCGGAATAGGCATACACCGGGTCTCCGCCTAATGCAACGGCTACCGGCATGCGCTTACCAAGTTTTTTATATTCTGAAAAATGTTTGGCACTCACTTTATGTTTATGCCAATGCATTCCGGTTAAGTCGGGACCAAAGACCTGCATACGGTACATGCCAACATTACGGCTATTAGTTATAGGATCTTTAGTATGAATAACCGGAAGCGTAACAAAAGGACCACCATCCTTGGGCCAGCAGGTAATAACCGGTAATCGGGTAATATCAGGCTTTTCGGTAATTACAATTTCCTGGCAGGCCCCGCGGCCGCTTATTACTTTGGGCATCCAACTGGCAAACTGGCCAAGCTTGGGTAATAATTTTAATTTATCAATGATATTTTCCTTAGGCGCCGAAAGCATCTTAAATAAACTTTCTATTTCCCTTGCAATATCATCCAGGTGATTCACGCCTAATGCAAGGCACATGCGGCGCTCGCTGCCATATGCGTTCATCAATACCGGGAAATCGAACCCGGTATTTTCAAACAATAGCGCTTTCCCTCCACCGGGGGTTTTGCTGATACGATCGGTGATCTCCGCTATTTCTAATTTAGGATTTACATAGGTTTTAATACGAACCAATTCTCCTTCCTTCTCGAGTGTGTCAATAAAGTGTTGCTGATTGCGATAAGCCATATTGTATTGTTAATGCTGCAAAAGTAAAACACAAAGAAGTGTCAACTTGTTTTACTTTTTTTAATTATTGTACTGGCTGCAACAAAAAAAGGAACGTCTCTTGCGACGCTCCTTTCAACGATATCAATGCTGTTCGGCTTATTAATCTATTTTCGGGCAGTCTGTATTTCCGCGTTTACCACTCTTTGTCCGCCCGGTATTCAAACCCACTGTAAGCGTTATACCCTGGAAATAATACCAATCTTTAAACTTGGATCCACCCCGGATAGATCCTTCTGGCGGATAGACCGCGGTGCTGTTTTTAAGTTCTCCCCCGCGGAAAGCCATTTCTACCGCTTTGGCACCTTTTGCTTGCGCCAATACGAATGGATCAACATAAGTGGTACTAACATCGTCGAGGTAATCGGTAAATAGTTTTCTCAATCCCAATTCATATCCCAGGGTTACATTGTCTGACACTTTTAACCGCAGGCCCCCGCCAAAGGGAAGAGCGAGTTGCGTTAATTTATATTCTTTACGGTTGGGGTATTGGGCCAGGCCCTGCCCTTCAGTACTTAGTGGCTTTAAGTAAATTTTGTTACCCAACGTATCGAAAGCATAGGGGTTGAAATGGTAAAGCGCCACTCCCGCAAAAACATAAGGAGTAAATCGCTTTTCAGAAAGATCAAAAAGCGAATAGTCCAGTAACAAATTACCTTCTGTGATCCTCGATTGAAAACTAAGGTTGCGTGCCCGCAGGTTTGGTTCGTTCTTTTTGTCATCTGCTCCAATCTTTCCGGAATTAAATCCGGCCCGAATGGCCAGGTGCGCGGTAAGATCATATTTCACGCCAAAGCCGAAAGCAAAATTCGATTGAGCAATTGTATTCCGCTTACTTTCGAGGTCTCCCTGGTACCCAGAAAAGCCACCCCACGCGGTAATATGCAGGGGTTGCGCAATGGAACTCACCGGAATAAAAAAAACAGCCCAAATAAAATTTTTCATTTGTACGATTTTGAAATAAATAAATAGAGGAATGGTTTCCGGACAATGGATAGTAAACCGATCTACGGTAAGTATAGGTTTGTGGGCTGGCCTTACAACGCAAGTATTACGCCAATTATTAGTTAAAAGGTTGGGGAAATCTTAAATCGAAGGAAAAAATCTTTCGAAAAACAAACTGGCATAATGACTTCCAACCTCATAAAGCCACAACAGGCGAAATTTATTGAAAAAAATTACTTTACCTGATGAACCCTGGTAATGCATCAAAATACTCAGCTTCCTTGGCAGTAAGCAGGAAGTCCTTCAGACCAAACAAAACAGACTTAAATGAAGTATGGAGCTCGCGGTTAAAGTTTATTAATGTGGAAATCTCTATTTCATTAATACGATTGGCGGGGCTTTCCTGGTAAAGCAGCTTAACCGATTCCGCGTATCCCGTGGTAATGGATTGATGAATAGCTGTTAACTCAGCAAAATAGTTTATCCCCACTTTATTCTCCAGCAACATCCTTACGCACTGGTAGAATTTCAACAGCTTCTCGCAGGATTGCACATAATAATTGTATTTAGTATCGTTTGATGAATTACGTATTTGCTCAATATCATGCTGGGTATCCCTGATGTTCTTGGCTGCATACATGGCATTTCTGATTCCAGAAATCAGTTGCTCCACCCGCTCCATTTCCTTTCGGACGGAGGTTGCTTTCTGCAACTGTAAACAAAAACTGTACATTTCTCCGTGTAACTGTTTTATATACTCATATTGCCCTGCAACTGATTTGCGGTGAAAATTAGCCGCCATCCTTAATTCGGGCATCAAGGTTTCTTTCTGGTTAAAAGAATGAAGACTGTATTCCATCACCAAACCGATAAAATGTTTAGTGCCGTTTTCCAATTCTTCCAGGGCAATATCGGTTTCAGCAACCGATCCCTTCCTGATATTGAAATATTCATCCTCCCTGCCGGTGTACCGGCTCAATAGAAATTTCCCTAATAACTTCAGAAAAGGAAAAAATATCAGGATACAGCATATGTTTACCAGCGTTTGAAAGAATACCAACGCAATTAAATTATTCTTTATCTGCAGCACTTCCGTTATAAATTGGTTAACCGGCCATAGAAGAAAATACATAACTATTACCGTAACCAGGTTAAACAGAAAATTCCCCAGCGCCACTCGTTTCTTACTTGGTTGTCCGCTGGCGGCAGGCAAAAAAAGCTTTACAGTGGTTCCTATTTCGGAGCCAAGAACAATGGCGGTGCCAACATATAAAGTTATCGCATGGGAATGAAGCGCGCTTAACACCAGGGCGATGATTACTGAGCTTGATTGTACAATAGTGGTTAGCAAAATACCCAGCAACAGGAAAACGATAATTGGGTAATGAGCAAAAAAGGATAATTCAGTTTGCCTCACAAATTCTTCTATGCCGGTTTTTATATAACCAAGCGCTATAAATAGAAAAGCGAGACTGAATAGGAATTTAAACCACAAATACCCTTTGCTTTCGCTTTTCATGAAAGCCATGCTTATGCCGGCTATACCGGCTACCGGTAACGCAAGACTTTCAATGTTATAGTTAAACCCCAGGGTTGCCAATATCCAGCTGTTAAGTGTGGTGCCCAGGTTGGAGCCAAGCATAATGGCTAATGCGTTATCCATTTTAACCACACTGGCTCCCACCATACTTAATACCAGCAGGTTTACAATAGAACTGCTCTGCAGAATGGCGGTTACTACTACTCCGGCACCGATCGCCTTTGCTTTATTGGCGGTTTGCTTTTTTAAATAAATCTTGAATCCACGGCCCGCCAGGAGTCGTAAAGAATTCTCCATAAAATTCATAGCCAGCAGGAAAAAGGCAACGCCGGCTAGCATTTTCCAAATATCAAAGTAAGTAAACATCGTCACAATAAAGGTTACCGCTTATTCTATTTTAAAAGGTGATTATCATCAGTAATCCTGCTTATATTAATCATAGATCAATTCTGTATCTTTCCTAATTTCATATTTCAAATAATTATGAATAACACTTCACAATCTTTTTCCCCTATATTAAAATACCTGCAGATTATATTTTTTTCAGCGGTTCTTTTATATTTTGGAAAGCCGTTATTTATCCCATTGTTTATGGGTTTGCTCATTGCAATCGTCATGTACCCGATATCCAAATGGTTAGAAATGCATGGATTGAACAAGTCAATTGCTATTACAGTATGTCTATTAATAGTATCCGTTCTTTTTGCCGCCCTGCTGGGCTTATTAATATGGCAAGTAAATGTGTTCAAAGAAGATGCTCCTGGTATTCTTCTCAAGCTGGAAGAGGTTTTGCAGCGATTTCAACGATGGATGATTGAGACCATGGGAATTACAACCGACATTCAAAATAACTGGTTCGAAAAAATTACTGAGAGCTTCGGAAGTATAGTGACAACGACTGTTCAAACTACGGTCAATACACTTTTCATACTTTTTCTAACCCCGGTCTATACGGCGTTATTTATGTATCACCGCAAGATATTCGTTCAATATTTAAAATTAATTACACCGGGAAAATATCAACAGCAGCTGGATCTGATAGTAAAGCAAACCATACAAACTTATTTTAATTATATGAAAGGAATGATTTTAGTTTATATCATAGTGGGTATTTTAAACACTATTGGTCTTTTTGCGCTGGGTGTAAATCATGCCTTATTGTTTGGAATGCTGTGCGCTATTATGACCATTGTTCCCTATATAGGGATATTCATCAGCGCTTCCTTGCCTGTCTCCCTGGTATGGCTGCAAACGGGTAACATTTGGTATCCCCTGGGAGTAATAGCAGTGTTCAGTTTTGTACAATACCTCGAAGCCAATGTAATATTTCCGAAAGTAGTAGGTACTCAACTGCATGTAAGTACCCTGGCCATGCTGATTGCTATTATTGCCGGAGGCATTATATGGGGTGTTGCGGGTATGGTGTTATTTATACCCTTTGTGGCTATTCTTAAAATAGTAACCGACAATATTGAAGACTGGAAGCCGCTAAACTTATTATTGAGCCGTAAATAAATAGCTGGCCCAATATCAAATCTTCAAGGGATTTCCCTGGATAAACAATTCGTACAATTTCATCAATAGCCATTCTATGGCTTGTTTCCAGGGTCGACCAAAAAGGATAAATACTAACAATACTGCAAAAACATATGGAAGTATTTCTGATTGAGATTTTTGATGAGTCAGCATAAAATAAATTGGTTGTTAAATTGCTACTTCTTCCTCCATCTTGTCTAGCCTCGTATAATAATCGGGGATTTCGCGCAGATGCGCCCAGGCAATCTTGCCGGTCAGGTATTCATTGTCATTGGTGATGTTGCTTTCGGGGATCTTTTTGCCATGCTCCATTTCCACTTCCAATCCTCGTCTGAATTCATTAAGATCGTATTTGCTAAAATCAATTCCCAGGCGATCGCCGATTTCCCTGGCCTCCTCCATTGAATAAATTGTCTTTGAGCGGGATTCTTCCCCGGGTATTTGCCTGGGATGCGTATCCATCAGCACCTCGCTATGATAAAAGATATCTGCATTAACGGAACTGGAAACCAGGCAATACTTATGCGTTTTCTCCATTACAAGATTTGCCTTCTCCCGCAATGCTTCTTCTGCTATATAAACCTTCGGGTATAAATTGATATTGGTGAATTTATATCTTCCCGCCACCAATTCAATTTGCCCGATAATATTGCATTCGAAATGCGAAATATCCAACTGATTTTTTCGGGCAAAGGCCAGGTAAGTAGTCATAAAAGAACTGCTGATAGAACTTAAGAAAAGGTGCTCAGGAGTCCAAGGTTTCCCTTCCCCTCCAAATTCTGGTGGAGTAGCTACGTGAATGGTTCCTTTGGCATCATTCGCGGAAAGGATACCCCTTGTTCCAATGAGCCAGTTGAGTTGTACCTCAAAAAAGAATTGCTTATCGGTTTTACCTGCCATCGATTTGATTTTACCATACAAATCTACGTGTACAGATTGCGCGGGAGAATGATAGCTGTCAGTTAATTCGCTGACTGATCAACATTCTATTAGTACAGTTTATTGAATGGCTTACATTAATGAGATCATTCACATGACTGTTCTTTGCCTTTTCTTAACGCTATCAATTATTTCCATCGCCCATTTTCTAACCATTTCAACAGCCACTTTTACATTGGATTCTTGTATCCTGGTTTTGTCATTCGGTCTCCATAGCCAATAAGTTTTGGAGTCAACCAGTTGGGCCTTTGTCTCCTTAATAATGTCTTCAAATACTTGTTGTGAATGCTCTGTTGAACCGGCACCCAGGGTTATAGCCACCACGTTTTTCCCTGCTAGATGTTGGTGATTTTTCACAAATCTGGAGATAGCCCTGTCTGGATACCAATTGTAGGTGTTAGCACAGAATACATATAGACTGGTTGATGAATCCGGTAATTCTTTGGCGGCTGATACCGTTGCAATAGTTACGGCAAAGCCACTATCTGCCAGTACACGCCCGAATGATTCACAAACTTGTTGATCGAGGTTATTGAAAGGGTCCGGGTTGTAAACAATCAATGCGTTTTACAGAAATCGATTTAGTCGATTTTTGATTTCTGTTTTTTTGCGGTTTTCCCTTATATTTTGTTACCCTGCTATAAACCCACCATCCACCGGCATAGCGACCCCTGTTACAAAGGAAGCAGCGTCGGAACATAACCAAATGACAGCTTCAGCCACTTCTTCCGGGTCTCCCATTCTACCGATGGGTTC
>JANMBO010000035.1:0-1819 GCA_031360425.1 Chitinophagaceae bacterium | reverse complement strand
CTGCAAACACCAACCACAAGGCGTTTTGGATTTAACGTAAATCTTACCTTCTAATAATTAAAGAATTAAATGAAATGAAAAAGATAATCTATATACTAAGTGCAGTGGCTTTGATAGCGACTACATCCTGTAAAAAGCGATTTGAAGAATTGCAGACTAATCCCAATGTACCCACTTCGGTTCCTCCCAATTTGATATTTAATACCCTGATCAATGGAGTTTCTGAAGGTCTTGGTGGAATAGAACCATGGGGAGCAGTAGCCAGGTATAACCAATTTTATTGCCGTAACTATCAATACTATGGCGATAACCAGTACAACTGGAATAACGGTCCGTTTGATGTGTACCTGAACATTCTGAAAAATATCAGCCAGATGGAAAAGGAAGCTGAAAAGGCTTCCGGAAGTACAACTACTCCTTACCACACAGTTGCCAAATTTTTGAAAGCCTATTACTATTATAATCTTACTTCTCTTATGGGTGATATACCATTGAGTGAAGCAGTGAAGGCAACAGAAGGCAGTTTACAACCAAAGTATGATACACAAAAAGAGGTTTTTTTGCAAATACTTACCTGGCTGGAACAAGCCAACACTGAATTTGCAACGCTCCAGGCTGGAACTGATCTGCTGAAAGGTGATATTTTTTATGAAAGCAATTATGGCAAATGGAGAAAACTGGTAAACAGCTATAAGTTGAGGATTTTAATTGCACTAAGTAAAAAAGAGGCGGATGCTGAGTTGAAGATCAAGCAGCGCTTTGCTGAGACAATCGGTAGCGCATCAAATTTTCCAATATTTCAAAGTGCAGCTGATAATTTTACTTATCGTTACATTTCCAATGTAAACAATTACCCTACTACACCGGTTAGTTTTGGTTTTGACGCCTTGCGTTACAATATGGCGGAGACCTATGTAAAAAATGCAACGGATATTAAAGATCCCAGAATTTTAGTAACCTGCGAACCAGCGTGGAAATTAGTGAACGATAATGGATGGGTGCCGACGGATTTCAGGGCTTATATTGCTTCTGGTACAGGCGAATCTCAGGATATCATGGAAAGTAAAGCCTTAAGCTATAGTATCAGTCATATTAACAGGTATCGCTACTATCGTACCAATACAGCTGAAGATTTCATAGTCGCTGGTTATTCTGAAATGTGTTTTAATATAGCTGAAGCGATTAACCGTGGATGGGCCGCGGGGGATGCAGAAGACTGGTACAAAAAAGGAATTAAGGCATCTATAGCTTTTTATGGAATTGCCGACGGTACTAATACTGGCTACTATTTGCCAATAGGAAAATCATTGGGTGAGTGGGTTACATCTCCTTTCAGTTTTAATTTTGATACGTATTATAACCAGGCTCCTGTAAAATATGAAGCAGGTGCGGCAGGATTGAATAAGGTATTATTGCAGAAATACCTGGCTTTTTTCCAGAACTCAGGATGGGAAGCCTATTATAATTTCCGCCGTACAGGAGTACCTGCTTTTTCACAAGGGGTGGGTATTGGGAATAATGGCAAAATTCCTAAAAGATGGACTTATCCTTCATCCGAGCAGCAAAGAAATGCGGCTAACCTGCAGGCGACTCTTCAGTCACAGTTTGGCGGTGCGAATGATATTAATGGGGAAATGTGGCTGATCAAATAATAAGGATTGCCAATAGCAGCAAAAAATAAATGGGATCAGTATTAAAGAGGAAGCGGAGCATCATACAGAGCTCCGTTTTCATTTCGGAAAACTTTGGGGATGGAACGTAAAATATATTTTGAAGGGATGACGAAGAACACTCGTGAACGGATTATTTTTAACAAATA
>JANMBO010000021.1:0-19985 GCA_031360425.1 Chitinophagaceae bacterium | reverse complement strand
CCCCTGCCCCTCTCCTGCAGGAGAGGGGCAGGGGGGAGGTAAATGCCGAAAAAAGTTCTTTTCCAAAGAAAACCACGATATAAAATCATTTAGGAAGTAGATCGATTACAGGAGAATAATGTTTTTATATGGACTCTTATAATGAGAACTTGCATCAGGGGGCAGAAGGAAAATTATATGAATATGGAAGGCTGTTGCGGCAGTCGCAAACGGGCGCTGAAAAGAAATAATGGAGACTTATCAGAAACAAAAAAAAATGGTCTAAAGTTCAGGCGACAGCATCCGTTGGGAAATTATATTGCGGATTTCTATTGTCATGAAAAAAGATTGGTGATTGAACTGGATGGCGAAATTCATGATAAAAATGAACAAAAGGAAAGAGATAATGAAAGAACTTCCTGGATGAATCAGTCAAATATTAATGTAATAAGGTTCAGAAACGAGGAAGTGCATAATGAAAGTAAGCTGGGTATAAAAAAAATTATTGACGTTGCGGATAACATAAATTCACCAGGCAGGTAATCAGTACAATTAAACAGATTGGAAAATTCTATTAATCATTTTAAATTACAGCCAGTCACCACTGCACATTCGCGTTGTGAATGACCGGAAGAAAGGTATGAGCAGAATACAGGAATTATTTAATCACAAAAAGAATAAGGTTCTCAACGTGTATTGCACGGCAGGGTACCCCAAATTGGAAAGTACGCTCGAAGTGATGACCGCGTTGCAGGAAAATGGAGCAGACATTATCGAACTGGGTATACCATACAGTGATCCATTGGCGGATGGTCCGGTGATTCAGCAAAGCGGAAGTATTGCTTTGGCCAATGGGATGAGTATAGATACACTATTTAACCAGTTAAAGGGCTTCAGAAGCAATTCAGCTTCGGGAGAAAAAGGTATCCGGTTGCCGGTGGTATTGATGGGATATATGAACCCCGTATTGCAGTATGGATTTGAACGGTTTTGTAAAGACGCTTCAGCATTATCGGTCGATGGGTTGATATTACCAGATTTGCCGGAATATGAATTTGAAACGGTATATGGCCCCATAATGAAACGTTGCGGGCTGGATTTTATTTTTTTAGTAACACCGGAAACAACGGAAGAACGAGTACGAAAATTGGATTCTTTAAGTAGCGGCTTTTTATATGCAGTTTCTTCTTCTTCCACTACGGGTAGTGATAAGAACATGACAGATGTGGGTGCTTACCTGAACCGCTTAAAGAAGTATGACCTGAAGAACCCGGTGCTGGTAGGATTTGGAATAAAAGATAAGGAATCGTTTGAGGCCGCCTGTGTACATACCAATGGAGCGATCATTGGAAGTGCTTATATCCAATCGCTCGAAAATTCAGCCAATATCAAGAACGCAACGGAAAATTTTTTGGGAGCTATTGTTTCCCGGTAATCTTATTAATCCCCTGCATTTTGGAGTTGACAATTATTAAATATAATGCCGGCAACATTCAATCAGTCTTATATGCGCTGGAAAGAATTGGAGTTTCTGCCACTGTAACGGAAGATCATGAACTTATCCGTGCTGCAGATAAGGTAATTTTTCCGGGGGTAGGAGAAGCCAGCAGCGCCATGCGCTACCTGAAAGAAAGAGGCTTGGACCAGGTACTGATACATTTAAAGCAGCCGGTATTGGGAATTTGTTTGGGGATGCAGTTGATGTGCAGGTACAGTGAAGAAAATAATACAGACTGTATCGGCATCTTTGAAGAAAACGTACGCGGCTTCCGACGCATCCCAAACGCCCGTTCGATTGGCAAACCCATGGCGCCCGACGGGGCAGCGGGGGTAGGCTTTAAAATACCGCAAATAGGATGGAACAATATTTATAACCTGAAATCGGATTTGTTTAAGGGGATATCTGAAAACAGTTATAGTTATTTTGTTCATGGATATTATGCGGCCCTGGGTGATCATACCATTGCCACTACGGATTATATTCAGCCGTATAGTTCTGCATTGCATAAGAATAATTTCTATGGAGTACAGTTTCATCCCGAAAAGAGTGCTGAAGTGGGTGAAAATATCATCCGAAATTTTCTGACTATTTAATTAAATATTTATTCGCATTTAATGATACCTATTCCGGCCATCGATATTATAGAGGGGAAATGTGTTCGACTCACCGAGGGCGACTATTCTCAAAAGAAAATTTATAACGAATATCCACTGGAAGTAGCCATGGAAATGGAAGATGCCGGGTTAACCCGTCTCCACCTGGTAGATTTGGATGGGGCCAAAGCCGGAGCGGTTAAGAACTGGAAAGTATTAGAGTCGATTGCCGGAAAAACGAAACTGGTGATTGATTTTGGAGGAGGAATAAAAACGGAAAATGATTTGAATATCATTTTTAATTCCGGTGCTGCCTTGGCCACTGTCGGAAGTATGGCGGTCAAAAACGAACAGGAGTTTATTCGATGGCTGGGTCAGTTTGGAGCCAATAAATTTTTATTGGGAGCTGATGTGAAAGAAGAAAAAATTACCGTTGGTGGTTGGCTGGAAAAAACGGAGATCTGGGTATATGATTTCATTCAGCAATATGTGGATCGGGGAGTGAACCAGGTATTTTGTACAGACGTAAGCAAGGATGGAAAATTAGAAGGGCCCGCAATGGATCTGTATAAAAATATTATTGAAAAGTTTCCCGGGTTATTTTTCATTGCCAGTGGAGGAGTAAGTTCATTAAAAGATTTGGAGGAGTTGCGCAAGCTGGGTTGCCAGGGTGCCATCATTGGTAAAGCGATCTATGAGGGCCGCATCAGTTTACATGAGTTAAAGAATTTCAATGTATGAGTGTAATAGAGTTTAATCAGGCAGATATGGTTTCCCCAATAAAGGGCGGGGGCCTCACCAAAAGAATCATTCCCTGCCTGGATATTAAGGATGGCAGAACGGTGAAGGGAACCAATTTTATTGATTTGAGGGATGCGGGAGATCCGGTTGAGTTAGGGGCTTTGTATGCAAAAGAAGGGGCGGATGAATTGGTGTTCCTGGATATTACCGCTACCGTTGAAAAAAGAAAAACCCTGAGTGAACTGGTAAATAGCATTGCGCATCATATTAATATTCCATTCACCGTTGGAGGAGGCATTAGCAGTGTAGAAGACGTGCAGGTTTTGCTGCAAAATGGTGCCGATAAAATTTCTGTAAATACTTCTGCCTTTAAACGTCCGGCCCTTATCAGGGAATTGGAAAAGGAATTTGGTAGTCAGTGCGTGGTTTTGGCGATTGACACGAAATGGGAAGAAGACGGTGAGTGGTATGTATATCTGAATGGTGGCAGAACCAAAACTTCCATGAAGTGTATAGAATGGGCCCGAATGGGTGTTGAATCGGGCGCGGGGGAAATTCTATTAACTTCCATGAATCACGATGGCACCAAAGCAGGTTTTGCTATTGACATTACCCAAACACTCTCAGAAGAATTGCCGGTGCCCGTAATTGCGTCCGGTGGGGGCGGAACCATGAAGCATTTTTTGGATGTATTTACAAAAGGACATGCGGATGCGGCTTTGGCGGCCAGTATCTTTCATTTCAAAGAAATAGCGATTCCGGATTTAAAGCGATATTTGCGGGATCAGCATATACCGGTCCGTATTTAGTATGTTTCTTATTGTTGCGTTAGTTACGCTATTGATTTTTTTATATTTTACCCGATTCATTGAAAGGAAGCGGGCAGACAGTCGGCAGGATCGGAACGCCCGCCGGCAGGCGTTACTGGAACAAACACTCGCCTCCGCCGAAAGAATAAAAAATAAAACACTTACCAACGAGAACGAACAAAGAATGAAGGATCAATCAATAAGCGGGTAGGATATTAAAATTACATAAGGAATATTTATATGAAAGTCGACTTTAATAAATACAGTGATAAATTAGTTCCTGCGATAGTGCAGGACTTTAACACGCAGAAAGTATTGATGCTGGGGTTTATGAATGAAGAGGCATTTGCAAAAACAGAACAATTAGGAAAAGTAACTTTTTACAGTCGTGCAAAAAAGCGATTATGGACAAAGGGCGAGGAGAGCGGGCATTTTTTAACCGTTAAGCAGATTTTACTGGATTGTGATAACGACACACTATTAATCAAGGCGGAGCCACTAGGACCCACCTGTCATACTGGAGCCGATACCTGCTGGAGTGAGCGAAACCACAAAGAGGACTTTTTGTACTACCTGGAGGATATCATTGAGTTGAGAAAAAAAAGTAATGATGAGAAGTCTTATGTGCGACAATTATTCAGGGATGGGATTAACAAAATCGCGCAAAAGGTTGGCGAAGAGGCCATAGAATTAGTTATCGAATCGAAAGATAATAATGACGAACTATTTATGAATGAGGCGGCCGACCTGCTCTTCCATTATTTGGTTTTACTTAACGCAAAAGGATATAATTTGCAGCAGGTTGTTAACGTTTTACAATCACGTCATTCAAAATAAGTGTTGATGAAAAGACTATTACTGGTTATGTTCTTATGGCCCGGATTCTTAATTGCCCAGATTTCTTCTGCGGGAACCTTTACTATTACGGGTACCATAAAAGGATTGTCGGAAAACGCAGTGGTTACGCTTACCAATCTTAATAACTCATCCGATACGGTAGCGCGTACCCTGGTTAAAAAAGGGGTATTTGTTTTGAAGGGCTTCATCGAAGAGCCTAATTTATACCAGCTCAATTTACATGATGTACAAAAAAAATCATTGCTTTTCATGGGCAATGAAAAAATTACTGTTATTGGAGATGTAGCGGATATTCAGCGTTTGACAGTAAAAGGATCGGTAGTACATAATGATTTTATGGAATTTCAGAATTCCTTTAATCCCTTAGTACAACGGCTGTCGGAACTGAACAAGAAAATTGCTTCCCAACCGGATATTAAAAGGGATGATACCTTGATGATTGCCTATGCTGATAATTTGGCGCGCGTAAAGAAAATGATCGATGATTTTGTTATTAACAAAAAAATGTCACCTGTTGCTCCTTTCGTTGTTTTGGTAACCAGTGAAATAGAACAGGATCTACAGGTGCTGGAACGTAGATATGATTTACTAACTGTTGAGTGGAAGAATGGCTTTTATGGTAAGCTGTTAAAAGACCAGATTGAAAAGGGAAAAATTGGAGCGGTAGGAACGGAAGCAATTGCGTTTGTTCAAAATGATACTACCGGTAAGCCCGTTTCGTTAACCTCTTTTAGGGGTAAATATGTGCTGATCGATTTTTGGGCAAGTTGGTGTAAGCCATGCCGCATGGAAAATCCCAATGTGGTAAATGCGTTCAACAGGTTTAAGTCTAAAAACTTTACGGTACTCGGTATTTCGCTCGATCGAAATAAAGAAAGTTGGTTACAGGCTATCCGTGATGATAATCTTACCTGGACGCATCTGAGTGATCTTAAATTCTGGAATAACGAAGTGGCACAGAAATACCATATTGAAGGCATACCTCAAAATTTTTTGATAGGGCCCGACGGAAAAATCATCGGGAAAAATTTGCGCGGCAGCGACCTGCACATGAAGCTGTGCGAATTACTGGGGTGCGAATGATAAGTATAAATGATCCGGGATAAGAGATAAATTATGCTGGATGCCCGCATCCAACATCCAGTATCCCACATCCGCCTTCACGCTGCCTCTAATTTACATCCTTGCCTTCCTGCAGTTTCTTGATAATATTCTCCACACTGGTTTTGTTGTTAGCATCCGGTGCCAACGGCAATGCCTGCTGCGCAAATTTCAACGCTGTTTTAAAATCACCATTGGCGGAATGGCCTCGAACCAACCCCATCAGGGTAGTAAACTGATTCGGATATTTTTGAAAGTTGGCTTTGAAAACGTCCAGAGCTTCCTTGTTCTTCTTTTGCGACAACAATTGGCGGCCATATTGATGAATATCCAACATGGAACCTAAGGGCAATGCTTTCTTCATCTCCTGCGCGGCTTCGTCAGATTTTCCTGATTTTTCCAGTATCTGCGCTTTGGTAGCATGTGTTTGAAATTCTTTATCTCCACCAAATATGGGACTGGAGGCAGAATCGGCCCATTGCAGCGCCTGCTCCAGGTTTACATTTCTCTGGAGGCACCATTCAGCAGCCTGTTGCCAGCTTTGCCAGGTAAAGCCTTTTTCAGAACGTAATTCTTTTCGGAATGATTCCAGTTGGGTTTGTACATAATCCACTTCAACAGTAAATGTGATCATTAGTTTTTCCCATTGCAAGCCTACGACTGCGCTGTTCTCCGTTTGATTCATGAACTCATACTTAAGCCATTCCACATTTTTTTCTAATGCCTGTGGTTTTACTTTTACACGCAGGGCATCTTCTTTTTCATTGTAATAATAACTACCCCAGGAGCTGGAATTTTTTGAGAAGATAAGAATGGATTCATCAGGAAAATAGGCAACAAAAAAACCATATTTGCCGGCAGGTAGTGCTTGTCCGTTTATTTTCACATCGGTAGAAAATTCGATAGTAGTATTCTCATTGGAGCCGGCGCGCCACGGAGCCTGTTGAGCATTACCAAAGCCCAGGTTAATAAAACCGGTATGTACTACAGAGGTGCCCCAAATTTTTCCTTCCCGGCCTTTAACCCCGGGCCGGTCGTAATTAATAATTACCCGGGTGAGACCAATCTGTTCACCAACAAATGCTTTCTTATTGCCACCGCTGGGGGAAACAAGGAGAGGTATTTGAGCTATCAGGAAAGAACTGTTTAATAAAATAAAGAGCAGGCTCCCATATATTTTTTTCATAAAACCATAATTTATTGAGAAGCTAATTAAGAATATGTCTGAAAAGAAATAAGAAAAGGATCAAAGCGAAAAGTGGCTGATGAATGGAGCTATTGTAATTGGCGCTTGTACAATTGTACCGTATTTTCCAGTCCCAGGTAGAGCGCATCGCTGATGAGTGCGTGACCAATACTTACTTCATCAAGGCCCGAAATATTTTGTTTGAAGAATTTCAGGTTATGTAAATCCAGGTCATGCCCCGCATTAATTCCCAATCCCAGCTCCCGCGCTTTTTGGGCAGCTACGATATAAGGTTCAATGGCAGCCTGCTTAATTCCCGCTGCGAATTTTTTTGCATATCCTTCAGTATATAATTCAATTCGATCTGTACCGGTATTGGCTGCGCCTGCTACCATGGTTATATCCGGATCCACAAAAATGCTAACCCGGATGCCCGCTTTCTTAAACAGGGCAATCTTTTCTATAAGATAATCTTTAAACTTTACTGTGTCCCATCCATGATCAGAGGTGAGTTGGCCTTCAGTGTCGGGAACGAGGGTCACTTGATGTGGATTTACTTCCAGTACCAGGTCAATAAATTTTTGTTCCCGGCAGTTGCCTTCAATATTGAATTCAGTGGTGATGATCTTTTTAATTTCTCTAACGTCATTGTACCGTATATGACGTTCATCAGGTCTTGGATGCACCGTTACCCCATCAGCACCGAAGCGTTGAACATCAATAGCTACCTTGAGTACATCCGGATTATTGCCGCCCCGGCTATTTCGCAATGTGGCTATCTTATTAATATTAACCGACAGTTTAGTCATTGAACAAAGATAGGACAGAGACATAAAAGACGCATTCTTGTTATCCCGTATCCCACTTCTTTAAAGCTTCAGTGGGCCTTTCTTCGCCGAAGCGCCTACGCGAAGGCGGGCAAGCCCGCATCCCCCCTAAAAATGAAAAAAGGAGCGGCCAAGTGCTCCTTTCTTCTCAATCTAAATGTGTATGTTAAGGGTCGTTATGCTTTATTTAATCGAACATTAAAAACAGTCATACCATCATTGTCCAGTACATCTACTGCATACTCTTCTTTATGCAAGGAACTCAATTCAGTGATGGTAGTTACGTTGGTTCCTTTCAGGAGGTACCATCCGAATAATTTAATAATTCTGCCATCTTCGTTAGCCATCCTCACTACTACCTGTTTGTTCTGTTCACAGGTTATTTCCAGGGTAATAGAAGTAAAGAATGGATTAGGACGTACGTTCACTTTGGTGAATAAGTGTTCTGTTTTCATGTTTTCAAGGGGCTTTTCGGGGTTATTAATTTTTTGGGTACCCATATTGCCTAATCTTGCGATCAAGCCTGGCACCTTCCTGGTTGGTTCATTCATCCATTCTGTGCTTACCATATTGCCTACCTTTTGATTGCCCATTGAAACAGATTTAATAGCGTAGTACTAATCCAGTGCCATTCGTTTACCTGCTTGAAAGACAATCTTTTACCTTGTTCTGGTTTTTTATTTTTTCCTTTTTTGGGATCTCCTTTTCTCAAAATAGGATCGCTTCAACCCATTACTTAGGGTTTTTGCCTTATTTATGTAAATGAACTTTATAAATTAAGCCGGGAGAAAAATCATCCGAAAAACAGGCTGGTAATGTTCAACTGAAACTATTCCGGATTTCCAGAACCCTCCATTCTCACGGATTGCATCACCCCAAATAACAATGGCTGTAAATTTTGTAAACATCATTTCAAACCATCTTTTTTTCATATTCCCTGTTTGGCAGGATAGTTCGAAACGGGTGCCAGAATTATAATGCACTGAACGGCATGAAACTAAATTACCAATCGGTAAGTTTTGTTTCTCATTATGGGATAGCTTTCGGGAGAGATGGGAAAATGTTTTTCCTCATCTAAGGGATTCCTTTTAGAAGCGGGCAACTAATTTCAGATTGAGTAGTCGCGGAGTTAGCCGGTTTGGCATTGCGAAAATGGTATTGGAGAAATCTTTTATCAGGAGATATGATATGGTATTGTCTCTATCGATAAGATTAAATACTTCAAAGGACGCCCAGATGTTTTCAAAATTTCTAAAGGGGCTATGACTGCGACGGTTTGATTTTTCGCTATCCAGTAATAATACACTAAAGCCAAGGTCAATGCGTATGTATGGTTCAATAATTAATCCATTGCGATACTTAACGCTGCCTGGAATATTATAGGGAAGATTGCTGCCATAAATCAAGTTCAAAAAAACTTTGAAGTTTTTGTTTGTAGAAAGGTAGTCCTGCAAAAACAAACCGAACGTAAAAAAACGATCGCTGGGGCGCCTCAACCAGCCGGCTTCTGTCAGGGTACTATCGATGGGTCTTTTTAATGAATCTAATTTATATGTATAATAGGTATCATTCTCCAGGTTTTCCCGCGTGCGCATAATTCCAATACTTACCCAGCTCTCCGCGTCTTTCACAAGTTCGCCAAATAAACGAGCTTCTATACCTGTTGCATACGCTTTGGCCTTATTCTCTCCGAAATAACGAAGACGAACATTATCGATATCGTAGGGCACCACCTCCCACATTTTTTTATAGTATACTTCTGTTGTTAATCGGAAGGCGCGGTTGCCGGATCTGAAACTATAATCCATTCCGGCTACTACCTGTATACTTTTCTGTGCTTTCAGATTGGTATTGACCGTTCCATCATAACGCCGCAATTCCCGATAGAAGGGGGGTTGTTGATAGACACCTGCGGCTCCCCGGAAGATGATGTCTCTGGTCCAGCGTTCCGGTTTCCAGGCAAAACCCAACCGGGGTGATAGCAGCAATTCTTTATTCAGCGAATTGTAATTGAATCGTACTCCGGCCTGTAAAGTAAAATCAGAGGAATCCCGAAAAAGAATATTATCCTGTATATATCCGCTAACCCGGTTGATATTTATCGCCGATTTTGATTTTATCACCTTGCTCAGTTCAAGAGTAGATGGTTGATAGGGGAGATTGTAGCCGGCCGAATCCTGGTACTCCCATTCATTCAGTTTATCATTGATGGTTTGCCGTTCGGCACTCAATCCCCATTGCCAGTAATTTCTACCTTTATCCAAAACTCCCTTATGAGATAAGTTCCAAACCTCGATATTCAAATTATTACGGGCATAGGTTTGATATAATCCTGCGCCGAGGGGATTATTAATCAACCCAAAATCTGGTTTGCTCTTATCAAATTCTCTTTCTCCAAATAAATAAGCGCCGGTAATATCAATGGATTCTTTTTCATCATCGGCAAACCGACTAAGCATCCATTTTAACCGAAGATCTTTTTTGAGTTGTTGTACCAGCGACAAGCCAATCATATTCGTACGGTACCGATCTTCTTCTCTTCCTTCAAAAAAAATATCCAACCCCAAATTGGCGCTGAAATAAGGAGAAAATACAGAAGACGTAAGTTGACTGAACTGAGGTACCAGCGAAAATTTGGTTTGGGAAATATTGCCTAATAATTCCAGGCTGTTCTTTGTATTAAGTTGATAAGTAAGCAGGGCCTGAAAGTCGGAGGAGGAAGGAACATATTTACCTTTTGTTTCCTGGCTGCCTAATATATTCCGGTTGCTGCGGTTACGCACACCCGCTAAAAAGGTAAATCGATTATTCCGGCTGGTTCCTTCCAGGTGGAAGCCCTGCTCCAGTAAACTTATATAGGCCGATCCCCCAAAATTGCGGGGTTTCTTGTATTGTATATCCAGTACCGATGACATTTTATCACCATATCGCGCCTGGAAACCACCATTATAAAAATTTACATTTCGCGCCAGTTCCGGGTTTATAAAACTTAACCCCTCCTGTTGCCCGCTGCGAACCAGGTAAGGACGGAAAACTTCAAAGTCGTTTACATATATAAGGTTTTCATCGTAGTTACCACCACGCACCGTGTATTGAGAGGTAAGCTCATTATTGGAACCGACGATTACTTTAATCAGGCTTTCAATTCCTCCGCCGGGCGTGGGAATATTAATGGCGTTTTTTGGATTGATGACAACCAGGCCGGTTTCGCGTCGTTGCCGTTTATCAGTTACAACAACTGGTTCCAGGTCTTTAGAGCCGGGTTCCATCCGAATAACCAATCTTTCTTCTTCCTTTTCATTCAGTAAAAAATTCCGCTGTTCGGTCTTATATCCGAGAAAGGAGATCACCAGGGCGAAGGCTTTATCAGAGGGAACGGTTATGCGAAAAGTTCCCGAATCCGATGAACTGGTGCCCGAGCTGCGCCCAAGAATCATTATGGATACCCGGCTCATGGGATTTTCATTCTCATCCACAATTTTACCTGATACAATAGCCGTTTTCTTTTGTGCAAAACCCGCTATTCCGGATATACTCAGTAAAAGAAGAAGGAATATTGGCTGAAATTTCACCCGGTATTGTTTTATAACTGTCGAAATTAGTGGAAATTATACGTAATACTAAAACTGAAAAAGCTGCATTTTATTTTATTTGCCTTTTAGAATTATAGCAGAGCTGATAACGGCTTTCCGGTGTTTTTTTTAGTATCTTTTTATTGCTTGCGTGAGACAGGCAGTTTGTGGTTTGTAGTTTGTGATTCTTTTGGTGTAACAGCTATATAAATTATTTGGGAGAACAATGTATTAAAGGAAACCTGGACCTGGTCCAATAAACCTGTTATTTTTTTTTTTAGAACTTATAGAGCACAGGTACCACAAACCACAAATCACAAACCTCAAACTACAAGGATTAAAACTTTTTCAACCGGGATATCGTTCCTTTTGGGTCAGAAGATTTGAACACAGTATTACCTGCTACCAGTACATGCGCCCCGGCATCCATTATGCTCTTGGCATTCTCTAACGTAACACCGCCGTCAATTTCAATTTTTACCGGTAATCCCCAGGTATCAATCATTGTCCGCAGGCTTTTTATCTTCGAAAGTGTATGGGTAATGAAGGACTGTCCGCCGAAGCCGGGGTTTACGCTCATCATGCAAACCAGGTCAATATCGGGCAAAATATCTTTTAATACATCCACCGGGGTATGCGGGTTGAGTGCAACACCCGCCTGCATGCCCAGTCCTTTAATCTGCTGTATATTGCGATGTAAATGCTTACAGGCCTCATAGTGAACGGTGAGTATATCAGCCCCTGCCTGCTTAAACGCATCCGCATATTTTTCCGGTTCTTCAATCATCAGGTGAACATCGCACACTTTAGTAGTTGCTTTACGGAAAAATTCAATCAGCATAGGCCCAAAACTGATATTGGGCACAAAATGTCCGTCCATAACATCCAGGTGATACCAGTCCGCTTCGCTTTCATTCAGCATGGTGCAATCTGCCTGCAGGTTTAGGTAATTCGCGGATAATAAAGAGGGAGCGATAATAGACATGATTAATTATTAAAAGAAATATTTGTGTTGAATGCCGCACAAAAATAAACGGCTATTCACGATTCAGCAAATGAAGTTTGGGTAGGGGTGGAAAAGCATCCCGTATTTATTGTAAAATTGTATTTTTTGTACAATTCCTTCTAACAAAAACTAAGCTGCTTGATATAATTAGTGAATCGTGCCCTGGCGGTAAATTAACTGTTTATTCAGACTAAGGTTAATTCTTTTTCAGCCGCTCGATGCCGTCTTCCGCCTCAACCAGATCCCGGTCAAGCGAAAGGGCTCTTTCAAAATTTTCCTCTGCCTGTTCTTTGTCTTTTAATTCTTCATAGCATCTCCCTAACCAGAAATAAGTATCGGCATTGGTATTGGAAACGGTGGCGCCCATCTTAAATACCTCTAAGGCTTTTGTATATTGTTTCTGATCGAACAATACGATTCCTTTTTCAATATACGCCTGGGTAAATTTCCAATCCCGCTTTATACATTCTTCAAATAATGATAACGCGGTATTGTATTGTTTTGTATCGGAGTAATATATACCTTTTAATAGCAGGGCATCCACCATTTGGCCGGTACTGTCTTTTTTTAGCATATCATCGCAAATGGCAACAACAAGGGGATCTTTTTGATTCGAATAAATATTGGCCATAGCTAATCCCGTATAATTTATGGGCTGAATGGTGTACGAACGTTGAAGGGATTGCAGGGCAGCAACGGTATCTCTCAATCGTACAAGTAATAATCCTCTTTCATACCAGGCCATAAAGTTGAGCGAATCCTGTTCAATCATTTTATCGTATTCGGCCAGGGCCTCTTTCCGTCTTCCGGTTTGGGCATATACTTCACTGATCCGGCGGCCAAATTCAATGTTGGCGGGGAATTTTTTTCGGCAATCATTTAAAAATAATAATGCTTCGTTGGTCCTGTTCAACAGTAACAAATTGGATGCATATTCGAGCGCAACGCCTTCGTCGGAACTTAGTTCCCAGGCTTTTTTATAATCCACAGTGGCTATCTCGTGTTTGTTGTTTTGAGATAGCAATAATCCTCTCTCGAGATAATAACGCGGGTTATCGGGGAATTGCCGGATGCTATCGCTCAATGCGTCATAGGGGGGGTGAGAAAGTATCTTTTGGGTGTCCGACTCATTCACAGAACAACCCGTTTGCAAGGAAATAAAAATCAAAACCAGCGGAATAATTATCAATAAGCCTTTTTTCATTAGTATAAAATAGTTTAGAAGAGCCTGCCTGGTTAATTGGCGCAAAACTAACCGTTTTTCAGGAGCGTCAACTGACAAAATTCTGACAATGCGTAAACTGAATACAAATAGCTTTGCTGCGCAAAATTATCTCCATTTAAACGGTTCAGTATGAAGAAACTTATTTCGGTATTGTTAATTATGGCTGCACTACTTGCTTTAATCAGTTCATTCAAAACCCTGCGCTTCCAGGATTCAGGCTCAAGGGCCCTGTTAGCAGATACCGTTTTGTATCCCGACGAGCTCCATTTTAAAAACGTACAACAGTTGACAATCGGGGGAGATAATGCCGAGGCCTATTTTAGTTATGACAACAAATGGCTGATTTTTCAGCGAACAAATCCAAAGGAAGGTTTGATGTGTGATCAAATGTTCATTGGGAAAGTTCCTGCTGCCGGTGAAAAATTCGAATATAAGATGGTAAGTTCCGGTAAAGGAAGAACAACCTGTGGATTTTTTACCAAAGACGGTAAGCATATCATTTATGCTTCTACCCATTTGAAAGGTGATGAATGTCCGCCGGTGCCCGATCGCAGGAAATACGGGAACAAATATATTTGGCCATTGTATGCCAGTTATGAAATTTTTATGGCTGACCTCAATGGGAAAATTGTAAAGCAGCTTACTCATTCCCCCGGTTATGATGCAGAAGCTACACTTTCACCAGATGGAAAGAAAATGCTTTATACAAGCACGAAGGACGGAGATATTGATTTATATATTATGGATCTGAAGACCGGTAAAGAAAAAAGAATTACGGATTTGCTGGGTTATGATGGAGGCGCCTGGTTCAGCCCGAATGGAAAAAAATTGATCTGGCGAGCATCGCGTCCTAAAACCGAAGCGGAAATAAAAGAATATAAAGATCTGTTGGCCGAGAACCTGGTAGCACCAACGAATATGGAAATTTGGGTTGCGAATGCGGATGGCAGTAATGCCCACCAGGTTACTTCTTTTGGGCAGGCCAATTGGGCCCCCGCTTACATGCCCGATAATAAGCGAATTATTTTTGCCAGCAATCATGAATATAAGAGAGGATTCCCCTTTAATTTATTCACCATTAATGAAGATGGCAGTAATCTTACCAAAATAAGCCGCGATAAGGGGTTTGATGCATTCCCGATGTTTAGCCCGAACGGAAAGAAAATCGTTTTTTGCAGTAATCGCAATAACGGCGGGACAAGAGATACTAATGTTTTTCTGGCGGATTGGGTAGAGTAAGTTAATGTGAGAATTAGCGAATGCGCGAATGTGCGGATGTGAAAATTTGCAAATGTGAAAATGTGCAAATGTGCGAACCCGTCTTGGTGCCGTCGCCAAAGGCTTTGGCCACCGGAGACCGTTAGACAGGTTGGTAAATACCTTATTTGAATACAAAGTGTTCCTTTTTATCAATCGAGCTCTTTCAGAAGATACCGATAGCCCGGGATATTCAGTTGGTGATTTGAAGATTGTACACGTTCTTTGTACGGCTAACCGCGAACTATAAACCACCTGGCGGTAAACAAACCGCAAACCATAAACTACAAACTACCAACCACAAACTATAAACATGGAAACCGGACTGCTTCATCTCCACACCATTCTTCGCTGGATAATCTTATTATTATTACTGGTAACCCTTTACCAGGCCTTTTCAAAAAAGGAAGGCATTCGCAAAACCAGCTTGTGGTTAATGATCAGTGCACATAGTATGCTGGTAATAGGATTGTACCAGGTAATAGCCGGGCGTTATGGTATTATCAAAGGTTTGCCCGAAGGGGTTTCGTTAATGAAAGATACTTTTTACCGGTTTTATTGGGTAGAGCATCCGCTCGCAATGATTGTGGCGATTGTATTAATTACCCTGGCTAAAGGGAAGGCTAAAACACTTAATTATAAAGCAGCCGGTTGGCTATTGCTGGTAGCTTTGATACTGATTATGACAAGTATTCCCTGGCCCTTCCGGGAATTGGTGGGCAGGCATTTATTCCCCGGAACATAAAAAATACGGAAGCGGTTTAATAGTTTATGGGCCTGTCTGCAAGGCCTTCATCGTTGAGATAAATATTTTCATTTCATCCAGGGTGCCTATGCTTACCCGGGCCCATTTTCCATTCTTATTATCCATGGAACGAAGAATAATATTTTTCTTAAGCATATCCTCCCCAAAATTTCCAGCATAATTTTTTAGCTGGAAAAAAATAAAATTGGTGTACGATGGAATTACGTTGTACTTGAGTTTGACCAGTTCATCAAAAGTAAATTGACGGGCATCCGCATTTTTTTGCTTGCATTGACGGCGATGCTCTTCATCATGCAGACTGGCCAATGCAGCCGCCAGGGAAAGGTTACTTACACATATCTGGCTGTTTTGAAAATAATTGGGTTCAATCTGATCGATGAGGGAAGGATGCCCAATAATAAAACCAACTCTCAATCCTGCCATCGCATGAATCTTCGAAAAAGTCCGGATCACCAATACGTTTGGATTTTTTTCAATCAATGATATCATCGATTCATTATCCGGTGCATCGAGAAAGTCAATATACGCTTCATCTATTAATACCACTGTTTTACGGGCCGCCTCAATACAAAAATTCTTTAGGATGGCCGGTTTAACGATCGTGCTGGTTGGGTTAGCCGGATTGCAGATATAAACAAGGCTTGTTTTTTCATTTATTGCCTTTAGCATTGCATCGAGGTCATGTACCTTGGATTGGGTAAGCGGCACCTCAATAACTTTCGTTCCTATTTTTTTGGCAGCACTTGGTAATATGCCGAATGTAGGATCAGCGGTTACAATATTGCCTTTGTTGAAATGCCTTGCCAGCAGGGCCAACCCCTCGCCTGATCCAGCAGTTACTAAAACATGTGATTCGGTTACCCCATAATATTCCGCCAATTGTTTAGTGAAAGATTTAAGAGAGGTTACATTAAACTGGTAGCGGTTGGCTTCTCCAATCATTTGCATGATTGCTTCTTTGGCTTTAGGCGAAATGCCATAGGGGTTTTCATTGGCGCCCAGGTTGATCAGCCCTAATTCAGAACCAAAGTTCCGGGGCAGGTAATCTTCTCCTGCGATAGAGCGTAAGGATATACCAAGTCCCAATGCTGCCAATGAACTTTGCTTAATCCAATTGCGGCGGTTAACGGCTTGCATACAAGTTTGTTTTTGTGAATTTACGGAAAATGGATTAGATGCTTGATGTTGGAAACGGGATACGGGATTACACACAAAAAATTTAGCATAGGTGGGATAATTGATAGCTGATAAAAGATCATGAACCCGCGGCTCCCGAATCCCGGCTCCCGCCTCACTCACAGGTATTCATTAAACGAAAGCTTATTTCCAAAAGGATCCGTTACTTCCATACATAAAGCGCCATAAAATGTTTTTTCAACCGCCGGACGGTAATACTTGTAGTTTTTAGCTTGAAGTTCTTTGCAAAACTTTTCTACTTCATCACATACAATAAATACTTTACTGCCAGGCGTAGCATCTCCGTAATGTTCGGAAAGGTGCAGCTGAATCGCATCCCGGGCAATACCGATATAATAAGGAGTGTCTGGTTCAAACTGGTGCTCCCATTCAATAGCAAAGCCCAGCCAGTCGATATAAAACTGTTTGGCTTTGGCAACATCAAAAATCCGGAGAATGGGAATGTTTTTTTGTAACATGATTGCAGTGGGGTTTTTGGCAGGTCAATTATTACTTTACTTCGTAGTGTTGAGAAGTTTGGTCATACCGCTTTAATAAGCTTCGGGCCTTTTCTAATACTACTGCCTTTTCATAATCCGGACCAGCGAACTGTTTTACTGCATCCAGGCTATCAAACCAAATAATCGTGATGAATTCAACTTCCTCTTGCAATGGTCTTCGAAGCAATTGAATGTTCCGGAATCCGAGGATCATTTTACTTTCAATCTCCCGGAATATCTCCGTTTTTAATAAGGATTCATATAGATTGGCATTGTCGGGAGTAGTATATCCATGCCATATTCGCGCAATCATAGTGGAAGTTAGATGGATGGTTTAAATTCGTACGATTCACAATTCATCACACGGGGTTCTAATTCCAGTAAATATTTTTTGTCCTCTTCGTAATACCTTGCCACTGTAATATCATTTCCTGCAAATGCTTTGATACTGTCATAGTCCTTCCACCAGGAAATCACCCAGATATGGGTAATGTTTCCTTCCTCCTTTTGCCATATTTGAGCCCCCTTGTTTCCAGGCGTGGTTATAAGATCCCGGATGCCAGTATCGGTTACATACTTACGGTAAATAGCGGCGTCACTAATTTTGGTCCGGCCATGCCAGAATCGGGCAATCATTTTTTATTAAAATTACCTTTTTCCCAACTCAATAACCTCGCAATTTTTCATATCCTTTCCCTCAATTACAAAGCGAATGATTGTTCTAACTTTATGCCAGCCTTGTTTGCCGGCGGCACCGGGATTCATATACAGACAATTAATTTTATCGTCGTACATGATTTTTAGAATGTGAGAATGGCCACAGATAAATAATTGTGGTGCATGCAACTTCAATTGTTTCCTGGTTTCAGGATTGTACCCGGGAGGAGCCCCGCCAATATGCCGGATCATTACGTTCACTTCTTCGCACATAAAAACAAGCTCTTCGGGAAATTTCGTCCGGATATCCTGTCCATCGATGTTGCCGTAAACGCCCTTCAATCTGGTCTGACCGCCCCCGATCTGACCAGATTGAAGGCTTAACTTATTTACCACTTCCATTGAACCAAAATCACCGGCATGCCAGATCTCATCGCAGTTTTCAAAATGGCTGAAAACAGACTCGTCTAAATAGCCATGTGTATCTGATATAAGGCCGATCCTTTTCAATTAATAATGAATAATATTTATGGTTTGAAGGTAGCCAATCAGGCCGGATATTTTTTTCGTAACTTTTCTTAAAGAAACCAGCATGAGTCAGGCTTTTGTGCGCGAAAGCGACGAACAGTGGCTGAATGAAGTGCCTCCTTCGCTGAATGCCCTTTTTCTATATTTAACGCGGGCGAATAATGGGATACGGGTGTACGAGCTCAGGAACTATATTGATAAGTCCGGCCTCGATATCCATCCTATGAGTAACGGGCTTTAGTATGCAAAGGATGCTTCTAATAAATGGTATGTATTATAAGTGCTTTTACTCCTGGTACATTAAAATCTTCCTACATTTGATGATGCTTTTTTACCGCTATTTTTTATACAGGATTGAAAAAGGAAAGTGGAAATACATTTTTATGCTGGCTACTTTGGAATTGTCCCGAATCGGAATGTACAAATCTTGTTAGCCCTGGCTCATCAGAATTGCTGTCGTTGAAGTGAGTGACACAACAGGAGATGCACATTGTTTCAAAAGCCGGGATCATTAATCTTAAAAATCAGAAATCTTAAAACATATTCCTGAAAAAAGTAAACACTCGACTAGATTTCAAGAGTGTCAATATTTAGTGAGGGATTAAAAACCACAAACCACAAACACCTATGTCATATTATTATAAGCTGGGAAGTATTCCGCATAAGCGTCACACGCAGTTTCGCAAACCGGATGGTAAATTATATTCAGAGCAATTATTTTCTACGGAAGGGTTCAGCAACGATTATAGCCTGATGTATCATTGCCATCCGCCTACACAGATAATAAAAACAGAACCACATATCAGTGTCGCGCCGATCATCGCGGAAGAAAAAATGCTGAAGCACCGGAGCTTTGAAGGGTTTAATATTTTGCCGGTTAACGATTTCCTGCAAAGCCGGATTCCGGTATTAGTAAATAATGATTGCCATATTGTATTGGCTGCCCCGCAGGAAAGTATGAAAGATTATTTTTATAAGAATACTGATGCGGATGAAATGATTTTTGTACATGAGGGAAGCGGTATTCTCAAAACGATGTATGGTGAATTGCCTTTCGCATTCGGCGATTATCTGGTGATACCCAGGGGTACTATTTACCAGGTTCAGTTTACAGATGGCAATAACCGGTTGTTTATTGTAGAGTCTTTCAGTCCGATCCGCTTTCCCAAACGATATCAAAGCAAATATGGGCAATTACTTGAGCATTCTCCATTCTGCGAAAGAGATATTCGGCCGCCCCATAATCTTCAAACCTTTGATGAAACCGGGGATTTTCTTATCAAAGCGAAAAAGAAAGGCATGTTATATGGGTTGCATTATGGTACACATCCGTTCGATATTATCGGATGGGATGGATGTTGTTACCCGTTTGCTTTCAGTATTCATGATTTTGAACCTATCACCGGCCGCGTACATCAGCCGCCCCCCGTGCACCAGACTTTTGAAGCGAACAATTTTGTAGTTTGTTCCTTTTGCCCCCGGTTGTTCGATTATCATCCGAATGCTATTCCGGCGCCATACAATCACAGTAATATTGACAGTGATGAAGTGCTCTATTATGTTGACGGAGAATTTATGAGTCGAAAGAATGTAACCAGGGGAATGATAACCTTACACCCGGCCGGTATTCCACACGGGCCCCATCCGGGTGCCGTAGAAAAAAGCATTGGAGCCAAAGAAACAAAGGAACTGGCGGTAATGGT
>JANMBO010000044.1:0-129932 GCA_031360425.1 Chitinophagaceae bacterium | reverse complement strand
ATTGGAGACAAAAAATGATGTGGAATAATATGACGCCGGAACAAAAAGAAAAAATGAAAGAAGAATGGAAAAACCGCAGCCACCGGTGGGGGCATAAACCCTGGGATATGGAAAAAGAACCAGAGCAACCGGGTACCGGATTATAATACTGGGGAACCATTCAGCTCTTTCGGGGGTCTCCCTGTTATTGTTGGTAAACTCTTTTCATTTGGAGCAATTGTCGGGACAGCAAGCCTTAACCCAGTATGCTGCCAGTGAAAAATGAAAAACCTGCCTGCAGCAGCAGACAGGTTAAAAATATAAAAAGGGGTGATTACACCAACTTTAATATTTATAATTTTTCATTTTTCATTCTTTATTTCTTCTTGGGTGCCGGTGGAGGAGGGGGTGGCGGCATATCGCTGTTAAAGATATCACGGAATAGTTTCCATTTACCGTCTACATTCTTCCAAAGCACAATGAATTTTCCTTTGTCAAAGACAACCCCTTTGTCATCGGTAAAAGTATACACACCCACTTCCTCCAGCATCTCATTATTTCCAAAAACTTCAGTGCTTTCAAGTTTAATATTTTTCAAACCCCCGCGGATGCCTTCGCCAAAAAAAGCGGTAATAGCGGCGGTACCACTAAAGTTGGGCATGTTGGCCGGCATCAGTATGGCATCGGATGTGTACATGGCGGCTAAACCGGCAGAATCCGCGGCGGCCAACGCTTTGGCAAAAGCAGCATTGTTAGTGGCAACACTTTCTTTGGCAGCAGCGAGGTTAAATACTTCCGTAGCCTCGCCCATAGCTTCCTTCGCTTTTTCTACGTGATTACAGCTGGCGCCCACCAGGGCCAGCATGCTCATTGATAATAGCAGTTGTTTCATGTGTTGATTGTTTTGGAAAAGATAAGAAAAGGAAATTGATAATGAAGAATGAAAAATAAAAAATGGATCGCTGATGGCTGGCCCCCATCCCCTAAAGGGGGGCTGGGGAAAGCAAAATTGAATATATCATTTCTAATAAGTAGTGATAAGTTTACTTAAGTTGTTGCAAGCCCCCCTTTAGGGGATGGGGGCAAAAGCAAGCTGCGGTAATTATTCGGAAAGCCTGATTACTCAAAGTTTCAAACTGCGGAAGCCCAAAAGCCCAGCGTCTCAGTTTTTATTTTTCACTTTTTGGCTGGCAAATCAAACGCCTCCGCATCATGCTCAAAATGACCCTTGTGGGAAGCGTCGCAGAAAGGTTTGTTTTGAGAACGGCCACAGCGAGAGAGTGAAAGAGCCGTTCTTCCGCCCAGTCCGTAATTCTTGCCATGCTTATCTACTATTTCAAAATCGCCTTCTACTTTCAGCGAGCCATTGTCGTTAACGGTAATTTTTGTGGTTGCCATACTAATTATTGAATAACGTAAGAATAGATATTATTATCGAATCTATTCAATTGGCGAATTCTTTAGAAGTACTATGCGCTTGGGGAGAGCGAGAAAAAATTTAAATCATTAAGCTTTTGTACGAAACGCTGCGGTTGTTTCCATAAAATACGTTGCCGGTTGTTGAAAACCTCATGGCAACAGCTTCTCCACTTGTTATCTTGCTTACTTATGAAAAACCATTTATGATTCGGGGTATTGGTATTTAACTCGGCAACATTAATGTATGTAAATCAAGTACCCCGAAACTGGCATACGGAGGTTACGCAGGTGGCCTCCGTTTTTATGACATTATATGGATATATTTATTTGTAATGGTATCTAACGAATTGTTAGTAAGTAAAATTTACTTCATCCGTGGGCGAAAAGTAATGCTGGATAATGATCTGGCCGAACTTTATAGTGTAGAGACTAAAAGACTAAAGGAAGCTGTTCGCAGAAATATCAGCCGTTTTCCCTCTGATTTTATGTTTGAAATTTCCAATCATGAGTTTGAATCTTTGAGGTCGCAAATTGCGACCTCAAACAAAAGTAGAGGGGGAACCCGGTACTTACCATTTGCATTTACAGAACAGGGCGTTGCCATGCTTTCTACTGTTTTAAAAAGTGAAACCGCCATTCATATGAATATTCAAATAATACGGGTATTTGCAAAAATGCGAGAAATGCTCTCTGCGCACAAAGATATTCTTCTGCAGATGGAGAAGATAGAGAAACATATTACAGGACACGATGAAGACATTGAAACCATTTTTCAATACTTGAAAAAACTTTGGAACCCGCCACAATCGCCTCGACAAAAGATAGGATTTAAAAGAAGGAATGAAGAATAGTGCTGGTTTGCGGGGGGATTCATAACTCTAAACAAGAACAAAAGAGTAGATGCAGTAATTTTCCTGGTTTAATTTCAACATACTGCTCTTGCTGCCTGCCGCCTGCTGAGCGGGGAGGCAGGTACTTAGCGGTAGAAAATATTCAAACCATTTCGATAGTAAAAATTCAGAGCCAGAACCCTAATCGGAACGTTCCGTTTCTTACCTGTTTGCTTTGTCCGTTGCTGGTATAAAGTTTACAGGTAAATTTTGCTTCAATAACGATCCCCACCACCTGTCCGGCGTTGGAAACAGTATTGGTTTTAGTAATAGCAAAATTATTGTCCACGTCGGAAGAGAATACTAAACCAGTGTTCCAGGCAGTCCCTTGTGGGTCTATCCAGGTCAACCGGACTCCGTCCAGGTAATCTGTATCCTTATATTGATAACTACCAGTGGCAAAGAAGGCCAATGCTTTTTGAGTAATCAGTAGTCGGGAGGTATCTGCAATTGTATACTTAAGAAAGGACTTCTTGAACTCAAAACTTGCGCCGGGACTATTACCACCCAAACCACAGATATAGATTTGCGGGACATTGGGAATAGCAGCCCCACCGGCAAAATATAGGGCATATCCGCTTTGTCCGGAAATGTAAATTACTTTTTCACCATCCACTTCCATATTCACAAAAAAGGTAGTATCTGTAATAGGCGGTAAAGGATTCGCTCCGGGGCCTCCTTCATTCGAATAATCCTTTATGCAGGAACTTAGACCAGTAAGTATAATTATCAATAATGGTAAATATCGTTTCATAAGGATAAGGTACAACGTTCCATCATAGAAGCGAAGGTTCAAACAAGAATTTTGCATATATATTACAAAAGAAGTTCCTGGTTTTTTTGAAATGGGAACAGATGTAATCGAGGTGATTCAATGAATTCCAACCTCTTAATATTGCTGTTCCTGTTTTTTGCAATAAACGGAGGATTCAATGACTGAAGCTACCGTTGAAATTTTCAATGCAGCCGGCCGGGTACGGCTGGTGGTTTGCCGAACCTGCTTATTCTTGTTTGATACAGATTACATTAATTTCACCGGGAAAAATAGAAGAAAGGTAATCAGGATGAAAATTTCTTCTCAATAAATGACAATTATTGGATAATGCGCGTATCATATTGCAAACTAAAAAATGGATTACCGAAGTAGTGATCGGATGTAACTTTTGCCCCTTTGCCGCCAAAGAAGTAAAACAAAATACTATTCATTATTGCGTGGAGCCTGCAATAGGTATCGAACTGTGTTTGCAAACTTTTATGCTGGAATGCCGGCGATTAGATAGTGAGCCGAGAATTGAAACCACCCTCATCATTTTCCCGAATGCCGTTCCAGTTTTTGAGGATTATCTTGGCCTGGTTGATCTCGCTGAAAAATTATTATCCGAACATGATTACGAAGGAGTATACCAGGTAGCGAGCTTTCACCCCGAATATTGCTTTGCCGGTGCGCCGGATGATGATGCCGCAAATTATACCAATCGTTCCATTTACCCGATGCTGCATTTATTAAGAGAAGAAAGTATTGAGAAAGCGTTAGAAAAATATTCCGACCCCGAAAGCATACCGGAACGGAATATCCGGTTTGCTCATGATAAAGGAGCGGAGTATCTGAAGAGATTGAGAGATGCCTGCCGGGAAATTATAAACCCGCCTGCCGGACGGGCTGGTTAAGAATATAAAATTTAAAAGGGAGTCTCCTATTTGCTGCCCCCATTTCCTAAAAGGGAGCTGGTAACAGCAAGATTATTTGAAGCCATACTCTTAATCCATGATAAAAATATTTAGGGTGTTGCAAGCCCCCTTTAGGGGATGGGGACAAAAAAGCTGAGTTACCGGGATGCTACTTTTTAATTCTCCATTTTTCATTTTTAACCTGCTTGCCAGCAGCCAGGTTTTATATTTCTATTCCGATATAGTTTTGATACCACTCTTCGTAAACTCTATCTTTTTCTCCTTATACAACTTCCCCGTGGTCATTTTAAAGACCTTCTTGCTCATTCCAAAAAAAGAATAGATTTCTTCAGGCGATGATTTATCATGGTATGGCAGATAGCCGCTGTTTTCAAACAAGAGCCGCATAATTTTGGCGGCTTCATCTTCTACCCGCTGGTAACCGGGTTTTCCCAGCGTAACATCAATCAGATTTTCGGGGCGAATGGTTTTAATATACCCTTCCAGTTCGTCACCAATCTTAATATCACGATACACCTCATTAAAATGTAACACACCGGTATGTTGGTGATTGATGATAACGGCATACCCAATATCTGTTTGCCGGTAAATCCTTATATGAACAATATCTTTTTCTTTTACGGTTAGCACCGCATTGCTGAGAAGAGGATCAATTTTTTCTGTAGCAGCCACGCGACCTGTTTTTTCATCGATATACAACTTTACTAAATAAAGTCCTCCCTCCCGCATACCCATCAGTTGCTTACTGCGGGGAACAAACAAATCTTTCATCAGTCCCCAATCCAAAAAAGCACCCTGCGGAGTAACAGATACCGCCCGAAGCATGGCAATATCTCCCACTACTGCTTTTGGTCTCATGGTAGTCGCAATGAGACGGTCTTCCGAATCATGATACACAAATACATTCAGTATATCTCCCACTTTAGCATCGCGGGGAACGAAACGTTTGGGTAGCAGCAATCCATCTTTACCATCTTCTAAAAAAGCACCCACCGCCGTAAAGCGTTGAATGGCCAGTTTATTATACTCACCTGCTCTAATCATGATATTCTTAATGAAATAACAAGTATCGAAGATAAGCGTCTTTAATAAAGTAAGTGAGTGAAGAAGAGAATGGCCGAATTGTTCAGAAAATGTAAGGGTACTCTTAACCCTGCGCCCCCGTGTCTCTGCGGTAAAATATTTGTGAACTGCGGAGACGAAGAGGAGCAGAGAAATTCTAAAAGGGGTCATCCATTATCCTTCCAGCACTGCAAGTACTTTTTCAGGAGTAAAAGGCATATGCCGCAACGATTTTCCAGTCAGTTTGAGGAACGCATTGGCGATCGCGCCTCCCATGAGGGGCAGGCTGAGTTCTCCCATGCTGCTGGGAGGGGCTGAAGACGGAATCTGGCTGATAATAATACTTTCCGGAGCATCGGCCATTCTTAAAATAGGGTAGTCATGGAAGTTAGATTGCTGTACTTTCCCGTTCTTAAACGTGATACTTTCGTTCAATACACTACTGATGCCCATAACAATGCCGCCCTCCATTTGTGCGATCGCGCTATTGGGTTGAACAACCACTCCCGCATCAAATGCTGCCCAAACTTTATGCACGCGGATCTGTCTACTTTTCCGGTCAAGTGAAATTTCAACAATACCCGCCGTATAAGATCCACCGTAGTCGGAAAAAGCCATACCCCGGGCGCGGCCTTTCGCAGGGGCCGTTCCCCAATTGGCCATGGTAGCCACTTTGTCCAGTATCGTCAAGGGCCGGGGAAGATCCTTCATCAGCTGGCGCCGGTATTGATAAGGGTCCATTTTCAAATCATAGGCAATCTCATCGAGGAAAGCTTCCTGTGCAAATTTGTTGGGACCGTGCGAAACCGAGCGCCAATAAATAGTGCGGACTCCATGATCGGTTAATCGTAACTCGACGTATTGATTGGGGATCTTGTAATAATCCATGCTGATGGCTCCACCTTGCAGTCTTTCGTCAGGACCGGCGATGTAATGACGCCAACCCAACAAATTTCCTTTTTGATCAACACCAGCCTCCATTCGCTGCAGGCTTATCGGGCGAAACGATCCGTATTGTATATCATCTTCGCGTGTCCAGATTAATTTAACCGGCTTCCGAACCTGGTTAGATAACACCGCAGCCTCCATTGAAAAATCCACCGAACGCCGGCCGAATCCACCGCCCAGGTAGCAGTTATGGAACGTCACTTTTGACCTTTCGATGTTAAGAACGCCGGCAATAGCATCCATGTCCATATCAGGGGCTTGCGTACCGGCCCAGGCCTCCGCGCTTTTTCCGTCGGCAGCCACGGAAACGACCGCATTCATCGGTTCTATCTGGGCGTGATAGACAAAATCATTGAGATATTCCCTTTCATAAACTTTATATGCAGCTTGCAATGCACTGGCCGCATCACCGGTATTGAGAAGTACGCGTCCTTTCTTGCTATCGTCACGAACTAATTGGCGGTATGATGAATAGACTTCTTCGCTATCAAACTTTTCCGCCTTTGCTCCTTCAGTCCACCGGATCTGCAACTTTTTTTTAGCCTTCAACGCTTGTTCGAAGGTTTTAGCCACTACACCAATACCATGTTCCAACCGGACGATATCAATGAGTCCATCTGTTTCGCGGACTTCTTTTTCGTTAAGTAACTCCGGCTTTGAATTGAAAACAGGCGAACGGGTAATCGCTCCATAAACCATTCCCGGCACTTGAACATCAATTCCAAATTGAGCACTACCGTTTATTTTATTCGGTAAATCAAATCGTGGAAGTACTTTACCGATCAGGCGGAAGTTTTCAGGCCTCTTTAAATCTTGATCTGGAATCTGAGGAATAGATTCGGGAATTTTCGCAAAGGCGACGATTTCACCGAAGCTCATCCGTCTTTTAGTGCTGCTATGTACGACCACGCCGGGCTCGGTTCTTAGTTCTGTGATAGGTACACCCCACTTTTCGGCTGCATTATACAGGAGAATATAACGGGCCTGTGCACCCGCCTGCCGAAGGGGCTGGTAATAACTTCTTATGGTTCGGCTTCCGGCGGTGATCATCGGACCACCCAGTTTACCACTCCATTGCATACCGTAGGTCTCGGGTATAATAGGTGAGTTTTCAATACGAACCTTATTCCAGTCAGCATCCATCTCTTCAGCAATAATAACAGCCAGTGCTGTCATAGAGCCCTGTCCCATTTCGGCTGCCGGATTATATATTGTGATTCGTCCATCTTTGGTTAATTGTACCCATGCCGTAATCTGTTGATAGTCGATTTCTCTTTCTTCCCCGCTTTTTGCAATCAGGAATTTTGGGATGAAAGTTCCGGCTGTAATAATAATACCAAAACTGCCGGTTGTTGCCAGAAATCGGCGACGGGATATAGTTGAACTTTTTGTTTCTGTATTCCTTTTCATTTTTTTACGGATTTAGAGGATGCTCTCTCTATAGCTTTAATAATGCGCAGATAGGTACCACACCGGCAGAGTATTCCATTCATATACGCTACTATCTGATCCCGGTTTGGATTTGGATTGGTCTTAAGCAAAGCGGCAGCCTGCATGATCTGCCCCGACTGGCAATAGCCACATTGTGGCACCTGCTCTTTAATCCATGCATACTGGAGCGGATGGAGTACTTTTTCTCCGAGTCCTTCGATCGTTGTTACTGACCGGCCCGCTATAATAGAAATCGGCGTCATGCATGCCCTCACCGGCATTCCGTCAAGATGAACGGTACAGGCTCCGCAAAGCGAAGCGCCACATCCATATTTGGTGCCCGTCATTTGCAGGGTGTCCCGTAATGTCCATAAAAGGGTAGCATCTGCCGTGGTTTCAACCTGCACCAGCTTGCCATTGAGTTTAAAACTCGTTTTCATGATAGCTGATTTTTTATTTCCCTGACAAGGGCTTCAAAGGGAGAGAGCGAAAGAATTTCTTATTCAGTGAAGGTAAAAGAAGTAATCCTTTCTTCCATAAAGTTGTTGATTGCTTCGAATCCTCTTTCAACCAGTGGACGGATGCCAGCATGCTGAAATTGTTCATTCGCTTCGATTCGTGATCCAATTCGCGATAATTAGCGTTCCAAAAGTTAACTTGCATCCATGCAAGAGTACCTGAAAGAGTTGAATGAACCGCAGCGCGAAGCGGTATTACATATTGATGGTCCGATTATGATAGTGGCGGGCGCGGGCAGCGGCAAAACAAAAGTACTCACCACCCGCGTAGCGCACCTGATGGCTAACGGAGTAGATGCGTTCAACATTCTGGCCCTGACATTCACCAATAAAGCGGCCAAAGAAATGAAGGAGCGGGTGGAGAAGATTCTCGGAAACAACGAAGCCCGTAACTTATATATAGGAACCTTTCACAGTGTATTTGCCCGCATTTTGCGCAGTGAAGCGCAGCGTATCGGTTATCCCAACAACTTCACGATTTATGATACTGATGATTCCAAGTCGGTAGTAAAAACAGTGATCAATGAACTAAGCCTCGATGATAAGCAATATAAACCCAGCACGGTTTATAACAGGATCTCTACTGCCAAAAATGCCCTGGTGAATCCGGCCGAGTATGCCAATGATTATTCTATTCAGCAGGAAGATATGCGCAGTAACCGCCCCGCGATAGCAAAAATTTATGCGGCCTATGTTAACCGCTGTTTTAAAAACGGAGCGATGGATTTTGACGACCTGTTGCTGAAGTTTTATGAATTACTGAAAAATGTTCCGGAGAGCCTGAGCAAGTATCAGCGCAAGTTTAAATACATATTAATAGATGAGTACCAGGATACCAACCCCGCCCAGTATGAAATTATCAAACTCCTGGGAGCTATGCACGAAAATGTATGCGTGGTGGGTGATGATGCGCAAAGCATTTACAGCTTCCGGGGCGCTACCATTCAAAACATTCTTCAGTTTCAAAAAGATTATGACGATGTAAAAGTGGTGAAACTGGAACAGAATTACCGCAGTACCAAAAACATCATTCATGTTGCCAATGAAATTATCAGCAACAATAAAGGCCAGATAGAAAAAGTATTGTTTACTGATAATGCCGAAGGAGAAAAGATTAAGCTCGTGCGCACCATGACCGATAACGAGGAAGGAAAGTTTGTAGCCGATACTATCCAGGAGCAGAAGCTGCGCAATCATTTTATGAATCGCGAGTTTGCTATTTTGTATCGAACCAATGCGCAGAGCCGCGCTTTTGAAGAAGCGCTGCGGCGCATGGGGATTGCATATACTATTTACGGAGGAATCAGTTTCTACCAGCGTAAGGAAATCAAAGATTATATCGCTTACCTGCGCATTATTATAAATCCCAAAGACGAAGAAGCATTAAAACGAATTATTAATTTTCCGGCCAGGGGAATTGGTAAAACAACCATTGATAAAGCGGTACTGGCCGCTAATGAAAACAATATTTCCATGTGGGAGGTGTTGGAGCGGGCAAAAGAATTTGGTTTCAGAGCCGGTACTGCCGAGTCTATTGAGCAGTTTGTGATCATGATAAAGAGTTTTGCCAGCATGTTACAAAAGCAAAATGCTTACGATGTAGCAGTGCATGTAGGTAAGCAAACTGCTATTGTCAAAGAACTGTTCAATGATAAAAGTACCGAAGGGGTACAGCGCTATGATAACATACAGGAGTTATTGAACTCCGTAAAAGAATGGACGGAAAGTCCCGATAATGAGGAAGGCGAGCTGGTCGACAAAAGCCTGGGTAGTTATCTGCAGCAGGTAACCCTGGTAACGGATGCCGATGAAAAAGATCCCAATGCCGATACGGTAAAACTGATGACCATTCACGCGGCTAAAGGACTGGAGTTTAGTTGTGTGTTTGCAGCCGGGTTGGAAGAGATGCTTTTCCCGAATGCGATGAGTATTAATACAAGGGAAGAGTTGGAAGAAGAGCGCCGGCTTTTTTATGTGGTCATAACAAGAGCCAAAAAAAGATTATGGATCACCTATGCGAATACGCGGTATCGGTTTGGAAGTTTGGTTCAAAATGAACCGAGCCGATTTATTGATGAAATGCCGGATCAATACTTAGACAGAAGTTTTTCCGGTGGTGGTGCCAAGAACCAGGGGAATAACAATTGGGGTGGCAATGCCTTCGACCGAATGAATGGCGGCGGTTGGGGAGCAGGCAGAAATGAAACACAGGAAGCGGAAAAAAGATATGGGGCACCTCCATCAAAGAATAAATCGTCCTCGCAAAGTACTCCTCCTCCTTATTTAACACCCAAAACGGCGGCTCCTAAAGTGGTCGAGCATAAACCATCTGCCGATTTTGTGGCCAGCGATACCAGTAAGTTACAGGCCGGACAAAAAGTAGAACATCAGAAATTTGGTTTTGGTGAAGTAATGAAAATGGAAGGCGCGGCACACAACCCCATTGCAACGGTGAAATTTGAACACAATGGAGAGAAAAAGATCATGCTGAATTACGCGAAGCTGCGGATCGTAGAGTAAGGCTGGAGTCTGGAGTTCAGAGTCGGGAGGCTGGGAATGGGATTTGAGATGCGAGATACTAGATACCGGACGGGAGATCTGGGATTCGGGATATATTCCCCTCCTCGGTTGTTGTCACCTCGGTTGCTCTCTTCACCAACCGAAATAATAATATGCGTATTGTCACCGATTGTAAATGCGCAATTAGTAAATAGCTGGCTGGTGAAAACAGCAGCCAAGGGTAAGAGGTTTTTCCGGAATCAAACATTCTTCTTCTCATCTTAAACAAACGATTGCTTAACTGTTCATTTAATATCCTCCTAACGCATCGGCTTTTCTTCCTCATTTTTTCGTAACTTTTCCCTTCATTTCCAACACATGTTTCGGCTCAAAACAATCATACTGTTTTCCACCTTTGGCTGCATTTTTTTGATTGCTTCCTGCTTCTCCAGTAGCCGGAAAGAAGAGCGATTGCCAGAAGTGGTAAGCTACAATTTTCACATCCGCCCGATTTTTTCGGATAAATGCTTTAAATGTCATGGTCCCGATGCGGGGAAACGCCAGGCGGGCCTCCGGCTCGATATCGCCGACAGTGCATTCAAGCCATTACAGGAAACAAAAGGAGCTTTCGCTTTAGTGGCTGGCAAACCTGATCAGTCAGAAGTATATAAAAGGGTTTCTTCCACCGATACCAGTTACCAGATGCCTTCACCCGAAGCCCATCTGGGGGCACTGTCTAACCATGAAATACAATTAATAAAGAAATGGATACAACAGGGCGCCAAATATGAAAAGCATTGGGCATTTACCGCTCCCATAAAAGCAGCATTACCCAAAGTGACAAATGAAAAATGGGGAAAGAATGAAATTGACCGGTTCGTCTTGCACCGGTTAGATCAAATGAACCTTTCACCCAATGAAGAGGCAGATAAAGAACGATTATTGAAAAGAGCTTCCTTAGATATAACCGGGCTGCCTCCTTCTTTTGAATTAATGGATGCTTTTCTCAATGACAATTCGGATAACGGTTATGAAAAAGCAGTGGACCAATTGCTGGCCTTGCCGCAATATGGCGAAAAAATGGCCGTGCATTGGATGGATGTTGCACGCTATGCCGACAGCTACGGTTACCAGGATGATAATATACGAACACAATGGCCCTGGCGCGATTGGGTGATTCATGCGTTCAATAAAAATATTCCGTACGATCAGTTTTTAACCTGGCAGATTGCCGGAGATATGCTGCCAGATGCTACCAAAGAACAAATGCTGGCCACCGGCTTTTTCCGTAATCATAAGTATACCGAAGAAGGTGGAGTAATTTTAGAAGAATACCGAATTGAATATTTATTGGATAAAACAAAAACGTTCAGCAAAGGAATATTGGGAGTAACGGTAGAATGTGCCCAGTGTCACGATCATAAATACGACCCGTTCAGCCAGAAAGATTATTATTCCTTACTGGCTTTTTTTAATAATACTATAGAAAAAGGATACGAAGGCGATGTAAGTATTTCAAAGCCGGCCAAAAATCCATTGATGACTATTAATGATGAGGAGGCAAAAAACCTGCTCAGTTTTATAAATAAAAAAGATACCGGAACGATGACGGTTTCGGTAATGGGTGAGATTAAAGATTCGGTACGAAAAACATATGTACTGAACCGGGGATTGTACGACAGGCCCACCGTACAAGTAGAACCCGCCGCTCCCAAATCAATTCTTTTGTTTGATAGTACAGTTTTCCCCCGGAACAGGATAGGACTGGCTAAATGGACCATTGATAAAAGGAACCCGCTTACAGCAAGAGTTTTTGTAAACCAGGTTTGGCAGGAAATTTTTGGACGGGGTCTCGTTAAAACAACCGGAGATTTTGGTATGCAGGGTGAATTGCCCTCGCACCCGGAATTACTGGATTGGCTGGCAGTCGATTTTAAGGAGAATGGCTGGAATATAAAAAGATTAGTGAAGCAGATACTGATGTCGGCTACTTATCGTCAATCAGCGAAAACAACCGAAGAAAAATTAAAATTGGATCCGGATGATACCTATCTATCCAGGGCACCGAGGGTTCGTGTAAAAGCAGAACTGGTGAGAGATGTGGTATTAGCCAGTAGCGGACTATTGGTGAAAACAATTGGGGGTCCGAGTGTGAAACCCTATCAACCCAAAGGATTGTGGGAAGCTGCTACCTCCGGAAGGGGGGTATTGGCATCGTACAAACAGGATCATGGTGAAGATTTGTATCGGCGTGGACTATATACATTTATAAAACTTACGGTTCCGCCACCTTCCATGATATTGTTTGATGCCAGTAACCGCGATCAATGTGAAGTAAAACGCTCTAAAACTAACACGCCTTTGCAGGCATTGATGATGATGAACGACCCCCTGGTAATGGAAGCTTCCCGGGTACTGGCGCAAAAATTATTGGAAGAGCAGTCCACCTCTTCAGAAAAAATTGCCAGGGCCTTTCGTTTGATTATCTGCAGAAAACCAACGGCAAAAGAAATAGCGGTATTGGAAAGTTATTATAAAGAACAACAGGAATTGTATCAACAGAAAAAATTGGATGCAGCCATAATGATAAAAAAAGGAGAATACCCAACTGCAAAAAAAGTAGATATTAATGAACAGGCGGCGTTGATGAAAACGATTGGAGCGATTTATAATTTGGAAGAAGCGATTACGAAAAGCTAGCCCCCATACCCTAAAGGGGAGTTGGCAAGACCTAAAGTAAATGTATCATGGATTAGGAAGAGAGTTGCAATTAGTTTTGCTTTTACCAGCCCCCCTTTAGGGTATGGGGGCGAAAAGCTGAGCGAACAGAGAGTCAATTTTGTTGTCGATTGGAGTTGTTATCGTACTAGAGTGCGACGCAAGCAAAGCCGAACATTGATATAATGTTGGGCACAATAAAATGTATTTATATGCAAAAACAAATTCTAGAACACGGCCTCACCTTCAACCGCCGCCGGTTCTTAACACGGTTAGGTATGGGAGTAGGAAGCGTTGCGCTGGGTTCGTTACTGATTCCGGATTTGTTTGGAAATAAAGAAGAAGCAATGCTTAGCGGCTTGCCGCATTTTGCTCCCAAAGCCAAACGCATTATTTATTTATTTCAGAATGGAGCGCCTTCTCAATTAGATTTGTTCGATTACAAACCGAAGCTGCAGGAAATGTTTGGGGAAGATTTGCCCGCTTCGATCCGGATGGGTCAGCGATTAACCGGGATGACAGCCGATCAAAAGAAATTTCCCTTGGCAGGAACGGCTTTTCAATTCAATCAATACGGAGAAGCAAAAGCATGGATCAGCGAACTGCTTCCATACACCGCAAGTGTGGCAGGTGATCTTTGCTTTATAAAAAGCATGTTCACGGAGGCCATCAATCATGACCCGGCCTTAACTTTCTTTCAAACAGGCGCCCAGGTAGGCAATCGTCCAAGTATGGGTTCGTGGTTGAGTTATGGATTGGGAAGCGAAAATAAAAACCTCCCGGCGTTTTGTGTATTGTTGTCGAGAGGAAAAGGAAACGGGCAAGGAGTGTATTCCAAATTATGGTCGAATGGATTTTTAGATTCTATACACCAGGGCGTACAGTTCAGCAGCGGCGATAACCCCGTGTTGTATCTCAATAACCCGGAAGGCATCAGCAAAGAAGAAAGGAGAAAAATGCTGGATAAAGTATCAGAACTTAATCAGCAATCGTACCAGGAATTTGGCGATCCGGAAATAAGCGCCAAAATTCAGCAATACGAAATGGCGTATCGCATGCAAACCGCTGTTCCGGAAATTACCGACGTATCGAAAGAACCAGAGTCGGTTATTAAATTGTATGGTCCCGATTGCCTGGTGCCGGGCACTTTCGCAGCGAACTGTTTATTGGCAAGAAAACTTTCGGAGAACGGCGTTCGATTTGTACAGTTATATCACCAGGGTTGGGATGCACATGATAACCTGCCCAATCAGATAAAAGGACAATGCAAAGATGCTGATCAGGCTTCTGCAGCATTAATCACTGACCTCAAGCAAAGAGGACTGTTAGATGAAACACTGGTAATATGGGGCGGTGAATTCGGAAGAACCAATTATTGCCAGGGTAAACTGGAAAAAGGAAACTATGGTAGAGATCATCATCCGCGTTGTTTTACTATTTGGATGGCCGGTGGCGGAATAAAACCCGGTGTGTACGGAGAAACGGATGAGTTTGGATATAATATTATTAAAGATCCCGTTCATGTGAATGATCTGCATGCTACTATTTTACATTTGATGGGGTTGGATCACGAGCGACTTACCTTTAAACATTTGGGAAGGAGATACCGGTTAACAGATGTATCGGGTAAATTGATAAATGGAATTTTGGCATAAATCAATCACTAACAACCTACATGCGATTTCAACGAATCATTGCCGCTTGTTTGCTTCCGCTTACTGTATTGTTTCTTTTTTTATTGCTGTTTGAAAATAGAATGGTGCTGCCCGCCTGGTTACAGGTGGCCGGAAGAATGCATCCTCTGATGCTTCATTTTCCCGTAGTGCTGCTGGTACTCTATTGCATATGGGTGTTATTAATTCCCAAAAGCGCTATTGATCCACTGGTGCGGCAACAGGTGAGTGACTGGTTATTGCTGCTAGCCGCTATGTGCGCAATCATTACCGCTCTTATGGGGTTGTTCTTATCAAAAGAAGAAGGGTACGATGCCGAGGCATTACTTTACCATAAGTGGAGTGCTGTATCAGTTTCATTGATTGCAACAATATGGTACAGTTTCCGGCATTGGATCGCAAGAATAAAATGGGTTACTGCTTCAGCCGCATTAGTAAGTTTAGCGGGTATCATCTTTACCGGCCACCAGGGAGCAGGGATTACACACGGACAAAATTATTTGTTTGCTCCCTTATTGCCCGAGAAGCAGGAGCAAACAGTTTCCATTGACGAGGCGGTGGTATATACCCACTTCGTACAACCTATACTGAAAGCTAAGTGCCTGAGTTGTCATAATAATAAAAAGGCAAAAGGGGAACTGGTAATGGAAACGCAGGAACTATTGTTGAAAGGAGGAAAGAATGGCGTATTGTGGGATTCTACTCAACCCGAATTGGGTTTGCTGCTGCATAGAATTCATTTACCGCTGGAAAAAAAGAAACATATGCCGCCCCAGGGGAAACCTCAGTTGAGTGAAGACGAAATGCAGGTATTGTATTACTGGATAAAAAAAGGGGCCGACTTCACTGCAAAGGTTACTGACCTTCAAACAACCGATAGCTTAAGGATGCTGGCAGAAAGAACCCTTACACATAATGAAATGGTTAGTTATGATTTCGATGCGGCAGATGAAAAAACCATTAAGCAACTTAACAATAGTAACCGGGTGGTTTATCCATTAGCGCTTGAATCTCCGGCATTGGCAGTAGATTTTTATAACAAAGAATTTTTTACCTCCGGGCAATTGAAAGAATTGCTGAAAATAAAGGAGCAGGTGGTATCATTGGATCTTTCCCGGATGCCCCTGAAAGAGGAGGATTTAAAAACGATCGGTGAACTGGAGAACCTCCGAACACTCATTCTCAACTTCACTCCCATTACCGGCAAAACAATAAGTGAATTAAAAAAGCTGAAATTTTTGAAAAGTCTTTCACTCGCCGGAACAGCAGTAACAAAAGATCAATTGGTACAACTGGAAGGATTTCCCCAATTACAAAAAGTATCAGTATGGAACACGGCAATACCGGCGTCTGACCTGGAAGTAATTAAGCGGCAAAAAAGTAAAATAAAATTTGAAACCGGCGTTCGTACGGATACAATGGTACTAAAACTGACGGCTCCTATTATCGAAAATGAAGAACAAATAATATCGACGCCTGTTAAATTACAATTGAAGCATTACATTAATGGAGTAGCCATTCGGTATACAACGGATGGAACTGAACCGGATAGTATTCAATCTAAATTGTATGATAACAACGTGGTGATAACAAATGCTACTCAAATCAAAACAAAAGCCTTTAAACCGGGATGGATCAGCAGCGAAGTAGCGCAGCGTTATTTTTTTAAGAGTACCTATTTGCCTGATTCTGTTCAATTGATTACCCCTCCTGATCCAAAGTATAGCAAAGGAGGAGGAAAACTATTGCATGATTTAGATAAGGGTGATCTGAATACAGGAAGCGGAAAATGGCTTGGGTATCGGAATAACCGGATGGAGGCATTATTGTTATTTAATCAATCTGTAAAGGTGAATCGCGTTGCCCTGAGTACTATGAAAAATATTGGCCCTTTTATTATGCCCCCGGCCTTAGTGGAAGTATGGGGAGGCAATGATCCAATGAAAATGAAATTATTGGGTCGTATTAAACCGGTGCAACCATTAAAAGATGAACCAGGTGAAGTGATTCCGTATGAAGTAACATTTTCCCAAACTTCTCTACGATATATTAAAGTTATCGCGGTACCGGTTGCCAAACTACCAGCCTGGCATCCCGGAAAAGGAGATAAGGGATGGGTGTTTGTGGATGAAGTGCTGGTGAATTAATAATGGCGAATTCTTTTATAATAAACTCCCGAATAAAAGGCGGTTACCATTTATTCGGAAAATTTGAACCTGAATCATTCGTAATTCGCCATCTCTTTTTATTGTCCTAACCTTCTCTTCAACGCCTCCACATTCTTCTTCTCGCTCCCGATAAATAACTGGTCGTTAATAATCACTACGGGCCTTTTCAAAAAAGTATATTCATCTAAAATATACTGGCGGTAATCTTTTTCACTCAGGATTTTGTCTTTCAACCCCCATTCTTTGTATTTAATAGCTCTCCGGCTAAAAAGTGCTTCGTAGCTTCCCGCCATCTTTTTCATTTGGTCTAACTGGATAGCCGTTATTTTATCCAGCTTGATATCCTGCATAACAAAACCTTTCTTATCAATAGCCGTTTCCTTGATGATTGCCTGGCTGGTGGTACAAGTTCCGAGATGGTATACTTTCTTCATAGCCGCAAAAATAATCATCGGCGGCAGGAGATTTATAAAGTCAGGGAAAATTTTACCCCGGCAAAATAATACCAGTCTTTCTTTTTTGCATTTCCACGGATGCTGCCTCCCTGGATAGGCTTTTCAAAGTTTTCAATATATTTTCCACGGTAACTCATTTCGGCAGATTTTTTTCCGCTTCCTTCTTCCAGTGCTGTGAGATCTACATAGGTACTGCTTACGTCATCCAGGTAATCAGTAAATAATTTACGAAACCCAATTTCAGTTGAGAATTTGAGTTTTTCATTTAATACAAAGGTCATACCTCCCCCCATCGGAATACAAATCTGCGTTCTGCTGTATTTTTTCCTGGTTGGATACAGGGAAAGCCCCTGTCCTTCGGTACCCAATGGCTGAAGAAATACTTTTTCATTATTATTATCTTTGGCCGATGGGTTAAAATGAAAGAGACCTACCCCGGCGAAGAAATAAGGGTAGGCAATATCATAAATATCAGTTGACAAAGGAAGATATTCCACACAAAAATTAACTTCTGCAATGTGACTGCTGAAGCTCAGGTTTCGGTTTATAAGGGCACTGTCCTTATTATTATTATCGTTAGCCGCCACCATACCCCATGCGAATCCGCCGCGAAGGTATAACTGCTCGTTCAGCTTGTATTTCAGGTTCAGATTAACAGCCGGCCGAATTGATTTTATATCGATAATTTTTTCGTCAAGATCTCCCTTGTATACGGAAGCCCCTGTGAAAACCTCTAATTCCCAACTCTGTGCAATGGTTTGGTAGGAGGAAAAAATAAATAGCAGTACAACAATACGTTTCATGGTAAGTTGATTGTGGTTAAAAAAAGTAAGCTTCAGGTTTTGAAGGATATCGAAGCGATTATTACAAAGGGGGGATGTTGGAGGTAAGTGGGCAGAAAAATAATACAAATAATCTGAAATTGAAATAGGGGAGACTAATTTGTATCCATTATTTAGTCAATCGGGACAAAAATCCTGTAATATTAAGAAAGGGGCAGCGACCAATACTTTAATTTTCTACAAAAATCAAAACGCTGAAATCGGGAAAAAATATCCAGGAGCAATTTTTCAAATTGGTTCAGCAACACAATGCGATGATTCACAAGGTGTGCAGGATATATGGGCGTTCAGAAACAGACCGGCAGGATCTTTTCCAGGAAATAATCATTCAGTTGTGGAAGGCTTATCCAAATTTCAGGGGTGATTCGAAATTTAGCACCTGGTTGTACCGGATTGCCCTAAACACGGCCATTTCTGATTTGCGCAAGCAACAGCGCCGGGTAAAAATGTTATACCCTGAAGAGGTACCGTATGAGGCATCCGCCGAAGCAATGGATTTAGAAAAAGAAGAACAGTTGCAACAGTTGTACAAGTCGATTGCGTATTTGGGTGAAATTGAAAAAGCGATTGTCATGTTATACCTCGAAGATAAAAGTTATGAGGAGATGGAAGATATTCTCGGTATCAACCAGAATAACCTCCGGGTTAAAATGAACCGGATCAAAGAAAAATTACGCAAACTCACCAAAGAATTTGAATATGGAGTTGGATAACCTGAAAGAAGTTTGGCAGGCCCATGCGGGGAACACGATGCCGGGCATCAAGGAAGAGATTCTATTGATGCTGCAACAAAAATCGCAAAGCCCGATTGCTAAAATAAAGCGCAACCTGCGCGGGGAGATGATGGTGGTGGTGGTTTTATATTCCGCTTCTATTATTTATTATATTATTTCAAACAAGGGCAGATACTGGGAACTGGCATTGATGTTATTCCTGATGGGGGTAATGTTTATGTTTTATTATTACCGTAAAAATAAATTGCTGAAGGAAATGGAGTGTGTAACCTGCGAAGTAAAATCGAATTTAGAGCGGCAGGTTTCTATGTTGGGGAAGTACATACGATTTTATTTTGTAGCCGGTACCCTGCTTACTCCGGTTGCTTATTTTACTGCCGGACTTATTGTATTATATAAATCGCCGGGCATTTCTATTACTGGTACACAATTCCTATCCTGGTTCATTGGTATCGGAATAGTATTATCTATACTCGTTTATTTCCTTAATATCTGGTATGTAAATAAATTATACGGCCGCCACGTAAAGAAATTGAAAGAATTGTTGCAGCAGATGGAAGAATCGGACATACAATAAGCAGGCAGCAGGAAAGCAAATAAATACATAGCGTATGACCACCCCATCTATCATTGAAATAATCAAATCGAAAGACGCTAAAAAACGCTACGATTTTATACTCCATGGAAAAATCGTAGCCTTCGTTGATTTTCCCAATCGATGGGCAAAAGCGGCGATGGCGCAAGCCGGGGATTTGCAATGGAAAATCACTCGCAAAGGATGGTGGAAGCATACCATTGAAATTTCCTCCGAACAATCACCTTATTCCAAATGGAAAGCGGAAATGGGCTGGAGAAGAACACTTAATATACGCACAGACGACAACAAACAATTTCACCTGAAGAGAAAAGGCTTCTGGAATACATCCTGGGTATGGATTAATGAACAAAATGAAACGGTTGTTGAATTGCAATTGAACGTTTGGCCTTCCCGGAAACGCGGGATAATTACCCTTAATGATACAGCAAATACCAGCCTGACCTGGCTTTCATTGGTGGGTTGGTTCATCGCAGTTTGTGCCCGGGAAGATGCCAGGGCAGCGGCCGCCGCCTCGTAGATAAGTAGTAAGCGTGTTAAATCGCCCGGGTAAAACAGAACTTTTATTCAACTTTAATTATTAAGAAAGAACAAAGTCTCTTTTAAGCAGAGAAGGTACCGCTATAGAACTATAAACGATAAACCACAAACTTCTTCTCTTTTTTCTGTAATTTCCCTTTCTAAAATTTTACTATGATTGCTTCCCGCCGCGACTTCCTCCGTCAATCCTCTTTATTGACTGCCGGATTGTTTTTGAGCAAAGACGAATTATTTAAAGCAAAAAAGAAAATAGGACTACAGCTATATACATTACGCAACGAACTTAGCAAGGATCCCAAAGCTGTTTTGCAAAAAGTAGCACAGCTTGGATATAAGGAAGTGGAAACGTTTGGATATAGCCAGGGGAAATGGTTCGGTATGACGGCACCCGAACTTTCTGCCGTATTAAAAAATAATGGTCTTACCTCACCGAGTGGTCACACCTTACTCGGAGGAGTATTTTTAAAAGAAGGATGGGAAGACGGATGGAAAAAAGCAGTAGAAGATTCCGCGGCGCTCGGGCAAAAATATATTGTAATACCCTGGCTGGCAGAACCAGATCGAAAACCGATTGAAAACTATAAAAAAATTGCAGAAGGCCTGAATAAGGCCGCTGTGATCAGCAAGCAGGCCGGTTTGCAAATTGCTTATCATAATCACGACTTTGAATTTTTTGAAAGTGAAGGGCAAACCGGTTTTGACATTCTAATGAAAGAAACAGATGTATCCCACGTGAAGATGGAGTTGGACCTATATTGGGTAGTTAAAGCGGGCCGAAATCCACTTGACTTGTTTGCCGCGCACCCCGGCCGTTTTGTGATGTGGCACATTAAAGACATGGATAACACCGATAAAAAATTCTTTACAGAAGTGGGTAACGGCACCATTGATTTCAAAGCTATTTTCGCCAAAGCCAAACTAAGCGGTATGAAGCATTTCTTTGTTGAGCAGGATATCTGCCCCGGGCCGCCACTGGAAAGTATAGCAAAGAGTATTGATTATTTGAAGAAGAATATTGTTAAATGAGTCCGACTTTCGGTCTTCTCTCTCATCATCCTCACCAAACAACTCAATAAGGTATGTCTCGTAGAAACTTTTTACAACAATCAGCCGCGTTAGCAGGAGGTGGACTATTGCTTTCTGCGCTCGACAACAAAGCGTTTGCTATTTTCCGTAATCGAATAATGCCTAGCGATCAGATTAATATCGGCGCTATTGGTATTAACGGAATGGGCTGGGCTAATGTATCCGCGGCGATAAAAATTCCAGGAGTAAATATAGTTGCCTTGTGTGATGTAGATAAGAATGTACTGGACAAACGAATGGCCGATCTTGGTAAAATGAAGGTGGATACTTCCAAAGTAAAAACGTATAGTGATTATAGAAAGCTGCTTGAACAAAAAGATATTGACGCGGTAATAATTGGTACTCCCGATCACTGGCATGCGCTTATTATGATAGAAGCCTGCCAGGCTGGTAAGGACGTATATGTGGATAAGCCCGTGGGCAATTCTATTGGGGAATGTCGCGCAATGGTGGCTGCCCAGGAACGATATAAAAAAGCCGTCCAGGGGGGTCAGTGGCAAAGGAGCCAACAGCATTTCCGCGATGCGGTTGATTTTGTTCATAGTGGGCAACTGGGTATGATCCGCACAGTAAAAGTTTGGTGTTACCAGGGATGGATGCGTCCGCAACCCGTAGTGCCCGATACCGCCCCTCCGCCTGGCGTTGATTATACTTCCTGGCTTGGACCAGCGCCTAAGAGAACATTTAATGCCAGTCGTTTTCATTTTCATTTTCGATGGTTTTGGGATTATGCTGGCGGACTCATGACCGATTGGGGGGTGCACCTGCTCGATTATGGACTGATTGGTATGAAAGCCCAATTACCTAAAACTGTAGTAGGCCTCGGAGGCAGATATGCATATCCAGAATTATACGAAGAAACACCTGATACTCTAACTACGCTTTATGAGTTTGAAGGGTTTAACCTGGTATGGGATTCAGCTATGGGCATTGACAATGGATCTTATGGAAGGGATCATGGTATCGCTTTTATAGGTAATAATGGTACACTCGTACTAGATCGGGGTGGCTGGGAAGTGATTGAGGAAAGGCAAAGCAAGAACAAAGTGAGCAAGCCGCTTGTTAAGCCCAGTGATAATGGAGTTGAAAAACACTGGGAGAATTTCATAAGTGTTGTAAAATCGCGGAAGATGGAAGATTTACATTGCCCTATCCAGGCCGGCGCGCATATTGCCACCGTAGCACAGATGGGCAATATTAGTTACCGGGCGGGACAAAAGCTTGAGTGGGATAAAACAAAAGAACGATTTACCGATGAAGCCGTTAATAATAAATATTTAATGAAAGAATATTTTAACGGATATAAGCTTCCGAAAATATAAGTAGTTACAAGAAGCTTCAATTTCATATTACACAAAACGTTCCTACGGAACGAATGCGAAAAATTTAAAATTTTTCTACCCACGAGTCGTTCCTACTGGACGAAGAAGTGTTCGGGATAATTGTTTGTCGTTAAAAAAATAAGGGCAATTCAATTAACCAATCGTCTCTGTCGGGGGAGGAATTATTTAATCAAAGGAATTCCTCGAAAGCCTGCTTCGGGGTAATTTATTCGAAAGAAGAGGAGCTGATTTTATAATAATCTATTCGTCCTGTAGGGACGGTTTTTTGGTAGACTTTTTCAATAGCAGGGCCTCGTTCCGTAGGAACGTCTTGTGCCTGGAGTTTTAAGGCAAGGCAAAATTGCATTCATGAAATATTAAATAAATTAATTATGAGAATTGGAACAGCTTTACTAGTCATAACACTTTTTGCCTTAAAAGGAACAGCCCAGCAAACTAAAAAATCGCCAGGCAAACTATTACAACACGTAGTTTTATTCAAATTTAAAGACGACGCCAAACCCGAAGAGGTAAAAAAAATTGAAGCGGCCTTCAAAGCATTAAAATCCCAGATAAAAGAAATCAAAGCACTTGAGTGGGGACTCAATAATAGTCCCGAAAACCTGAACCAGGGTTTTACACATTGTTTCCTGGTGAGTTTTACTTCGGAAAAAGAACGGGAGGTATATCTACCCCATCCTAAACATAAGGAGTTTGTGGCGATGCTGGGGCCGGTACTGGATAAAGTATTGGTGATTGATTATTGGCAGAAATAGTTTATGGTTTGTGTTTTGTCGTTTTTTATGCGTAACAGTCTTTAATAATACAAGTCTGTATTTTTTTATAGTGAATCTTAAAATCGCAGTAACGATAAACCACAAACTCAATTTATATTTTCTTTATCTTAATATTCCTATACCACACCTTATTCCCATGATCCTGTAATCCGATATGTCCTTTTTTATAGGTGCCAAAATCAGGCATATCTTTAAACTTACTTCCCTTTATCATTTTCCTCCAATTATCGTTCCACATGGTGGTGCTGAGTACCTTGGTTCCATTGAGAAAAAAGACCAATGTACCATGATCACTGATCACTTCCACCTGGTTCCACTCACCGGCTTTTTTTACTGTTTCCGGAGAAGAGGAGATCAGGTCGTACAAATCGGAGGCGCGGTGTTTAATGATTTTTGCATCGGGATGGCCGTTGTTATCGAGTACCTGCATTTCCGGTCCCGTATGCCAGGTGTGTTCGTATTTAGGGCTTTCATTTATAAACAAAATGATGCCACTGTTGGCACTGTCGGCTAATTTCCATTCTAACTTAAACTGGAAATTGTCGTACTCTTCGTTTGTAATAAGATCGCCACCACCCACGGTTTGCCAATCTTTCATTTCTTTTGGATCGAGGTGTAAAGTTCCATTATCAACCATCCAGGCATGGCCGTCGGATTTTTTGTTGAATACGTGCCATCCGGTAGTGGTTTTTCCGTCAAACAACAATTGCCAGCCATCTGTACTTTCTGCGACCGAAAGTATGTTGTTAGTATCTGTTGTAGCAGGAGTTGTCATGTTGGCGGTACTATCTTTTGAAGTTTCTTCTGTTTTTGTTTCTGTGCTGTTGCAGGCAAAAAGAACAACAAAAAGGACGGCAGTGGAAATGAATCTCATGTTGATGGTTGATTTTTATAAATGGAGCAGCAATCCCAATCCTTTAATAGGGAATGAATCTTATTTATTATTCTTCAATGAAAGAATATAAGTAACTATTTCCTTTGCTTCTTCAGGGGTAATATTGTTAGGAGTCATGGGAACATCTCCCCAAACCCCACTGCCTCCTTTAATTACTTTCTGGACCAGCTTGTCAATATTCTCCGGGGTAGATTCGTATTTCTTGGAAACATCCATATAGGCAGGACCTATTACTTTTTTATCAATCATATGGCAGGTGGGTGCGCAATTCTTGGCAGCAATTAATTCCAATACTTTTTCATTGGCTACCGCGGGATCGGGCTTTGCCGGTTCTGCAACAGTAGCTTCTGCTTTTTTGGTTTCCGCCGGCATATCTCCACCGCCCCCGCAGGCATATAATATAAATGCTGTGCTCATTGCTAATAGTACTTTTTTCATTGTTATTTTTTTTGTTATCTGATTATGGTTAAACGGAAATACAAGTTACTTCAATCCCAAAACAGAACGATTGAAATTTTCATCGCTGCCGGTTCCTGCAAAATCATCAAAGGCTTTGTCGGTAACCCGGATAATATTGTTTTTAATAAATACCGCTCCCTCTTTAGCTCCCTCTTCGGGATGCTTGATGGCACACTCCCACTCTAAAACGGCCCAGCCTTTATAATTATAAGCGGCCAGCTTACTGAATATAGATTTAAAATCTACCTGTCCATCACCTAGTGAACGAAATCTTCCGGCCCGGTCGATCCAGCTTTGGTAACCGCCATATACTCCCTGCTTACCCGTTGGATTAAACTCCGCATCTTTTACATGAAACATGCGTATGCGTTCGTGATAATGATCGATGTATTCGAGATAATTTAAACATTGCAATACGAAGTGTGATGGATCATACAACAAACAAGCCCTTGCATGATTATTTGTATGTTTTAAGAATAATTCATACGAAACGCCATCGTGCAGATCTTCGCCGGGGTGCACTTCATAACAAAGGTCCACGCCGCATTCATCAAAATAATTTAATATCGGCAACCACCTTTTGGCCAATTCGTTAAAACCCGTTTCTACTAAACCGGCCGGACGCTGCGGCCAGGGATAGACCGTTGGCCATAACAAGGCCCCGCTGAAAGTTGCGTGTGCATTCAATCCCAGGTTTTGCGATGCTTTAGCTGCGTACTTTACCTGCTGTACGGCCCACTCAGTTCGTGCTTTCGGATTTTTATGGACAGATGCCGGAGCAAAACCATCAAACAAATCATCATAAGCCGGGTGCACAGCAACCAGTTGCCCTTGCAGGTGGGTAGAAAGTTCCGTGATTTTTAACCCGGTACTTTCCACAATACCCCTTATTTCATCGGCATAGGTTTTACTTTCTGCGGCTTTTTGCAAATCGATGCAACGACTGTCCCAGCTGGGAATTTGTACGCCCACAAAACCAAGCTTTGCGGCCCATTCACAAATTGATTTCAATGAATTGAATGGTGCTGCATCACCCATGAATTGAGCGAGGAAAATGCCTGGGCCTTTGATTGTTGTCATAATTTTCTCACTAAGACGCAGTGGTGCTACGCCAATTTTTTGACTATGAAAAATAGTTAAATCACTAAGTTATTCTTTATTTAAGAAAATAGATTCACGCAAAGGCGCCGCGTCGCAAAGAAATACATCCAAAAATTAATATTCCATATTTTACCTCACTCGGTGCGTCTTGGTCTTTGCGGGAACCTATATTTTATGTTCATACCATTTCTTATCCGACTGCCCGCTCGCCACCACATTATCAATAAAAGCCATTCCTCTTATTCCTTCATCCACTTTCGGATAATCCATTTGTTCTTTGGTTGGTTCTTTACCATCAATCCTGGCTGATAAAGTCAAAGCAAAATTTCTATAAATATTACCAAACGCTTCTAAGTATCCTTCCGGATGCCCGCCCGGTGTGCGGCAATTTGCCGTTGCAAAACTACTGAGGCGATCGCCATAGTTACCTCCTGCGCGAAGTATTTGAGTAGGTTGATCGAGCCACTTTACTAATAACGTATTCGGTTCGTGCTGGAACCATTCCAGTCCGCCTTTTTCTCCGTAGAGGCGAATCTTCAATGCATTTTCTTCTCCCGCTGCTACCTGTGATGCCATCAGAACACCGGCTGCACCGTTATTAAACTTCAATAAAACATTACCATCGTCATCTAATAATCTACCTTCTACCATTACATTCAGATCGGCGCAGAGATGCGTAATTTCTAAACCTGAAATATATTCCGCGAGATGTGCCGCATGCGTTCCGATATCACCCATGCAACCACTTTTACCGGATTTCTTCGGATCGGTTCTCCAGGCCGCCTGCGCATTACCTTCCCGTTCGGAAAGTTTGCTCAACCATCCTTGCGGGTATTCAACATATACTTTTCTGATCTTTCCTAATGCACCGCCCTGCACCATGGCACGTGCCTGCTTAACCATCGGGTACCCGGAATATGTATGTGTCAAGCAAAGTAGTAAACCTGTTTCTTCTACTTTCTTTTTTAATTGCCTGGCTTCCTCAATCGTAATGGTGATTGGTTTTTCTATTACCACATGAAACCCATGATCGAGTGCCATCATGGCCGGTGCAAAGTGAGCAAAATTAGGGGTAACAATGGTAACAAAATCGATTCGCTTGTCAGCAGGAAGTGCCGCTTCTTTTTTTATCATCTCATCGTAAGTAAGATAAATACGATCTTCCGCAACGAACAATGATCTACCGGAGTCTCTGGCAATTTCGGGATTGATACTGAGAGCACCGGCAGTTAATTCTACCAGCCCATCCATAAAAGCAGCATGCCGGTGAATAGCTCCGATGAAAGCGTCTTTGCCCCCACCTACCATTCCCATGCGTAGTTTTCTGTTCATATGATTAAGCAGTTAATTGATGAAGAATAAAAGAAGACTACAAACCTAAAGAAAAACTGAAACAGAAATAAGAAGAAAAAAAATTACATTTATAATCTTTTAGGGTTAAGGTAAACCAGGTCTGTTGAATAACAGGTGTTAGTTGTACGTACTGCTAGTCATACATATTAAAAACAAAACCAAAACGAATATGCAAGCCAACATTCAACGCAACCAGCTTTTTGTAGCAAGCTGTTTAGCATTACTAGTAACTTCTCTTTCTTTTGGCATACGTGCCGGAATTTTGGGCAAACTGGGTACCGAATTTAACCTGAGTGCTACTGAATTGTCGACTATTGCTGCTACCGCATTCTGGGGTTTTCCGCTGGCCGTAATCATTGGTGGAATGGTAGTAGATATTATAGGAATGAAACGGCTTTTGGAAATGGCGTTTCTTTTTCATTTGGCTGGAATTGTATTGACCATATTTGCCGGCGGATTCTGGTCATTATTTATAAGCACCTTATTAATCGGTATTGCAAACGGTACCGTGGAAGCCGCCTGTAACCCCCTGGTTACTTCGTTATATACGGAAAATAAAACCACCAAACTGAATCACTTTCATTTATGGTTTCCGGGAGGTATTGTTATTGGAACATTAATTAGTTTTTATTTTACCAAAATCGGGATCAGCTGGCAAATACAAGTAGCCACCATGCTCATTCCTACCCTTATTTATGGATATCTATTTTTCAAGCTAAAATTTCCGGTAACCGAAAGAGTGGCGGCCGGGGTATCTACCGGGGATATGTATAAAGCATTGGCGAATCCTCTTTTTGTATTTATGATTATATTAATGTTTGGTACCGCTATCACCGAACTGTTTACGGGCCAGTGGATCGATGTATTGCTCAAAAATGTAACCGATAATGCATTGCTGATTCTTACTATTTCCACCGGGGTAATGGTAATTGGTAGAGGGTTTGCAGAACCGGTGGTACATAAATTTTCTCCTACGGGAGTATTGGTGCTTTCAGCTTTCCTGTCTGCTGTCGGGTTATATATATTGGGCCACACGAGCGGCAACCTGGTATTTGCAGGTGCGTTGGTATTTGGACTGGGGGTCTGTTATTTCTGGCCCACCATGCTGGGTTTTGTAGCTGAAAATCTACCCAAAACAGGCGCGGTTGGATTAAACCTAATGGGAGGAGCCGGCATGTTCGCTGTTTCTATTTACACTATAATCATGGGCAGGTTTTATGATAATAAATTGATCAGTAAACTTCCGGCAGGTGCCGATCTTGGAACGTATAGTGCCCCGGGGGCAACTCCCGAAATGGCCAAGGCACTTACAGATGCGAAAACGGCTGCCGGACCAGAGATCATCAATGCAACACTGGTTATACCAATAATTTTAACCGTCGCATTTATCGGTTTGTATTTCTATATGAAAAACAGGATTAAACCTACTTTGAAAGCCGCCACATCGGCATAACAAAACAATCGTTAGTACCTCAGCAAATTTATTTTGAAGAACACCCGTATTTTTAATGCTGGTGTTTTTTCTTTTAGTAATTTACCTGTTCAACAATTGCTTTATGTCCAATAATCAATCGCGGCGCCAGGCGCTAAAAAATATTGCTGCCAGTGCCTTATCTGCCGGAGCAATAACCTCTCTCTCTTCTTTTTCTTGTAATGAAACTCAAACCTCCTCTGCTTTGAAGAAAAATATAAATCACTCTGCCTGTTATTGGTGCTATGGATCAATTCCGCTGGATCAATTTGCCCCCGCGGTTAAAAAAATCGGATTAGTAGGCGTTGATCTGGTAGGTCCCTCCGGCTGGGATACGTTAAAGAAAAACGACCTCATTTCTACGATGTGCAATGGTGCCGAATTAAACCTGGTGGATGGATGGAACGATAAAAAGTTTCATGAGAAACTGATTAAGAATTATACGGACATGATTCCAAAGGTTGCCAATGCAGGCTGGAAGAATTTAATTTGTTTTAGTGGAAGCCGCCGGGGAATTGATGATGAAACAGGATGGAAAAATTGTACCGAAGGATTGAAACAAATTATGGACCTGGCCGAAAAGAACAACGTGATGATTATAATGGAGCTGCTTAACAGTAAAGTGGACCATAAGGATTATCAATGTGATAAAACAAACTGGGGTGTTGAATTATGCAAACGCATTGGCTCTCCCAATTTTAAATTGTTGTACGATATCTATCATATGCAGATCGATGAAGGCGATGTCATACGAACCATCCGGGATAATTTCCAATACCTTGCTCACTTTCATACCGGCGGTGTTCCGGGAAGAAGAGAGATAGATGAATCACAGGAATTATACTACCCCGCAATTATGAAGGCGCTTGTGGACCTGGGACATAAAGGATACGTGGCGCAGGAATTTATTCCTACACCAAAAGAACAGGAGAAGCAACTGGCTGCATTGGAAAAAGCGGTTAAGATTTGTGATGTGTGAGGGGATATTGAATGCCAGAATGCTGATAAAAATAAAAGTTGTTCTTAATAGGATACGGGATACGAGAATCGGGATGATCCCTGAGATTTCTAAGTGAATAATTTATAGGTTTATCTAAATTCAGCCATTATTCCGTATTTCGCATCTCGCATCTCGTATCCCGCATCTATCATCATATATTCATCTTCATACCAAAATAACTATCTATGGCTGATAATTTTTTCGATGCTATCGTAATTGGATCAGGCATCAGTGGCGGCTGGGCCGCTAAAGAGCTTACTGAAAAAGGACTCAAAGTATTGATGCTCGAACGGGGCTTCGAGATTAAACACCTCGAAGGCTATAAGACCACCAATATGGATCCCTGGGAATTCGCTCACCGGGGAGGCCGAACCCAACAGATGATTAAAGATTATCCTGTGCTTAAAAGGGACTATCCACTCAATGAAATGAACCTTAATTGGTGGGCCAGTGATAAAGATTGTCCTTATACCGAAGTAAAACGCTTCGATTGGTTTCGCGGCTATCACCTGGGAGGCCGCTCTTTAACCTGGGGCCGGCAAAGTTACCGATGGGCCGACCTTGATTTTGAAGCCAACGCCAAAGAAGGTATTGGGGTTGATTGGCCCGTACGTTACAATGACATCAAACCGTGGTATGATTATGTAGAAAAGTTTGCTGGTATCAGTGGGAATAAAGATGGTATTCCCCATTTGCCTGATGGACAGTTTCAGCCCCCTATGGATTTTACCTGCGTAGAGAAAGATGCTTCGGCAAAAATGAGGGAACATTATAAAGGCCAGCGTCATCTTATCATCGGTCGGGTAGCCAATTTAACACAGCCTCTTCCTGGTCGCACTCAATGCCAGTTCCGTAATAAATGCTGGTTAGGTTGTCCCTTTGGCGGTTATTTCAGCACTCAATCTTCTACCTTACCAGCTGCGGAAGCAACGGGAAATCTGACAAAAAAGACGGATGCAATAGTTACAAGAATTCTCTACGATAAGAACACTAAAAAAGCGACAGGCGTAGAAGCATTGGATGCAAATAACAATCAGACTTACGAGTTCAAATCAAAAATTATATTTCTAAATGCTTCGGCATTAAATTCTGCCTGGGTATTGATGAACTCAGCTACCGATATATGGCCCGATGGATTGGGCAGTAGTAGTGGCGAGTTGGGACATAACCTCATGGATCACCACCTGGGAATTGGCGCCAGTGGAACAATGGATGGGTACGAAGACAAATATTATTACGGTCGTCGCCCGAATGGATTCTATATTCCGCGCTTTCGCAATATAAATGGTGAAAAACGAGACTACCTGCGTGGATTTGGATACCAGGGTAGTGGTAGTCGCCAGGGTTGGAGCAGAAATATAGCAGAATTAAATATTGGAGTAGAATTAAAAGAAAGTTTATCTGAGCCGGGAGCCTGGACACTTGGCATGGGAGGTTTTGGAGAGATGCTTCCTGATCATGCTAATAAAGTAACACTTGATAAAACCAAAAAAGATAAATGGGGATTGAACGTATTAGCCATCGATTGTGAACTTAAGCAGAATGAATTGAACATGCGCAAGGACATACTGAATGATGCAAAAGAAATGCTCGAAGCGATGGGGGCAAAGAATGTAAACGGTCGCGAAGGGGATGGCACACCAGGTCGGGGTATTCATGAAATGGGAACCGCCCGTATGGGTCTCGACCGCAAAACATCGGTACTTAATAAATGGAACCAGGTGTGGGATGCCATGAATGTATTTGTAACAGATGGCGCGTTTATGACTTCGGCCAATTGTGTAAACCCTTCTTTAACTTATATGGCTTTTACAGCAAGAGCCGCAGCACATGCGGTGGAGGAGTTGAAGAAAGGAAATTTGTAATGTGCAAATATGAAAATGTGCAGATGTGCAAATGATTGCCCCAGATGGGTAGAAATAATTTTGAAATAATAAAGAGTATTGGAAAATAGAATGCAATTTATCTTATGTCCCGTATGGACATTTCGTAGGCAGATTAAATAAACGGATGTTTTATGTTCCGTAGGAACATTTCGTGCAAGCAAAAGTTAGAGGAGTTCAGGAAAGGCGTAGCTTCCGAATAAAATTGATGATTGGATGGAGATCCGGATTTGGAATAATATTGCCTGGGAGTAGCTGACATAATACAATATGCCAAACGATTCAATCAATAACGTTAACATCAACAGCAAAGGTATTTTGCAAAATACCTACGATGCCATCGTCATCGGCAGTGGCATCAGTGGAGGCTGGGCCGCCAAGGAGTTGTGTGATCATGGCTTGAAAACCCTGGTGCTGGAAAGAGGAAGGGATGTAAAACATATAAAGGATTACCCAACCACTACATTAGATCCCTGGCAGTTTAAACACCGCGGTCATATTACAACACAACTCGCAAAAGATAATCCGATTGCTGATCGTTGTTATGCATTTGATGAAGCCACGCAGCATTTTTTCGTAAAAGATAAAGAACATCCCTACATACAGGAAAAACCATTCGATTGGATTCGCGGTTACCAGGTAGGAGGTAAATCATTAATATGGGCCCGCGCCACGCAACGCTGGAGCCGCTTTGAGTTTGAAGGTCCGGCACGAGATGGATACGCGGTGGAATGGCCGATTGGTTATAATGATATCGCTCCCTGGTACAGTCATGTGGAGCGGTTTGCCGGTATAAGTGGTAATAAAGATGGGTTAGAAACATTACCAGATGGAGAATTTCTTCCTCCCTGGGAAATGAATTGCGCCGAAAAATTTATCCAGGAAAAGATTCACGCAAATTATAAAGACCGCACCGTGATTCAAGGTCGTTGTGCGCATCTTACCAAACCAAATCCTATTCATCTTGACCAGGGGCGCGGTCAATGCCAGGCGCGGAATATTTGCTACCGGGGTTGCCCCTTTGGCGGGTATTTCAGTTCAAATTCTTCCACCCTGCCCTGGGCAGAAAAAACGGGTAACCTTAGCTTACGTCCCGATTCGGTAGTGCATTCAATAATTTATGATGAACAAAAAAAGAAAGCGATAGGGGTAAGAGTAATTGATGCTAAAACAAAAAGTGCTACGGAATACTTTGCAAAGATCATTTTTGTGAATGCGGCCTGCCTGAATTCAAATCTTATTTTATTAAATTCAACTTCTAATCGGTTCCCTAATGGGTTGGGAAATGATAATGGTTTATTGGGAAAATATATTGCCTTTCATGAGTATCGCGGAAATATAACTGCAACATTGGATGGTTTCGGGGATAAATATGAATATGGTCGAAAGCCAACCGCAGCCATGTTGCCTAATTTCCGTAATGTATACAAGCAGGAAATGGATTTCCTGCGGGGGTATATGGTTCATTATAGTGCCAGCCGGCCAAGCTGGCAACAGGGATATAGCAAAGAGGGAATAGGAGAACAATTCAAAAATGAATTATTAGATCCCGGTGCCTGGAGTATTTATATGATGATGCAGGGAGAAACGATTCCGGTGGAAAAAAATCATGTTCGCTTAAGTAAGGACCAAAAAGATGCCTGGGGTATTCCGTTATTAATTACTTCGATTGATTACAGTGAGAACGATAATAAAATGGTAAAGGATTTTTTGCAGGTAGGCGAAGAAATGTTAGAAAAAGCGGGATGTAAAAATATCAACCCCTATAATAATGGCCAGGTTCCGGGAAATGATATTCATGAAATGGGAGGAATCCGTATGGGGAAGGATCCCCAAACATCTTTATTAAATAAATGGAACCAGTTGCATCATTGTTCCAATGTATTTGTAACCGATGGAGCCAGTATGACTAGCGTGGGAAATCAAAATCCTTCCTTAACATTTATGGCGATAACGGCACGTGCAGCGAACCATGCGGTGGAAGAGATGAAGAAAGGAAACCTTTAAGTGAATGGTGAGTGGCCAATAGTGAATGGGTCTTTGTGTTTGATATTTTCACTATTGTAACCGAGATTTGTTCGGGGTTACTGACTATTCACAATTGATAATTGACTATTATGCCCAACGATTCAACCAATAACGTAAACATCAACAATAGGGCCGTTGCTCAGAATACCTACGACGCGATTGTAGTAGGAAGTGGTATCAGCGGGGGCTGGGCCGCCAAAGAGCTTTGTGAAAAAGGATTAAAAACGATCGTGCTGGAAAGAGGAAGAGACGTACAACATATAAAAGATTATCCTACTACCAATTTAGCTCCGTGGGAGCTGCTGCATCGCAATCGCAACACAAAAAAAATGAATGAGGAGCAACACATTCAGGTACGTGGCTTTTGTAATGAAGCGAATAGTCATTTTTTTGTAACCGATAAGGATCATCCGTATGTTCAGAAAAAACCATACGACTGGATCCGCGGATACCACGTTGGCGGAAGAAGTTTAATGTGGGGCAGGCAATGCTACCGTTGGAGTGATCTCGACTTTGAAGCGAATGCTAAAGATGGGCATGGAGTTGATTGGCCTATACGATACCGTGATATAGCTCCCTGGTACAGTTACGTGGAAAAATTTGCAGGGATAAGTGGAAGTAAAGAAGGGCTTCCTCAATTACCCGATGGTGAATTTTTGCCTCCCATGGAAATGAACTGCCTGGAAAAACACGTGGCAGCCGGAATGCAACAGAAATTTACCGATGGAAGAAGAATGATTATTGGGCGCGTGGCTAATTTAACGAGGGGATGGAATGGCCGCGGACCCTGCCAGTTGCGCAATTTGTGTGATAGGGGTTGTCCTTTTGGGGGTTACTTCAGCAGTAACTCAGCCACCCTGCCCATTGCTATGAATTCTGGTAACCTTACCCTGCGCCCCCATTCTATTGTAATGGAAGTGATGTATGATAAAGAAAAGAAGAAAGCAAAAGGAGTTCGGATAATTGATGAGATCACCAAGGAAGTAATTGAATACTACGCCAAAATAATTTTCCTGAATGCGTCAACACTTGGATCTACTTCCATATTGATGAATTCAAAATCGGACACATTTCCTAATGGTTTGGGTAATTCCAGTGATCAATTGGGCCGCAACCTGATGGATCATCACTATCACGTGGGGGCAGGTGGAAGTTTTGATGGGTTTAAAGATCAGTACACGTATGGTCGCCGCCCCAATGGAATTTATGTGGCGCGATTCCGTAACCTCGACGAAAAATCAAAACGAAGCGATTATGTCCGTGGTTTTGGTTACCAGGGAGGTGCCAGCCGGGGAATGAAACGGGATGGTGATGGCATCGGCGCCGAATTAAAAGAACAGATGACCGAACCCGGCGATTGGAGCTTTTGGTTAGGTAGCTGGGGCGAACAATTGCCGCACCCTGATAATCGTGTAACTTTAAGCAATACAGAAAAAGATAAATGGGGATTGCCGCAATTAGAGATCGATTGCGAATGGCGCGAAAATGAAATGGCCATGCGGAAGGATATGATGAACAGTGCGGCGGAAATGCTGGAGTCAGGAGGGTTAAAAAACATTTATACCTTTAATGATGACAAAGCCTACCCAGGTTTATGTATTCATGAAATGGGAACGGCCCGAATGGGCAATGATCCAAAAACATCCGTATTGAATAAGTGGAACCAGTTGCACGAAGTGAAAAATGTATTCAATACCGATGGCGCCTGTATGACTTCGTCGGCTTGTCAGAATCCTTCGATTACCTATATGGCGCTAACAGCAAGAGCGGCGGATTATGCAGTGAATGAGTTGAAGAAAGGCAATTTATAAAGTGAAAAGTCAATGTGAGTAGTGAATGATACCCTGAGTTTGATGAATTCACGGTCGCACGCTACACCCGTTGGGTTTATTGACTATTAACCATTCACTATTGACTATATTTAATTAATCATTTAAAAATAAAAACCATCTATTATGAACAGACGTGATGCCCTTTCCAGAGTGGCGCTGTTGGTAGGCGGAAGCATCGTTGGCGCAGAGTTTTTTCTGAGTGGCTGTAAAGCTTCTGAGAAAAAGATCGCCGGGCTTCCCTTAACAAAGGAAGATATTGCCTATCTCGATGAGATCGCGGAAACCATTATCCCGGCTACCGATACGCCCGGAGCAAAAGCCGCTAAAGTGGGCGAATTCATGAATACCATGGTAACTGATTGCTACGATGAAAAAGATCAAAAGATCTTTCTCGAAGGAATGACTAAAGTAAACGAAGCCAGCAATAAAGCGCATGGCCACGATTTTATGACAGCCAGTCCCGAGCATAGGAAAGAATTATTAACAGCTATTGACAAAGAGGCCAAAGAGTATCAGAAAAATAAGAAGGGCGATGATCCTAATCATTACTTCTCACTGATGAAGCAGTTAACCCTGCTGGGCTTCTTTACTTCGGAAACCGGAGCCACAAAAACGTTACGGTATATAGCTGTACCTGGGAAATATGAAGGATGTATTCCGTATAAAAAAGGAGATAAAGCGTGGGCTACGTAGAAAAAGTTTGAAGTTTATGGTTTGTGTTTTATAGTTCTTTGGGTTTAAAATTCCCGATTAATTTATAACACCAATGCCAGGTTAAGTTTAATAGAAACTGGCGCACCTAAAGAACCACAAACTATAAACCTGCTTACCGCAGGCAGGCTACAAACTATCTTCACCATATTATTAACCTACAACATTATACTCATGTCTTCCAATCGTCGCGACTTCTTAAAGAAAACCGGCCTGTTTGCATCCGCCGTGGCTTTTGGTTCCCTCGCAGCCTGCAATAATGAAAAAGCGGGCGGCGAAACCAAAACAGATTCCAGTGCTGCTACCCCAACAACGCCAGCTTCTGCCGGAAAACCGTTGGGTGATTTTGGTTTGCAGTTGTACACCTTACGAGATGATCTTCCAAAAAATCCTAAGGGAATTTTGAAACAAGTAGCAGGGTTTGGATATAAGCAACTCGAAGGCTTTGAAGGTGCCATGGGTTTGTGGTGGGGAATGACTGCTATGGATTTCAAAAAATATCTCGATGAGCTCGGAGTAACAATGGTTAGCAGCCATTGCGATACGGGGAAAAATTTTGAAAAGAAAGCAGCGGAAGCGGCGCAGGTTGGTTTGAAATATCTCATCAATCCACATATAGGGAAACAAAAAACACTGGACGATTATAAAAAGATTGCGGAACAATTCAATAAAAACGGGGAAGTGTGCAAGAAGAATGGCATTCGCTTCGCGTATCATAATCATGATTATAGTTTTACCCAGCAGGACGGGCAATATCCGCAGGATATATTAATGACAAATACCGATGCAGCCTTGGTAGATTATGAAATGGACATGTACTGGGTAGTAACTGCCGGAGCCGATCCGGAAGCCTGGTTAAAAAAATACAGTAACCGTTTTCGATTGTGTCACGTAAAAGATCGTTCAAAAACGGCCAAACCGGAGGATCATGATGCGTCGGTTGACCTCGGAACCGGAAGCATCGATTATAACAAGGTACTGAAGACGGCTTCTGAGAATGGAGTACAATATTATATTGTAGAACAGGAACGGTATGATAACAGTACCCCGCTAAAAAGCGCGGAGATTGATGCTGCCTACTTGAAGAAAATGATGCTCTGACATTCTTTAATTACTCTATTTATAAAAGCTGCCGGAAACGACAGCTTTTTTGTTATCAAACTGTTCTATCTTCAACGAATAAATTCTGGTATGAAAAGTTGTTATCTTTCTTTTCCTATTCTCTGTTTATCGCTTTCTCTTGTCTCTTATTCTCAATTAAAAGAGGAAAAGGAAATTCGCAAACTGCTCGCTGCACAAATAGATGCCTGGAACCGGGGTAATATTGATGAATTCATGATTGGCTATTGGAACAATGATTCGCTGATGTTTATTGGAAAAAACGGGGTTACCTATGGCTATACCAATACATTGAATAATTATAAAAAAACATATAGCGATACGGCACAGATGGGCAAATTGAAATTCGATTTGTTACAGGCAAAGAAAATTGCTGCCGACGCCTTTTTTGTGGTAGGAAAATGGTTTCTTAAACGAAGTGTGGGAGATATCGGTGGACATTATACATTGCTTTTTAGAAAGATAAAAGGGAAGTGGGTGATTGTAGCAGATCATAGCTCGTAGACGGGAGTGCAGGAGTTTGTGGTTTGTAGTTGTTTGTGAGCTAAATTCTCAATTAGAAACGGCACGTCCTTATAATCAGACTGATATTTGTTTTGAATGTTACACCTAAAGCACCACAAACCATAAACTACAAAATCTTAAACTTTACAATATGGTTTTCATCGTTCTTGGTATCATTTTTTTAATTGCCGGATTAGTAATAGCTCGCAGCGACGACAGTATAAGACGATTTAGCGCACCGCTTCGTATTGCCGGATTGGTTGTGCTGTTGATAGGGATATTAACTGCTTGTATTATTCAGGTAGATGCCGGACAAATTGGAGTAAAAAAATTATTCGGAAAAGTGCAATCCGATGTACTCACCAGCGGATTGCATTTTATTAATCCTCTGCTGGAAGTAGAAAAGCTGGATGTAAAAACACAGAACTATACCATGAGTGGTGTTCATGATGAAGGTACCCAGGCGGGCGATGATGCCATACGCGTGCTAACGGCTGATGGCTTGGAGGTAACCATTGACTTATCTGTCTTGTACAGGGTTGTTACTAATGATGCCCCCAAGTTGTTACAGGAAACAGGGACTAATTATGAAGATAAAATTGTTCGCCCTATTACCCGAACAAGAATCAGGGACAATGCTGTTTATTATGATGCTGTTGCATTGTATTCTTCTAAGAGAGATGAATTTCAACAACGCATTTTTAAAAGCATTGAAAGTGATTTTAAATTGCGGGGATTATTATTAGAAAACCTGCTGGTTAGAAATATTACACTGCCCCAGTCAGTAAAAGTTACAATCGAGCAAAAAATTAATGCCGAACAGGATGCCCAGAAAATGCAATTTGTACTGCAAAAAGAAAAACAGGAGGCCGAACGCAAGCGGGTGGAGGCCCAGGGTATTGCCGATTATCAGCGTATCATCAGCGAAAGCCTTACCGATAGACAACTGCAATACGAACAGATAAAAGCACAGCTTGAAATGGCTAAATCACAAAACGCGAAGATTATTGTAATGGGAAAAGGGAATACACCGGTGATTTTAGATACGAAACAATAGTTAGATAATAATAGTTTGTGGTTTATGATTTGTAGATCTTTTTACTTTATAATTCCCCGGGAAACTCAGGAGAGGCTTTAAATACGAAAACTTGAACGATAAGTATTGTATAAATTTATCAGGACTATAAAAATTTAGACAACTACAAACCATAAACTACAAATTTGAAATTCCCTCACCCATGCGGAAACCGCTCTTTCCAGATTTTGTAGTTTACCCATATCAGCAAACCAAGACTAATACCCATCCATATATAAAAAATAATATTACCAATCGTAATGCCATGCTCGGGTACCATCCAGCCATTATAAATACCGAGCCCCAGGTTAATGAATAGCCACAATAATCCAGAGGACAGTGACCATACCACCCTTTTTAAAAAACGCGATGCATCTTCTTCCATCTCGCTCATAAAAAAGTTAACAACGCAAGGTAAGTATTGTTTTAAGGAATCAGCATTTTGCGGAACTCGGAGGAGTCGCCATTGAATACATTAAAGTCAACCCGGGAATAGATACCATTAACTCGACCGGTTTCGCTGTGTTGCCAGAATTGCCAGGGCCTGTAAATGCGTGGGCGTTCTTTTTGCAGGTAATGTGCCACCCACAGGGGATAGTCATCAAACCCTTCTTCCAGGTACTGTTTATAGAAATCGACATTCGTATATATAACAGGCCGTATTCCGTAGTGATTTTCTATTACCTGTAAAAATTCCTTTACCCGCTCCCTTAGTTTGATTTCACTTACTCCATAGCTTTGTTCAACATCCAGTACGGGAGGAAGATCGCCACTTTCCAGTGAAACGTTTTCAATAAAATTTTCTGCCTGTATACGCCCACTTTTGGTAGCAAGAAAAAAATGATAGGCGCCTCTTGTTACTCCTGCTTCTTTCGCTTTTTTCCAGTTGCGGTTGAAGTAGCGATCCTTGTTGCCATTACCCTCCGTAGCTTTTATAAAGGCAAATCCGATTTTTATACTTTCTATCTCCATGGCCCGCACACTTTCCCAGTTAATTATATCCTGGTATTTAGATACATCAATACCATGAATGGAATAATTGGTGGGGATATCGGTGCCGAATGCATCGTAACGAACAAACCGGGCCCTCCGTTCGATCCACCATTCATACACCTGCATGCTCAGCATACCGGCTATGGCAAGTAACAAAACAACTAATAGTACTTTCCAGCCAATATCCCTCTTTGTGATTTTTTTCATGATAATAGTTGCAAATATAATTTACGCAACTACGTAAATAAAAAGAGTTCTCTTGCAGAATGGGAAGTTAATGGAAATAGCTAGCGAATAATTTTTTTAACCAGTTTTATACTCTTTTCACTCCTGATTTGAAGTAAATAAGTTCCTTTGGCTAAAGTAGCTGCCGGAATGCTGATCAGTTCATCTCTTCCCGGAGTTTCCATTTCTTTCTGATACACCAATTGGCCAATCGCATTATAAAGATGCAGGTATAATTTAGTATCGGTTGGGTTAGATAATGAAACGTACAAATTACCGGGAGAAGGGTTAGGATAAACTTTTATTTCGTTAGCGTTGGTACTGGCTGTTTTCTTGATTGTCTTTTTTATTTTGGCGAGTATAGACAATTCGGGGTCAATAATTACGGTGTCTACCACAAACCCCGGGTTAATGGAAAACTCCTGGCCGCTGAACTGGTGATCCACTACATAACTGGCCCCCTGCGTAGCGCCGCGTAGTAAAAGAGTAACCGGCATTTCGTAAAAACTTACGGAAGGATGTGTAGTAGTTTGATTCAATTTTATCTTTACCCAGTTATTAGTATTCTGCGACCATTCCGCATTATAATTGGCATACCCCTCTCCATAAATCCATTTCTGGAAAAATGAGGATAGATTTTTACCACTTTCCAGTTCCATATTGCGCAGCAGGTCGGCCGTAACTGCGTAACCAAATTTTACTTTTGGATCATCCAGGTACCTTCGAACACCTCTTGCAAAGGCAGAATCTCCGATTGATTTTCGAAGCATGTGCAGGACATAACCTCCTTTATTATAACTCAACCGGGCACTAAAGATGCGTCCCACATCGGTCGTATCCGTCACGAATACCGATCCGGTGGAATCGGACACGGCACTGTTGAATGTTTGTACCAGGTTCGATCCATAGGAATTGGGGTATCCATATTCCAGGAACAGTAAATTGAGATAGGTGGCAAAACCTTCATTAAGCCAGATATGTTGCCAGGAGGCACAGGTAACATAATCGCCAAACCATTGATGAGCCAATTCATGAGCTGCCAGGCTCGGGGTAGGTAAATTTACAAAGCTATTAGTTTGATGTTCCATACCACCGCCCCAGGCCCATTGGGTATGGCCATATTTTTCAGCAGCAAAAGGATAAAGACCAAATATTTTCGAAAAAGTACGAAACGCACTTCGATGATAAGTTATAAAACCATTAAAAACGGGGCTCTCGGGGTATCCAAAATTTTGAATGGGGATTGTAACATTGCCCACATTTACTGTATCATTATAGATTACATAGTTGGTAACAGCTAATGCAATAAGATAACTGGCAATCGGAAACCGGTGACGAAACTGTGTTGTTCGAAAACCACCTGAAACAGTATTGCTGACAATTAGTCCATTGGAAGAAGGCTGGTATTGCTGCGGGCAAGTAATGAATACATCAATGGAATCGGCTTTATCATTCAATCCATTTTTGCAGGGCCACCATTCCCGTGATCCATATGGTTCAGACAAAGTCCAGATAACCGGAGTACCCGCATGCGTACCCTGGTAGAAGGTCCCAAAACCACTCGCCCCCGGAACGCCCTGGTAAAATATCGAAACGGAATCTTTCGTTCCGCTGTTGATAGTAATTGGTAAATTCAGTACCACTCCATTTTCCGGCGTTTGCGCAAAGCTGATTTTATTGCCGTGGTACCAGATACTGTCTACCGTAAGTTGTTTCAACAAATCGAATGTTATGCTATTGGTAGATTGCGTAGTGGTAAAATCAAACGTAATTTTTCCATTGATATATAATATCGCGGGATCTACGTTCCACTCTAATCGTATATGATGTACATCAAAATTGGTGGAGGCTACAGAATAATTTACTGAAGAAACACCCGCCTGGTTCAGGCGATCGTGCGATCTCATTTCCTGTTGACGAATTTGCTCAAACTCTTTTTGATATGATTGAGTAGTAATAACTTCCTGTGCCATTACGTAGTTGAAAAGTAATGAGCTTAAAATCAAAATTTTTTTCATAGATATAGTAAATTGGGCAGGGTTGATTTGTATCATAAACGAAAAAAAAGCCTGCCTGGTTGGCCTTTCTAACCATCTAATTTAACGTGAATTTCCCCAAAACATTGTCTGTAAGCCGACTAGCCTTAATTTTACAAATCAATGCCGGAGTTTAATTATAATGATACCCTTAATTTGCTGTCGAAGCTTACCCTTCGCAAGGCGTGGAATGGAGCTAAAGTGCTGTCAAGCTATTTTTGGAGTAAGTGGACTAGAAGTCCTGTGCAATGGGGGCTCCCGCTTTCCATAGCGCTTGAGCCAACTACTTCCTGCAATTTGAGGTGTCCCGAGTGCCCCAGTGGACTACGGGCATTTACCAGGCCCACCGGCATGTTACAGAAAGATTTTTTCCGCGATACAATCGATCAGTTGCACAAAGAAGTGTTCTATCTTATTTTCTATTTCCAGGGTGAACCCTATCTTAACCCGGATTTTTTGAATATGGTACAGTACGCTTCTCAGAAAGGTATGTATACGGCTACTTCTACCAATGCTCATTATCTTACTGATGATAATGCGCGAAAAACAGTAGAAAGCGGGTTAGATAGACTGATCATTTCAATTGATGGAACTACGCAGGAAGTATATGAACAATACAGGGTAGGAGGAAAATTAGATAAAGTATTAGAAGGGGCGCGCAATATTGTAAAATGGAAAAAAGAATTGAAAAGCAAAACACCTTTTGTATTCTTTCAGTTCCTGGTGGTAAAACCGAATGAACACCAGTTGGAAGAAGTAAAACATCTTGCCAAAGAAGTGGGAGTAGATGAAGTAAGATATAAAACGGCGCAGGTGTATGATTACGAAAACGACCCGCATCAACTGATTCCAACTATTGGTAAATACAGTCGTTACCGCAAGAATAAGGAAGGAAAGACAGTGGTGAAAAATGCCTTGAACAATCATTGCTGGAGGCTGTGGCATGCACCGGTAATTACCTGGGACGGATTAGTGGTGCCATGTTGTTTTGATAAAGATGCTGAGCACAGGTTAGGTGATCTTACCAGCAAATCTTTTCAGGATATCTGGCACGATAAAAACTACCAGCAGTTTCGTAAGGATGTAATAAAGGGAAGAGCAAATATTGATATCTGTTCTAACTGTAGCGAAGGAACAAAAGTTTGGAGCGATTGATTTATCCCTTGACTGAAGTCAAGGGCAAGTCAAGGGCAAGTCATGATAGGAAAGGCCATGTCAAAAAAAGTCAGTGGCAACTACCGCAGATTAGGTGAGGAGATCTAGTTGGCTTGCCCCGGGCATTATTGATTTGCCCCGGGCTTTAGCCCGGGAACCCAATTTCTGAATATCATCAATAGTTGATCTATGAGTCTAGATAAAGATATCCTGTCATCAAAGTTCCGCAACGAGTATCACAAGGCCATGGTGAACATTATTTTTACCAACAACTGGATCATGGAGCGGAATAAAGAAATTTTTGACCGGGGGGATATTACACCGCAGCAGTATAATATCCTCCGTATTCTGCGGGGAGCGAATGCACCACTCAGCACCCTGCAGATACGCCAGCGTATGCTGGATAAAATGAGCGATACCAGTCGGATTGTGGATCGTCTCCTCAAAAAAGGACTGGTGAAAAAAATTGTATGTGCCGCAGATAAACGGTTGGTTGATGTAACCATTACTCCGAAAGGATTAGCGTTGCTGAAAGAATTAGATAGGTACAATAACGAAATAGATTGCGTGCTAAATAAAATATCCGAGGAGGAAGTGTGCACGCTTAACCAGTTATTGGATAAGATTCGTAATGCCGAATAATATAGTTAAGGTTTCTAAAGTAAATGAAATGAATAAATTGATTGCAGTAGTAATTTTTCTTTATAGTAGTATTGTTGGTTTGGCACAGTCCCAAAAAGAGTTCCGCGCGGTCTGGATCGCAACCGTTGATAATATTGACTGGCCAACGAAAGGAAATTTTAACAGTGATAGTCAGAAAGCTGAATTTATCCGCTTACTGGATATGCATCAGCGCAATGGAATGAATGCTGTAATTGCGCAGATACGACCGGCTACCGACGCGTTTTATCCATCCCCCTATGAACCATGGAGTGAATGGTTAACCGGCAAACAGGGATCGCCGCCAAATCCGTATTATGATCCATTGCAGTTTATGATAGAAGAAACGCACAAACGTGGAATGGAGTTTCATGCCTGGTGCAATCCTTACCGGGCTGTTTTTAATATCGATAAATCATCCATTTCTGCTACCCATATTACACGATTGCATCCTGAATGGTTTTTAAACTATGGCGATAAAAAATATTTTGACCCAGGAAATAAGGAAGGACAACAATTTGTAGTAAACGTAATACGGGATGTGGTTAGCCGGTATGCAGTGGATGCGATTCATTTCGATGATTATTTTTATCCTTACCGGATTACCGGAAAGGAATTCCCCGATGCTGAGAGTTATTCAAAATATAATAACGGATTAACCAAAGATGATTGGCGCAGGAGTAATGTAGATTCAATTATTGTATTACTGAGCCGTGCCATTAAAGAAGAGAATAAATTCTGCCAATTTGGTATCTCTCCTTTTGGTATCTGGCGTAACCTGGATAAAGATCCGGAAGGCAGTGCCACCCAGGCCGGGCAAACCAATTATGATGATTTGTATGCCGATATTTTATTATGGTTGAAAGAGGGATGGATTGATTATGTGGCGCCGCAGATTTATTTTGAGATCGGGCATCCACGGGCGGCCTATGAAGTTTTGCTGGATTGGTGGAGTAAACATTCTTATGGAAAGCATTGTTATGTTGGACTAGGTATTTACAAAGCAGGCACTAATGCAGCCTGGAAAGATAAGACGCAGCTTCCCAGGCAAATTGAAGCGTTGCGTAATACACCTAATATCCAGGGAATGATCTTTTTCAGCAGTAAATCGTTTACTGATAATCCGAATGGATGGAGTGATAGCCTGCGATTGAATTATTTTAAAGAACCGGCAATAATTCCCGAAATGGAATGGATGCCTAAAAAATAATCCCTTTCGCGCTAACAGGTTAAAATAGAAAACGACGCAACGGAGCCTGACCCAAGAAATAAGAATCCAATGAAGTTCTGATTAATTTCGCAGTTCACAACTACAAACGATAAAACACAAACCTTATATATGCCTGGTTACGAATTATGGGGCGCCGAAGAACGCAAAGAATTACAGGATGTACTGGATAACGGAATACTGATGCGGTATGGTTTTGACGGACCACGCAAGGGAATATGGAAATCCAGGGAACTGGAAAAAGAAATTTGTCAAGCCTTTGGCTGCCAGTATGCGCAATTAGTAAGTAGTGGCACGGCGGCACTTACCACCGCCTTGAGTGCATTGGGGATTGGATATGGTGATGAGGTGATTATGCCGGCATTTACGTTTGTAGCGAGTTTTGAAGCAGTAATCAGCGTAGGGGCTATACCGGTGCTGGTGGATGTTGATGATACATTGACTTTAAATCCGGAGGCAGTGCGCAATGCAATTACCGGAAAAACAAAATGCATAATGCCGGTTCATATGTGTGGTAGTATGGCGGATATGGATGCGCTACAGCAAATATGTAAAAAACACAAATTCTTCTTACTGGAAGATGCTTGCCAAAGCATTGGGGGAACCTATAAAGGAAAGAAATTAGGAACGATTGGGGATGCCGGTACTTTTTCGTTCGACTTTGTAAAAACAATGACTTGCGGTGAAGGTGGGGTAGTTATGACTAATCGCGAAGATGTATTTATTAGCAGTGACGGATATAGCGATCATGGTCACGACCATAAAGGAAGCGATCGAGGTGCCGACCTCCATCCTTTTGTTGGATATAATTTCCGTATTTCCGAATTGCATGCGGCAGTAGGACTGGCCCAGATTCGAAAACTTCCTAAAATATTAGAGATTCAAAAAAGAAATCATAGCCAGCTTAAGAATATATTGTCGCAGGTACCTGAAATTTCTTTTCGCCGGGTTCCTGATCCCGAAGGAGATAGTCATACGTTCCTAAGTTGGTTTTTGCCCGGTGAAGAAATTACCCGCGCAGTTATGACCGAATTTAAAGCCCAGAATATTGCCGCAGGACATTTTTATTGGTATGATAATAACTGGCATTATATCCGTAAATGGGATCATTTAAAAACCGGAGTCACCCTTAATAAACTAAGTGAAGAACATAAGAAGGCTGTTATGCATCAGGCCAATAAAAATTTTATGCTAAGCGATGCGGTGATGGGCCGCTGTGTTTCCACAGCCATCAGCCTGGTATGGACAGAAGAACAGATCAAAGAAAAGGGAGACAAAATGGTGGCTGTTATAAAGAAGATACTGAAGCAAAACACGATAACGGCAGGATAATTAATTCCTTCCTGGCATACTTCAACCCGCTCGGTTATTGACCGGCGGGTTTTTTCATTATTTACTTAGTTGTAGTACGGATACTATTATAACTAAGGGGGAACGTTTACCGGCAAAAGAATTTAACCTTACCACATAAAGAATTGCATTTAGGAATGTATTGATTCCTTATACACTATCGTTTTGAAAACTAAAGTAGTTGTAAAATAGAATTCTGAAAATAAACCGTGTGGTTGATTTTCTGAATAGCTATTGAATCTCAAACCCTATGTATGAGCAACCCCCTGTTCAGGCATATTAATATTTATCTATCCGTTAATGAAAAATCCATTAACGAATATTTTAACCAACACGATCCTGCCCCGTCGTACCGGCGACAATTAAGCCTCGAGTTTGAAGGATATATTACCAACTATGTTATTGCGGCCAAGCGGTATACCACTATTCATTATAAGTTTACTTGTAATAATGACGAAGACAAGCAATACACGGAGCCGCTGATGCATGCTATCCGGCGACATTTTTCAATACGCAAAACCTTAAAGGAAGCCGAGTTTAAACGATTCAAGAAGCGTTCATTTGTATTGCTTTTTGTAGCGCTTTCCATTGGCATTCTCTGCCATTGGATCTTACCCAATTTGTTGCCGGGTGATGGAACCGGCCATGGGTTTATGAAAGCGGTTACCAATAGCCTGGATGTATTGAGTTGGGTAACCCTGTGGCGTCCTATCGACAAACTGGTATTTCAATGGAACCCATTCTTAAAAGACATCTTATTATATGATAAGCTTACTAACGCGGAAGTGGCAATAATAGACAACGTTAAAAAAATGGCTGTTGAAAATGCAGCATAAATATGCGCAGCGTACGCTTGCTGATACTGTACCTTATGTTCTGTTCAATCCTCCAGGCCCAAACTGAAGGAAGTATTGAGCAATACCATTACATTGGCAGTAGTGATGCCAATGCGATTGTTCCGGTAGTTCACCTGCAAACAAAAAAAGGGTGGTACGGAGAAGCCCGCTATAACTACGATGAAAAAAACACGTTCTCTTTGCTGGGGGGTAAAACTTTTTCTGGGAAACACAGCGTAGATTGGTCGCTCACTCCCATGGCAGGAATTGCATTCGGCGAATTGAATGGTTTTACGGCCGGACTGAATGTTTCTGCGCAACGAAGCAGTTTCTTTTTCAACCTTCAATCGCAATACACAGTTTCGACTACCCGCACGTATAATAATTTTTTATTCAGCTGGGGAGAATTGGGATATCAACCGCTTAACTGGTTATATGGAGGTATCAGCCTGCAGCATACCCGCGAGCAAGGAGAAAAAGAGTTGATAGAACCAGGCGCCCTGCTGGGCATCACTATCAATAAAGTATCCTTCCCTTTTTATGTATTTAATACCTTCAGCAATAACCGCTTTTTTGTACTAGGGGTAAATTGGGAGTGGAAGCGGTAGTAATTACATCCATGCAAATCGAAATTAGTATTTTCCTACTTGTTATCACTTATCTCTACCTAAGATTTGTACTGTGTTTTACGTATTAGCTTATTTGAGTTGAAATGATTGCGGGAATACTCCGTTTGTGAAAAAGAATCCAATTTCTGGTCTAAAATAATTAAAATCTATGAAGAACCTCTTCTCGGCATTTGCATCATTATTACTGGCTGTAACATCTTTCAGCCAGGTGGGCGTAGGAACTACCACTCCCAATTCAACACTAGATGTACGCGGATCTATAGCAGCAAACTATCGGTCCTTTGCCGGGAATACATCGGCGGCCGCTACGGATAATACCCTCGTATTTACCGGTATATCCGCTGCCACTTTAACCCTTCCGGATGCGGCCACAATAACAGGTCGCTATTACTGGATAAAAAACGGAAGTGCTAACTCATCTACCTTAACAATTGCTACCACTTCGGCTCAAACAATTGATGGATTGGCTACCTGGGCATTAACCCAACAAAACAAAGTATTGAATTTATTCAGCAATGGATCTAACTGGTTTATTGCTTCAGAAAGTCTGCCCGGAAGCGGTAGTGGAACCGCGTGGATATATGGAGGAAATACTGTGCCTTCCATGCAGAATATTGGAACTACCAACAACTATTCATTACCTATTCTTACCAATAGCGTGGAGCGTATGCGAATTACCAATAGTGGTAATGTAGGAATCGGGACCAGTACATTTAGCGGGTCTAATCCGGAAAAATTACTGGTGGATGCGGGCGCTACCTCATCATTCAATGTAATAAGTGGAAAAGGAACCATCGATAATTACTTGCAGTTAAATATCCAGAATAATTCAAGTGGTAATAACGCGAGTTCTGACGTAGTGGCTACGGCTAATAACGGTAATGAAAATATTAATTATGTTGACATGGGGATTAACTCCAATACCTACAATGTTGCTTCATTTAATGTAACGGGGGCAAACGATGCCTATCTATACAGCGCGGGGAATGATTTTGCTATAGGGAACGCTACTTCAAATAAGTCATTAAAATTTTTTACCGGTGGTACTTTAACTTCCAATGAAAGAATGCGCATATTAAATACCGGTGAAATTGGTGTGGGAATTACTACGCCAAATTATTTGCTGCATTTGCACAAACCTTCAGCCACCAGCAACTGGATGCAAATTACCAATAGTGCTACCGGTACGGGTTCTTACGACGGATTCTTTTATGGTGTTTCAGCAAGCGGCCAACCGCAGATATGGGGCGAAGGCGACCTCGCTGTGTACACAGGATCAGGAACAACTAATAATCTTACCATGACAATGAAAGCAAATGGTAATGTGGGCATCGGGACTACTACATTCAATGCTACGAACCCTGAAAGACTGGTGGTGGATGCGGGAGTTACGACTTCTTTCAATGTTATCAGTGGTAAAGGATCAATTAATAATTACCTGCAGTTAAATATTCAAAACTCTTCTTCCGGTAGTGCAGCCAGTTCTGATGTAGTAGCAACAGCTGATAATGGAAATGAAACTATAAATTTTGTGGATATGGGGATTAACTCCAGCACCTATACAAGCAGCGGCATATTAGGAGGAATTAATAATGCCTACCTGTATGCTACCGGTAACGACTTTGCTATCGGTAACGGTACTGCAGCAAAGGACCTTGTTTTCTTTACAGGTGGTACTGCTGCCGCCAATGAAAAAATGCGCGTAACAGCGGCAGCTGTTCAACCCGGTACGGATAATGCCACTACGATGGGTACGGCGACTAAGCGCTGGAGTGTGGTTTATGCTGTTAATGGTACCATACAAACATCCGATGTACGGTTAAAGAAAAATATTCTTCCCCTTACTTACGGGTTGAATGAAATTATGCGACTGGAACCCGTATCCTACAATTGGAAGGATAATACCGGAGGTAACAAAATTGGTCTTATTGCCCAGGAAGTGCGTAAGATCATTCCACAAGTTGTGGTGGGTGATGAGTCAAAAGAAAATATAGGAATGAATTACGCTGAACTGGTACCCGTATTGATTAATGCGGTTAAAGAATTAAAAACAGAACTGGATGTTACCCGGAAAGAACTGGGCGAATTGAAAAAGCAGGTGAATAATAAATAAGCAGGGTTAAATAAGTTAGCCGAAATCCAAGAACACATTGAATAAAATAACAGCAATATTAGCGGGCCTTATAGTCATATACACCGGATCGTTTGCACAGGTAGGTATTGGCACTTCATCATTTATTTCCACTAATCCGGAGAAGCCATTGGTAACCGCGGTTACAACCGGTTCTTATAACGTAATCAGTGGTCGGGGAAGCATTAACAACTATCGGCAATTAAATATTCAAAACCGATCCGGTGGATCCAGCGCCAGTTCGGACGTTGTAGCCACCAATAATACCGGCACTGAAACGGTAAACTTTATTGATATGGGAATTAATTCCAGCGGATACAGTAATCCTGCCCTTCCCATACTTGATGGTAATAATACTGCTTACCTGTACGCTACCGGTCACAATTTTTATATTGGTAATGGCACAGCCGCCCGCGCCCTGGTCTTTTTTACCAATGGATTTCAGAATACAGATGAAAAAGTACGCATACTTAGTGGAGATAATGTGGGAATTAGGGTAACCAATCCGGCAGGTAAATTATCTGTTGCCGGTGTAGTTGCATCTTATGTTGATAATTTATATATACTGGGTAAAAATGGAGCGCGCTAGACCGCGGTTTGGTCGGCAAACGGAACCATTCAAACATCCGATATACAGTTAAAAACAATTATTCTTCCGCTTCAATATGGATTAAGTACTTTATTGAAATTGTATCCGGTAAGCTATCACTGGAAAAAACTGGATGATAGTCGTACCCGCCTTGGATTGATAGCCCAGGAAGTAAATCAATGGGTGCCTGAAGTAGTAACAGGAGATGAAAGCAAAGAAATGCTGGGAATGAATTACGCAGAATTGGTACCGGTGCTCATTAAAACAATTCAGGAACAGCAAATGAAACATGCTGAATTGAAATCACGATTGAAAACAATAAATAAGGAATACCGTAATTAAATTGATTATACTTAAAAATATCCTGATGAAAAGAGTGAAATTATTTTTAACCATCATCGTACTCATGCAGGTTGTATTTGTACAGTCCCAGATTGATCTTCAAAATACCGGCACACTGGTCATTACCGGCGGCAGTGATATATTATATATTAATGGGGCGCTTACCAATACCGTTTCTGGGGCATTAACCAACAATGGAAGTTTGTATGTGAGGCAAAATCTTACTAATGGACAAGCGGCCATGCCCGTGGGTACGGGAACACTGTATCTAAATGGAACCAGTGCGCAAATTGTGGGAGGAGCACAACTATTCCGCACGTTTAACCTGGTTACTAATAACGCTTCAGGAATCACCCTGAATGCTAATTTGAGTGTAAGTGGTGCGCACACATTTACAAGTGGAATTATTACAACTTCTGTTACCCCAAACTATTTAATTTATGAAGCCGGTGCTTCTCATACTGGTTCTGCCGATAGCCGTCATGTAAATGGTTGGGTTAAAAAAATAGGGAACAGTAATTTCACTTTTCCAGTTGGTAATGGAACGTTTTTGCGGAATGCGGCTATTGGTAATTTATCCGCTTCTTCCGAGTTCAATTGTAAGTATTATCTGGTTACGCCTAATCCAACAAACGTGTTAACACCCATTTTGCTGGTAGACAACAATGAGTATTGGGATATAACCAGGTTAAGTGGCGGTACAGCAGATATCACGCTGAATTGGGATAATAGCAAAATCGCCTTTCCGCCTTTTGTTCTAAATCAAATAAAAGTGGTGAATTATTTTGGTGGTTTATGGACCGACCGTGGCGGCTCTGCTACCGGCAACATCCTTACAACCGGAGTTATTACCGCCACTGGTGTAGGCAGCTTTGGATTATATAGTTTTGGAAGTACGGACTGGTTTGTACCCCTGCAATTCCTGAAATTCACGGCGCAGCGTAAACAAAACTATTCACAACTCGATTGGTCAACTACCCGTGAACTAAATGCGGAGAAATATGAAATTGAACGCAGCGAAGATGGAATTAGTTACCGGAGAATCGGCATTACTCTTGCACATAATGGCAACGGAACAAATAAATATCAATACAATGATGCTCTTCTATTGAATGGAACCGCGTGGTACCGCATACGAAGTGTTGATAAAAACGGCCGGTATAATTATTCAACGGTGGCTGTTGTTACAGAAAGATCAGAAGAGGGGGGATTATATGTAATCAATAACCCCGTTTATCAATTTATCCATATCAGTACCGGTAGCGTAAATGCCGGAAACTATGAATATTCATTGATAAATACAGGCGGCCAATTGATGCAGAAGGGAAACATAACTGCCAATGCAGGGGCAGTATCAACCATTCCTTTAGCGGCTGCTATAACACCAGGCATATATGTACTGGATGTTAAAAATAATACGCATCGGTTAACACAAAAAATAGTTGTTCGCTAGCAGATCGGCCTTTAACCCTTAGATGCCGATTTGTATTTTTTAAAATACAATTATGAAAAATTGTAACCTGATATGGGGCATGCTTTGGATAACATTGCCTGCCACCGCCCAGGTAGGAATAGGAACAACGTCTCCTAATTCTACCCTGGATGTACGGGGAGCCCTGTCACTAAATTACCGCTCCTTTTCAGGTAACACAACTATTACGAGCACTGATAATACAATAGTATTTACCGGCGCGGCTAATGCTACCGCTGCCTTACCCGACGCCAGTAGCTGTACCGGAAGAATGTACCGTATAAAAAATGCCAGTACCGCCGGTATACCACCCGTACTTACTATTATTACGGCATCAGGCCAGGGTATTGACGGATGTACTACTGGGTGGCTGCTCGATAATACCAATGAGGCAATAACAGTAATAAGTAATGGGACGGGCTGGTATGTTTCCTCTCAAAACAATTCCGATCAATTGTTTTCCAACTGGAGTATGGAAGGAAACGGAGTTAGTTCCGAAAAAAGAATAGGTACCACCTCTAATTATTCCCTTCCTTTTATCACAAATAATACTGAACGGATGCGTATTACCGGAGCCGGGCGGATAGGAATTGGCGTTACCAATCCGGCTACCGATGTACATATAGGGGGTGCAGGTACTGTATCCGGAATTACTAATACGTATGTAAAGGGTCTTACAATTACCGCCAATGGTAGCAACGGATTTGGCGGACCGGGTTTTTATCTTGAGAATACCGATAATCCTGCAAACAAAAAGCTATTTAAAATAAATTATACCGCTAATGGCGGAAGCGAGAGTTATGTGAACTTCCAGTCCGTATCCGATAATGGAGCATCCAATATCAATGCAAATATTCTTGCTGTTTCTCATAGTGGTCGGGTTGGGATTGGTACCGCTACTTTTAACAGCACTAACCCGGAAAAATTACTGGTAGATGCCGGATTTACCTCTTCGTACAATGTAATCAGTGGCAAAGGAACAATTAATAATTACCTGCAGTTGAACATTCAAAATAATAGTAATGGTGCCAGCGCTAGTTCTGATGTAGTAGCTACTGCTAATAATGGAAATGAAACCGTGAATTATGTAAACATGGGGATTAATTCCAGCGGGTACAGCGGCACTGGCCTGTTAGCTGGCACGAATAAGGCCTACTTATTTGCAACAGGAAACGATTTTGTAATTGGTAATGCCAGTGTAAATAAACAATTGATTTTTTTTACTGGCGGAACAGGGGATGCCAACGAAATTATGCGGATGAATTCATTGGGCATCCAGCCTGGGGCCGACAATATGTATGCATTGGGAAAAAACGGAGCCAGGTGGAGTGAAGTTTGGTCGGCCAATGGAGTTATTCAAACATCGGATGCACGATTAAAAACAAATATTCACGAACTTCCGTATGGGCTGAAGGAGTTGATGCTGTTGCGTCCTGTTGCCTTCAATTGGAAGGGCCAGCTGTCAACCGGTAAGGTTGGCTTAATAGCCCAGGAAGTAAAAAAGATTATACCAGAGGTGGTGATCGGGAATGAAAAAACTGAATTCTTGGGTATGAATTATGCGGAACTTGTTCCGGTGTTAATTAACGCAATCAAAGAATTAAAGGAAGAGGTAGATGCATTAAAGCGTAAGCTCGAAGGCAAAAATTAAAGAAATAGAAGGGGAAGCAATTTTTATTATGGTTCCGGTGAATAAGGCCTCTCTAGGAGGTCTTTTTTATAAAACCTAATCCTGAGCGAAAAAAAGATATTGGAGTAAATAATAAAACTTGACAGGGTTGATGGAAGGATTTCTCAACTGTAAAGTCCTCTTCCGGAAGAAAGTACAAAGAGAATAAACAAGAAAGCCTTGGCAGGAGAGTATGATTTATATTCCAAAATTAGATTTCATTCGACCGAAGAATGATTTTTTACCCGGGGCGTGTGTAATGCCCTTTTCAGCTGAAATTCGGTCAATGGTAGTCTTTAGTAACTCGAGGGTGATTTTGGATTTTACGATATAATCGAAAGCGCCATATTTAAGAGCGTCAACGGCAATTTCAACATTTTCCTGTCCCGAAATAAATACTACTGTTATATCATTATCAAAAGCTTTGATCGATTGCAATACATCAATCCCGTTCATGTCTTCCATGTAATAGTCGAGGAAAATAATATCGGGGCGTTGTTTTAAGTTCTCTAAACAATCTTTACCGCCATTAAAGCAATTGATTTGTTCGTAGCCCAATTTTATTAAGAATTGCTGGTACAGGTTCAGGCAAAATATATCATCGTCAACAAGGAATATTTTCAATTCTCTATTTTCGGGCATAAGAATTCGTTTAGTGTTGAAAGCCTCAAACGTTTGCGGATTCGTGTTCTTAATTCAAACGAAGTTTAATGATTGCATATTGCTTATCAATGGTTTTAATAGAAGGCAATGCGCGCGGTAAAAACTCTGGATAAATAGTTGCTCTTATCAAAACACCAGGCAAGTACCTATTATTTTAATTAAATAAGTTGAAATGCATCTGTTGCAGAGGCGGTTGAGAACTTAAGTGCGAGTTAGAGGGGTCTATTTTTTCCCCTCCAGCTTATTGGTATATTCTAAAGAACCAAGCCGGAATCGAAGGGGCACGCTCAATTTTTTTTCCAGTTGTAACTCGGTGCGGCAAAAAAAAGCCAGGTGTTTTGAATAGAAATCAGGAGTTATAGCGCGGTATACAAAACCTGGTTTAGTTCCTAAAAAAGGTAGCTGGGAAGGGGAAACAGCCTGAGGCAGCAATAATGAGGTATTAATCTGCTTACCAGTGATTGAGGTTATTTTAATTCCCCGAAGAGTCAATAGGGTCTGCTGGGCAACTCCCCGAAACCCTACTAACAGGAAAAACACAACAATAAATTTATAAAATCGTTGCATGCAGCTATTTATAATTATACGTAAATTACGGCCTGATTTTTGTGGTTCGGGCGCCCCCCTAATAATTTAAAAAGGTTGCCCGACGCATAAAACCCCTTGCAAATATGGCACTTAGTCAGGGATTACAGCAAAGACTTCTCCAAAAATTGTCTCCTCAGCAGATTCAGTTAATGAAACTGCTACAGGTACCTACGGCAAATTTGGAAGAAAGGATTAAGGAGGAAATGGAAGAAAACCCTGCACTGGAACTTTCAGAGGACAATAATGATGAAGAATTTAACACGGAATTGAAAGATGAATTTGAAAACACGGCGGAGGAAGATCCTGAAAAAGACGGGGGGGAAGAGGAGTATGAGAATATTGACATCAGTGAATATGTTAATGATGGCGATGATGATATTGCCGATTATAAGCTCCGCGATGATAATTATCCTGAAGTGGATGAAGGCAAGGTGAGTCCTCACCGGATGGAAACTTCTTTTCACGAGCATTTACTGGAGCAATTGGGTTTGATGAAAATGGAAGAAAAAGATCGCAGAATTGCCGAACAAATTGTAGGCAGTATAGATGATGATGGGTACTTGCGAAGGGAAACCGCCGCCATAGTGGATGATCTGGCTTTCCGCCAAAATATTGATTCTAATGAGGAGGAAATAGAACAGTTGATCAAACTGGTTCAGCAATTCGATCCGCCAGGCGTAGCGGCAAGAAATCTGCAGGAATGTTTATTATTGCAATTATACAGGTTAAAAGTAAAGAACAATCCCGTTGATAAAGCCATTGATGCCATCGAAAATTACTTCGACGAGTTTACCAAAAAACATTATGAAAAAATACAGCGTGGATTAGGAATAGATGATGAAGGATTGAAAGCGGTGATTGGGCAGATAATCCGATTGAATCCTAAACCAGGGGGTAATCATGCCGATGATAATAAGGCTGAAAATTATGTAGTTCCTGATTTCTTTATTTATAATAACAGCGGAAAGCTGGAATTAACACTCAATTCGCGCAATGCCCCTGATCTGAGAATCAGTGGCGGATATCGCGATATGCTTAAAGAATACGATAGGGGAACAAAGAAGGATAAACGGCAGAAAGAAGCAGTCCTTTTTATAAAGCAAAAAATTGATGCGGCTAAATGGTTCATAGATGCTATTAAACAACGGCAACATACCCTTACCAGTGTAATGGAAACCATTATGGAGTACCAGCATGAATTCTTTTTAACAGGGGATGAAACAACCCTGCGCCCCATGATCTTAAAAGATATTGCCGAACGCACCCACCTCGATATTTCTACGGTGAGCCGGGTAGCCAACAGTAAGTTTGTACAAACAGAGTTTGGAACCTATCGGCTTAAATTCTTCTTCAGCGAATCACTCAGTACGGATAGCGGCGAAGAAGTATCTACCCGGGAAGTAAAGAAAATTTTAAGCAACCTGATTGAAGCAGAAAGCAAACGAAAACCTTTGAGCGATGAACGCCTTACAGAGCTACTTCAGGAAAAAGGCTATAATATTGCACGACGCACCGTTGCCAAATACCGCGAGCAATTAAATATTCCCGTGGCCCGCCTGCGCAAAGAATTATAATTTATATGAAACATATGGTGGTTGATAATAGCGACGAATTGCTGGAAAAGGAAATTCAACCGGCATATATTCGGGTTCCTGCTCATATTATTTCTTACCTTTTTCACCCGTTGTTTATTACGTCGTATGTAAGTGCCTATTTAATTTATGTTCATCCGTATTTGTTTGCTGGATTCGATAATTCACTCAAGTTATTCCGTTTACTCACCGTAGCCCTAAGCACGGCGGTTATTCCAGGCTTTGCCGTTTTTTTAATGTGGCGGTTGAAATTGATACAATCCATGCAACTGGCTACCAGTAAAGAACGGATTATTCCGTATGCGGCTGCCATCATATTTTATTTCTGGCCCTGGCTCGTACTTAAACAACTGCCAGGCAGCCCCGAGATATTTATAAATTTCTTGCAGGGGAGTTTTTTTGGAGTATGCGGAGCATGGATTATTAATATCAACAGTAAAGTAAGCATGCATACAACAGCCATGGGTGGAATGCTAACCTTCTTTTTAATATTTTCTTTTACAGATGAAAACGCCAGTGGATTGTACTTATCTATAGTTGTGCTTATTGCGGGGATGGTGGCAACCGCGCGATTGATTGTTTCTGATCATACCCGTTTTCAGATTATTCAGGGGTTTATTGTTGGAATGCTCGCACAGCTTATTGCCTGGTGGATTTGAGAAGCCCCCTAAATCCGCTGAAGGGGGACTTAAAGAATACTTTAGTAGATTCAATAGTTAAATACTCTAAAATTCAAGGCTAATAGCTTCTGATGGAAATAAAAATTAGGCAGCGAGCTGCTATTCTCTCCTCCTTCGGGGGAGTTGGAGGGGGCCAAAAAAGAAAAGCCCAATCATAGGGTACGAACCTATATTGAGCATTTTCGCCTTCAAACCATCTGAAGTTTACGTCCGACCTAGCCGTTTAATATCTTCGATTTCGAGATATAGTTTTTTGTTGGATGATAAATGAATAAACAAGAACCATCTTTTATAGTATTAATTACTTTTTGACAGTCTTTTGCCGGTACCGCGGGGCATCCAAAACTTCTTCCGTTAAAACGATTCATCCGTAAGAAATTCGCACCAACGTATTCTGATCCATGTACCACAATTTTACGTTCGTCCGCTTTGTCATTAATACCCGCTTCTAATCCTTCTATAGTCAATGAAAGCCCGTGACCACCATAATAGGTTTGGCGCGTAATATAAAAACCCAGGCTGCTTTTATGTGATTCGGGATTATTGGAAAAAGAGCGGGCATATTCTCCCCCTGATTTACGCCCATGTGCCACATAGGTATTGAATAACACTTTCATTTCTTCTACATCTATTATATAAAAGCGTTTGCGGCGCGATGATTGACTGAAATCGCAAATCGAGATTACTTCTTTATTATATATGCGACCCGCTTCGAGCAATTGCTTATAGCCTTGCCAGGCAAATTCAAATGCTTTTATACTCAGGCCCGCACGTTTGAGATTCATACTATCGTACAGCACGCGTGCTTCTTCCTGTAATAATTGTTTGGTTGTTTTTAGTAAACTTGTGGAATGATCATTTGTCATCGTAGTGCTCGTAGTACCGGTTTCGCCGGAGTAAGTACCGGAGATTAAGACCGGTGCGGTCAACAGCAAGCAAATAAGGCCTGCCGTGGAAACGGATTTAAATGGGCGGTACATGATTATCATAGGGATTTTCAAAAGATGCGTTCCGGATTTAAAACGGCATCTGACTGAAAAATATTATCATTTCGTTAAATATACAAGCCTATTCAGTGGGTTTATTTTATTGTGCCTTAAAAGGATCAAATTATAAGGTTGGGTAATTCTGCTTAGTAAAATTACCTGAGATGCTGTGGTCAGATTACATACTATTAACCAGTTGTTTTAATACTGAACTCATTGGCGTAAATACGAATAAGTAATATAAATAAAGCGATGAGCAGGGGGCCAAAAATTAGACCGATAAATCCAAATAGGTTTATGCCGATGATTACGCCGAATACGGTTATGAGCGGATGCACATCTCCTAATTTTTTTTGCAACCAAAACCGGAAAATATTATCTACCGACCCAATAATTGCAAATCCGAATATCAGCATTATAATCCCTTTAGTGGGATGACCACTGGCGAAAAACAATACGGCAACAGGAATATAAGCAACAGCTGCACCCACTATAGGCAACATAGAAGCAATGCAGGTAATCACAAACCAAAAGGCAGGTTCTTCAACTCCGAGTACGAGGTACCCAATTAACGCCACTACTCCCTGTAATAAGGCTATCAATGGTATACCAAGGGCATTAGAAAAAACAAGTGAATTCATTTCCTTTCGCAGCAGTAACACATTCTCATCCTTCAGGGGAACCATATCATAAAAACCGGCTTCCATCCTTCTGCCATCAGTAAGCATGAAGTATAGGATGAAATACATCACCGCAATAGTAGTTATTGTATTTATGGTGGCACCTAAAATGGAGGGAAGAGTATTAGCGGCCCAGGCGGATATTTTGTTTATGTTCTCATCGCTCAGTAATTCAAACCCATATTTTAATTCATACTGGTTTATAAATCCTTTTATCGAAGTAAGTACCTGGGAGGAATGCTGCACGGCAAAACTAATTTTCGAGCTCATCATATTAATGAGTAAAAAGATAGGCAGCAGTATTATAATAAAGGAGAGGAGCATCAGCACAGAGGCTGCCAGCACTTTTTTCCATTTGTAGCGGGCCTGCAAAATGAACATATATTTACGCAGGATCACGTATAACGTATATGAACCCAGTAAAGCGGGTAAAAACGTTTTCAGTTGAATGAAAAGAATAATGCCCAGCAAAATAATTACCAGGAGAAAGAAAATCTGCTTAAGGGTGTTGTTAGAAATTTGGCTCATGATTATAATTTGCGGATGGCTAATGTGCAAATTTGCGGATTCTTCCGGTTATAAAACGCTCGTAACATATTAACGCTACATGCAATAAAAGAATAGAATAGGTTTATGAATATAAAGAATGCCGGGTTGTATCATTCTTGAGAAAATTAAAATTTTCAATAGTTGGGAATATTTGACCTAAGGCATTCGCACATCCTTACTTCTGCAAATTCGCACATTTAAGCTAATCCCGATTTTGTTCTAAATAATTACTTTCTTCCACTTCCCTCTTTTAAATATAATATAGGCCCATACCGCGATGGCCGTTTCCGCAACGGGGATCGCTATAAAAGCACCGGTAGGTCCCATATTTAATGGTTTGGCAAGTATATAGGCAAGCGGTATCTGAAACAACCAGAAACAAACAAAATTGATCCAGGTGGGTGTTCTGGTATCGCCTGATCCGTTGAGTGATTGTATCATCACCATTCCGATGCCGTAAAAAACATACCCCGTACCGATGATCTGTAAGGATAGAGCCCCCACTTCCTGAACAGCCGGATCCCCGGTAAAAATGCGAATGATCGGATGGGAGAATAAAATAAATAACAGCGTTACACCCAGCATAAAGATCGCATTGTATTGGGCAGATAATAATACACTTTTTTCTGCCCGGCCCGGTTCCCTGGCACCCAGGTTTTGCCCAACCAATGTAGCTGCTGCATTGCTTAACCCCCACGCGGGTAAAATAAAGAATACTACATTACGAATGGCTACCTGGTAACCGGCCGAAGCAATCGTTCCACCGCTGGTTGCAACGATCCACGCCAATACAATCCAGCTTCCCGATGCAATCAAAAACTGTAGCGTAGCGGGCCAGGCAATTTTGATTATTGAACGGATGATTTTTATATCAAACAGGAAGTGTTGCTTTTTAAAATGAATAACACTTTTACCTCTGAACAAGTGATAGCATTGATACAATACTCCAATGCCACGGCCGATAGTGGTTGCGATAGCCGCCCCTTTCAGGCCCCACCCATGCCAGGTGCCTACTCCATAAATAGAAAGAGGGCATAGAAAAATATTAATGATACTTGACAGCCATAAACTGCGCATGGCGATGGCCGCGTCACCGGCACCACGAAAAATACCATTGATCAGGAAGAGGAGAATGATAACTACGCTTCCGCCGAGCATAATGCGGGTAAAGGGAGTTCCTTCCATCACTACATCGGGTTGCGCGCCCATCAGGCGTAGTATATCAGGCGCGAAAATGATACCGGTAATACTGATAAGAACCGTGGCTCCTAAAGAAACAATAAGCGATTGCATAGCTGCCTGCGCTGCTGCTTCGGTATTTTTTTCACCAATACGTCTTGCCACCATGGCTGTAGCCGCCGTACTTAATCCAATGGCTATTGAATAAACAATGGAAATCACCGATTCGGTTAGTCCAACTGTAGCTACCGCGTTTTTGCTATTCGGTAAATGCCCTACAAAATACATATCTACTACTGCGAAAACACTTTCAAGACTTAATTCAAGAATCATTGGAATGGCAAGCAGGAAGATGGCTTTGCGGATGCTTCCCTGTGTATAATCATGTTCTCCCCCTTTGAGGGCTTGCTTTATTAATGAAATATAATAGGATAGTTTGTTAGTATAGGAAGTCGTTTGCTGCGACATGAGTGAAATCCATTTAGAATGAAATAAATAAATTAATCGATAACCCGCAACAGGAATAGGTTGCGGAGTAAGAGGAGACTTTAAGATTCAGGTTCTTTACAATGGGAGCGAACCTTAGCGCATTTTCATAATACCTTAGAATTGAAGGCGAAGGTTAGGAATTTTTCTTAATTAGGAAAATAATTTTGAATGAATAGTATACTTTCAGGAAGAGAGACTCCAAATAAAGGAAGAACGGCCGCTTTGATTTATTAATAAAAATATAAGGATTTCATCTTTCTATCAAAAAAAAATGCGGTGAGCTTTTTATCCTTATCCAGGCTTTCCCAGAGGAATTACTCCACTTATATATTTATTTTTTGTTTAATTTTCAGGGGAATACTTTTTATAATAAAGAATATATGTTAGTAAAAAGATTAATCACAATTCTCATAACTATTTCTTTCGTAGCCGGATTATTTACCGCCTGCAAAGATGATAAAAAAGCCATAACAACTTCGATACCCAAAGCAGAATTGATCTCCAGTGAAAAATTTTATTTTAATTCCTTCGTGGATTGTAATATGGCTGAAGCCTGGATCGGCGATACGTTTCGTATCTTTCCGGGTAAGTATGGCGAAGACCCTGTTTGGGGGTATTCCAACGAATTGGAATTTGCCGATGGACGAAATGCTGATGAAGCCTTTCTCCGTAAAATGGATGAATTTACTGACCCGGTGATGCCTCCCAATGTTAACCCGCGTAGTAATGGATTGCATGGCGCGGTTTGGTTTGAAACAGTATACCAGGATACTAAAGACGCTTCAGGCAAAATCCTCTATGCCGTTTATCACAATGAGAACTATCCTTCAACATTGCCTTACGATAGTTCAACCGGGACAGGATATATTGATCATAATTGGCCCCAGGGATTGAAAGGTCCGCAATCGGCTGCCGCGGTTTGCCGTATCGGAATAATGAAATCAACCGATGGAGGACATAGCTGGAATAATCACGGAATATTTATTGAAGACCTTCAGTCCCGAATGATATTAAAACCCTTTAATACTTCTAATACTTTTCCAGGAGGCGTAGGAGATCCTTCGGCCGTGGCAAACGGAGACTATCTCTATCTTTTTTATGGGGAATATGGCTATCCCGGGGTGTTTGATTCTGCCACTTATGACCCGGTAAAAGAATGGAGCGGGCAATGCATTAGTATAGCGCGTATCAAACTCAGTGATCTCGACAACCCGGTTGGTAAAGCAAAACGCTGGGATGGAAATTCTTTTAATGCAGCTTCTGATGGTATTGGCGTACCGGTTCGTTCGCTCCAAATACCTGCAGCGGAAGGTGGTGGTCCGGCATCCTCCCCAACAGGTGGTTTTCACTGGGGGCCCTCCGTTAGCTGGAACACTTATTTAAAACAATGGGTAATGCTGATGGGACATGTTACCGGTCCTTCCTGGCAAGGAAGCCGTATTTATATTTCTTTCAACAGTCATGAGGACCTTGGTACTGGAGATAATGCACAACAGTGGAGCAAGCCGCAATTGTTATTGGATAAACCTGGTCATATTATCTGGTATCCTTCTTTGCAACCGATGAATACTTCTGAGGATATTCTTAGTAAATATACCTGTCTTCGGTTGGGCCGGGAAGCAAGACTCTTTTATAAGGATATGACCAAAGACAGTGCCGTGTACGTGTCGGAATACAAGATCAGGTTTGAGAAGTAGAATGGAAGGAGTTACATGAGCTTTGGGATTAAATATACCTGGTACTGGATTACAACTACTGGTAATATAATGATATGATGTATATAGTAATGACATTTCGATGTTAAAGAACCACAAACCATAAAACAGACCAATTTATCAGCAAGTATGCAACGCATCAAGATATTGATGAATATATTCATCCATTTTTTTCCGGCGATACTGCATAATAAACCGTGGATGGGCAAGAGGAATTATTTTTTGAAACAATTTATGTTTATCATTTAACGCCGTTAGGAATTTATAATTTTTTTCCCCTCCTATACAAAAGCAAACTTCGGAAGACAAACCCATAGATAATTGCTTTTGTATGGTTTCAATAATAAAAGGCGTTACGGCTTTTTGAAGATTTTTATCATCGTAGTAGTTGATGTTCTTTCCATCTTTTATGTAACCCAGTGGAGATACGGCGCCGATAAAAAAGTTGCTATAAAATTTTTCAGAACCACCATATTGGTCAATCATTGCATAAATAAACTCTGCCGAAAGTTCAGAACTGTTTCCCCATGGATGATCTATTTCGCAATTGTTTGTAAGCTGCCGGGGGGCAGTAAAGTTGATGCCAGTCATACCAGCACCATGACGTCCGGGATTAATACCCAACAAAAGTTTGCGTGTACGATTGTCGCTATAATATTTGGTGAAGAATTTACGGACCACCCGCATCACTTCCGGGGAAAGCTGAGGATGAAGAATTTCGAATCCTTTGGGAACAACCGGTAGGGGCAGACTCCTATAAAATTCAATCAGATTGGAAGAATGCATTGGTAAAAATAAGAAACAGTAAATAACACTGATTAATTGATAAGAGAAAAAAGCTTTTTTAATTAATGTGATACAAAAGGTTGCCACGAAGACACGAAGAAAATATTGGATTCTTCGTGGCAATTAAACCATAAAGGAATTTTAACTTTGTAATTTGTGTTTTGAAAAAATGACATTCAAGCAAAAAACATATCATCAGTTTCAACAACTGCTTGCAGAAAAAATCACGAACCTGCAGCAACAGCTGGATGAATTGAAAGAAAGTACGGCCATCGAAACAAAAAGCACGGCCGGCGATAAGTATGAAACCGCCCGGGCGATGCTGCAGATTGAACAGGATAATATCCGGCATCAATTGCAGGAAGCGCTGGAACAGCAAACCCGGTTCTCTTCCATAGACCGGAAAGAAACCAACCAGGAAGTGGTTCAGGGATGCCTGGTAAAAACTAATAGAGGATGGTTGCTGTTGAGTGTAGCGCTTGGAAAAACTATCATTGAAGGCATACCTGTTATTGCTCTTTCCCCGCAATCGCCATTAGGGAAACAACTGATGGGGCGTAAGCCTGGTGACAAAACCACTACGAATGGTTTTAATTATATTATTGAAGAGATCCAATAATATAAAAGGTGATTGCCATTTAAGGCAACCACCTTTTTGAAATCAGCTAACAAAGTTAAATGCTAAAAAATAAAGTGGATGTAAAAAATTCCTTCACAATCTTTCACCTCTTTCCGCTTTTAATCTCTTAGCTTAATTAATTACGATTTCCTTTTTGGAAGCTTCTTTTCCTGCAATTACCGGCAAGCTAACCTGCAACACCCCATCCACATACTTGGCGGTGATGTTTTGGGTGTCGATGCTTTCATCCAGATTAAAGCTTCTGCGGAAACCGCCCCGGCTGTATTCCCGTAAAATCCAATCGGGTCTTGGAAAACCCTCAGGGGGAGTGTACGAAATGATTAATTCATTTCCCTGTACATCCAATTTAAAATGTTCTTTAATGCGGCCGGGTGCAAACACCAGCAGTTCGAAGCTGTTGTCTGTTCTGTAAATGTTTACGGCTGCACGTTCCATGGAACGGTAAAACAGGGGCCTGTTTCCGTAGTTGCCTTTTGCGGCTTGTTTGTAGTGCATGTTACTCTGTTTTGAGTGAATAATAAAACAATCGGTAAACAAGCACTAAAAAATATGCCGGGCAAAAAAATCAGAAATTCTGTCATTTCCAGCGTATCAGTACAGTCATTATTCACTCACTACTACTGCCACTTTAGTATTCCTGGTATTAACCGCAAGCCTCGAAATGCCTTTTATTGGCAGGTTGTTATTTTCAATCGGAACAAGTTGCCAGCCTTTATTGGTGCTAACGTCGAAGTAAAATAAGCGGGAACCATCACTACTCAGCAATATTTCTTTATTAAGCCAGGCAATATCTTCTCTCCCGGGAAGTGTAGGGGCGATGGTAGAAATTTCTTTAGTTACACTGTTGTAGCGTTTGATCAGCCATTCCTCTTTACTGATCTTGTGTACAAAGCTAATTGCATTTGTTCCGGGTATCCGGTGTAATGAACGGCCGGGATTTTCTACTATTATGTTATCTTCTTTGGTTAACAGATTATAAACATGCAAGGTATTTTTACTGGAATCTCCCAGCACAAATAATAATAAACTATGATCATCCACCCAAACGTGGTAGCCTACTTTAAGCGTATTGATAAGTACCTGGGGTTCTCCTCCCTGAAGCGGATACTTACCCAGGTCCTGCGAACCATCGTCCCGTTGTATGATACAGGAGATAAATTTACTATCCGGGGTGAGTGTAGGAGAATACTCTCTTTCATTGGTGATGGTGAGGTTGGTAGTTCTTGCATTCTTTAAATGATAGTATTTAATATCGCTTCGGCCGCTATCGTTAAATGAGCTATAATAAATAACCGGTTTTCCAGGATGAAAAAAAGGCTGGTTGTCGTATCCTTTGTGATTGGTGATATTGACCGGGTTGAACACAGACGGTTGATTGTTTTTTACCTTCAACTCAAATAAGTAAATATCTGAGCCGGTTTGTGCTTCAGCCCGAATAGCGGATAACAGCAGAAAAAGTAAAAATATTTTTTTCATACAATACCCATTGAACCATGAAACTACACGAATTCAGAGAACGGCAGTGCAAATCAGGGTAGGCAGCATAAAAAAAGCGGAGCTGGTATTTCCAACTCCGCCCCATCAGCCAATCGGTTTGACTAAGGAGTTGTTTTGCGGGCATTACTATTGGCGATAGTAAATGAGGCCAGCAATCGTCCACCGGGTAATTCAGTAGAAGAATAATAAAGATTCAGCACACTACTGGTATTTTCCAGGCTAATGATATCCTTTATAGCACAGTTCATTCCGGAAACTGGTTCTGTTACATCGTTGTACTTCCATTGCTTTAGCACTTTATTGTTTTCATCTTTAACAATCAGGCTCCTGCTTTTGCCAACCCGGCCACAATGATAGTATTTAATGGTTATCTGATCGCCGGGGGAATACTGGCTTAACGAAATCGTTTTCACCATATCAAGCTGATTACCGAATCGCTGTAGTACCAATTTATTGTTTATGTAAACCTCAAAGCCTTCGCCGCCAAATTTGGGAGCAGAAGAAAATAACGGAGCCGAAAGGGTAACCAGGAATAAGATTGCTGCCGTAATACGTTTAATAGTTGCATTCATATATGTCGATTTTCAGGTGAAGAAATAAGATGCTTTCATTGGCATCATTAACAATACAAAATAAAGACAGCGGGCAGGCCTCACATAATTGGTTTGACCAAACGCGGTTAATACTTGATGTACAGCAACAGAAAATCTTAATTATGATCAAACCGCTTAAAGGAGGGAATTGCTTACTTTCAGTGTTTAGAACCCGGACACAAATGATACAGCGTAAAAAGCCCGATGTTGATATAATAAAAGAAGTGCTCAATGCGGTACTGGATGATAATCCGGCGTCCACTTTTACGCAAAGCCTTTCTTACCAGTATGAAGAGCGGGGCGGACTTAGTAAAAAGCAACTGGAAGGACTTTATAAAAAAGCGGCTAAAATAAAGACCATGCCGGTTAACTGGCTGGCTACCCTGGAAGCGGTAATTTTAAAAAGGCCCACCCGGTATAAATCGGTTGCCCCTGTTTCTAAACCACTGTATGAAGAAAAAGATAAAAAGCATGCTGAAATGATTGAAGCCATTCTGATAAAATATCCTCAACACAAGCGGGTCTTATTCTTTAAGTCGAAATACGGTAGTAACCAACAACTTTCCCCGGCAGATATTATGGAGCTTGAAAAGTTTAATAAAATTTTGAAGTAGAATGAAATAAGAGGCAATGGCAAAAAGCTGATCACCCCCTTTCTATTCCTTTCAGGTCTATTTATACTCCAGGGAAGTTGAAAATCAACAGACTAAAATATTTAGTATTGATAAACTAAATAATTTAGTATTCTTGCATGACCATGTACCTCAATTGCAAGACATATTTCAGTTTTAAATACGGAACCTATTCAACGAAAGAACTTGTTCAGGCGGCAGCTAATAATGGTGTTACAGCTCTCGCCCTAACAAATATTAATTCTACCTGCGATACCTGGGATTTTGTTCAATATTGCAGAGAGGCGGGCATCAAACCGGTTTGTGGCGCGGAAATCAGGAACGGGGATAAACTTCTTTATATTTTAATGGCTGCGAATAATAAGGGACTCACCTGGATCAATGAATTTCTTTCCGTGCACTTACTCGAAAAGAAAGATTTCCCGGAAAGAGCCGATGAAACGCCTTTCTTTAATGATCTATGGGATGGCTTTGTAGTGTATCCTTTAGGAACAAAGCCATTGAATGAATTATTCCCCAACGAACAGATTGGATTATTGCGGACCGAACTAACCAAACTTTATGGTACAGATTGGAAAACCTATTCCGATAAATTAGTGATCCGTCAACCGGTTACGGTTCAAAATAGAATTTATCATTCCCTGCATCGTTTACTGAGAGCTATACATAACAATATGTTGCTCTCCAAATTACCGGTAGAAGCACAGGCTTCTATTGACGAAACATTTATTTCTCCCGGCGAATTATTAAATGCCTTCAGGTTATATCCGTTTATTGTAACGAATACTTACCGGTTAATGGATAGCTGCCATATCCAAATGGAATTCCATACCGATAAAAACAAGAAAACATTTAGTGCGAGTCCCGAAGACGACAGCATTTTATTAAGAAAACTGGCGGAAGACGGATTGATCGCCAGGTATGGGAAGAAAAACAAACTGGCCAACGAACGCCTGGCAAAGGAATTGCAAATCATCAATGATCTCGGGTTCAATGCCTATTTCCTGATTAATTATGATATTATCCGCTATGCACAATCAAGAGGCTTTTATTATGTAGGTCGTGGTAGTGGGGCTAATTCCATCGTGGCTTATTGTCTCCGTATCACCGATGTAGATCCCATAGAACTTAATTTATTTTTTGAACGTTTTTTAAATCCGCACCGCACTTCTCCTCCCGATTTTGATATTGATTTTTCCTGGCAGGACCGGGATGAGGTAATTGATTTTATATTTAAACGGTATGGCAAAAACCATGTTGCCCTGCTGGGTGCCTATCCTACTTTTCAGCACGATGCGATTATACAGCAATTGGGAAAGGTTTTTGGTCTTCCGGCAGAAGAAATAAAAGTCCTTCAACGATTCAATCAGCCAACTGATAAAATACAGCACCTGATCCTGCAATACGGTGCATTAATGAAGAACTTCCCGAATAATCTTTCCATTCATCCCTGTGGCATGTTGATCAGCGAACAACCGATCTATGATTATGCAACCTTATTTATGCCACCAAAAAATTTTCCAACGGCCTTGATGGATATGTTTGTAGCAGAGAATATTGGCCTGAATAAGTTTGACATTCTAAGTCAAAGGGGATTGGGTCACATAAAAGAAAGCCTGCGATTGATTAAGAAAAATAACGGTATTGATGTAAACATCCATGACTTTAAAAACTTCCGCAAAGATGAAGCGATTCGAAAACAGATCCGGGAAGCCAATACCATTGGTTGTTTTTATATTGAATCGCCCGCCATGCGGCAGTTGTTGAAAAAATTGCATTGCGATGATTATATTACGCTCGTAGCGGCCAGTTCAATCATCCGGCCGGGAGTAGCGCAGTCGGGCATGATGCGGGAATATATTTATCGTTATCATAACCGGGATAAGATCGAATACCTGCACCCGCTTTTTGAAGAGCATCTTGGAGAAACATTTGGCGTGATGGTGTTCCAGGAAGACGTCATTAAAATAGCCCACTATTTTGCGGGACTCGATTTGGGGGAAGCCGATATTCTCCGCAGGGCTATGAGCGGAAAGTACCGGTCCAACAACCAGTTTCAACTTATTAAAGAAAAATTTTTTGCTAATTGTAAAAAGATTGGCCACCCCGATGCATTGGCAGCAGAAGTATGGCGGCAAATGGAAAGCTTTGCGGGGTATAGTTTCAATAAAGCACATTCGGCCAGCTTCGCCGTGGAAAGTTATATGAGTCTTTATCTAAAGACTTATTATCCCAAAGAATTTATGGTGGCAGTCATTAATAATTTCGGCGGCTTCTATTCCCGGGAATTGTATTTTCTTGAATTGCTTAAAACGGGAGGCGATATCGAAGCGCCTTGTGTAAATAACAGCGATCAATTCACCAATATCTCTGGCAATAAAGTGTATGTTGGATTTATTCATATAAAAGGGCTGCAGGATAAGTTGGTGGAAACAATGTTAGAGAACCGAAAGCAGCAGGGTCCTTATTTGCATTTGCAGGATTTTATTGAACGAACCAATATCGGTCTGGAACAATTGAATACACTCATAAGCATCGGAGCCTTTCGGTTTACAGGCAAAACCAAAAAGCAATTGTTGTGGGAAGCCAATTTCCTGCAGAAAAAAAATCAACCCGCTTTGCATACGGGGAAGCCTTTGTTTGAAGACAAGCCGGTTGAATTTCATCTTCCTGAATTAAGCGATAATCCATTGGATGATTTATACGATCAGATAGAGATCCTGGGTTTTACGCTTTCCAATCCATTTTCATTAGTGGATGATGATCCCGATAAATATGTTGCTGCAACGGATCTTGGAAAGCATGACGGAAAAACAATCACGGTGCTGGCGTATTTCATTACCCGAAAGCAGGTACCTACCAAGAACAGCGAACAAATGTTCTTTGGCACATTTGTAGACTGCCATTTAGATTGGATAGATACGGTTCACTTCCCGGATTCCGCCAGGAATTACCCGCTGCATTCCAATGGATTTTACCGGATGACAGGAAAGGTAGTGGAAGATTTCGGCGTATTTAGTTTGGAGGTACACAAAATGAACAAAGTAGGTTATAAGCAACGGAAATATGCTAACCTATAACCGTCATATCACACATTTAGATCTCGATACTTTTTTTGTATCGGTAGAATGTTTGCGCAATCCAAAACTTTTAGGTAAACCGATATTGATCGGGGGCAGCAGTGACCGGGGCGTGGTAGCTTCCTGCAGTTACGAGGCAAGGAAGTTTGGTATTCACAGTGCCATGCCCATGCGGGCGGCATTAAATCTATGCAGGCATGCTATTATTATTAAAAGCGATTATGAAGCGTATAGTAAATATTCTACCCTGGTAACTGATGTGATCCGGGAGGCGGTTCCTTTGTTTGAGAAGGCAAGCATCGATGAGTTTTATGTAGACTTAACCGGCATGGATAAGTTTTACGGGTGCCGTAAGTTTTCCGATGAATTAAAGAAAAAAGTATCTAAAGAAACCGGCCTTCCAATTTCCTATGGGCTGGCCAGTAATAAACTGATCAGTAAAGTAGCTACCAATGAAATAAAACCCAATGGCCAACTGGAAATACCCTTTGGTAATGAAAAGATATTCCTCGCTCCATTGAGTGTAATGAAGATTCCGGGTATAGGAAAAGAAACCGGCTACAAGTTTTTGAAGATGGGGGTGGAAACCGTTAAGACACTCAGTGAAATTCCGGTTGAACTATTACAAAATTTGTTGGGAAAGAACGGTGTTGAACTTTGGCGAAGGGCAAACGGCATTGATGAATCGCCGGTAGTTCCTTACCACGAACAAAAATCAATTTCCACAGAAATTACTTTTGATAAAGATACTATTGATGTTAATTTTCTGAATGGGCAACTCGTTCGCATGACTGAGAAAATCGCTTTTGAATTACGCAGCCAGAATAAATTGACGGGTTGTGTAACGGTGAAACTTCGTTATTCCGATTTTCAAACATTCTCCAAACAGGTTTCTATTCACTATACCAATGCGGATCATATTTTATTACAAACGGCCAAAGAATTATTTGCCAAACTCTATGAACGAAGATTGCTGGTCCGGCTCATTGGAATACGTTTTACCAACCTGATCCCCGGCACTTACCAGATAAACCTGTTTGAAGACACGCAGGAAATGATCAATCTCTACCAGGCTATCGACAGCGTAAAGAATAGGTTTGGAGAGAAACTATTATTAAAAGCAGCGGGAATATAAATTTGCAGCATTCCTACAAAGCCACAAAGCTCAGCAAGTATTCACTTTGTGCATTCTTGTTATAATAAAAAGGATAATATAAACATGGGTACACAAAGGCTTCACTCTGTGACCTTAGTGCCTGGTGGGAAAAACCCCAACGTCCTGGGAGCAAAGTTCCCTATCGCCTTTATTCTACTAAAACTGGCAACTCTTCATACACAAAAGACTTCGTCGGATCCAATGCCTCTCGAAAATCTTTGCCAATCGTATAAGCCTCCATCTGATCTGCTGGAAATTGCGATTGGGCAATTTCGGTGATTCGTTTTTCATCGGGATTACCAAACATCCACTCATAGGCTAAATCCTCCGTAAGTATAGCCGGCATCCGTTTTTTACTATTGTGCACCTGCTCCATTAATTGGTTCGCTGAAGTAGTAATAATAGCAAAACTCTCCACATATTCTCCAGTTGATTTATCGGTCCATGGTTGCCAGATGCCCGCCATGAAAAAATATTCTTTATTCTTCACCTTAACAAGGTATGGGTATTTATTGGCTGTCTTAAGTGGTTGACCCGTGCGTTTATTGAGTGGATGTACGTGCCGCCATTCATAAAACCCGGAGGACAATACAAGACATCTTCTTTTTAAAGCAGCCTCTTTATATATCTTACCGGGGAACAATAACTCCTCCGAAACAGCATTCAACGTAGTAATGGGTGGATGAAATTTTCCATTGGCATCTTTGTAGCCATGCCTCATCCGGTTAACATCTTCTCTTGTTTTCAGGTAGGAAGGAATAAATCCCCATTCCATTTGATCGATCTCAAAATCTTCTTTATCAGGGATGGGTTTTAACACCGCATTGAGGCCGTAATCAAATCCGATCTGCAAATCGCGGCCCAGGAAATCATATTTTGCCAACGCCTTTTCCAGATGCTTTAACCGGATAAATTCGGCATGCGTAACTTTTTGCCCGTTGAAATAACACATCGTTCATTTTTTAGATCGGTAATATTGTTCAATAAGTGGACCAATGGCCATAGCTTCCGATTGCCTGCCTTCCGGCATGGAAGACCAGAATTTATATCCTTCCTCATGATTGGCTCTCAGAATTACAATGGGAGGATTAATCATAACCCGGAACAGGCGTTGGTTGTATATTTCAAAAGTCTGTACGATGACAGGGTTGTCTTTCCACACTATTTCAAAAGTCTCATCCATGTCTGACTAAAATAATTGAAGAGTCGTAAAAGTATATTCGGATGCTCCCGGAACAATGGAAGTCCTTCCGATTTCATTTATACTACCCGTTCTAAATTTAGTAAATTCAGTTAATTTCAATTCACTGATGGAAGTTAGATATTTTGAATTTGAATTTACGCACCAGGGCAGGCAATTCCCGGCAACCTGCCACGTATATATTAAAAAGGGAGAAACAGAGATGCCGTATAAGTTTCCGCTGTACCGGGTGGCAGTAATGACCCAATTAATAAACCCGGATGTTTATTTATTTTATGAAGTGAACAGGCCCGGACAACGATTTTTTTGGTATTCTTTTCATGATACCCGGGATCTCATAGCTAAATCAATCCGGATAGAGTTAGAAAAATTAATAATCGATGGAGAGGTTGGAATATTATTATCGGATCAGCAGGGTTATTGAGGCCCGTTGGTTATTTGAAAATATATTATTTTCAAACTGATTATTATTTCACCGGAGCGATGAGTTTTCTAAGCTCATCTATTTGTACCTGAAGTGAATCTATTTTTTTATTCTGATCTTCAATGATCTTCTGTTGTTCCTGAACAGCTTTAACCAATGGAACAACAAATTCCCCATATGCTAGACTATATGTATCGGTGATGTTCTTAGGCCTGTTCACCCCATCGAATGTATAGCCGATAGCATTCGCCACCTGTTCAACTTCCTGCGCGATAAATCCGGTTTTTATATAATCTTTAGAAAGCGCATACTCTGATGGTTTGCGCATTCTTTCTGCCTTCATTGCGGCAGGCATTAACTGCATGGTATGTTCATCAAGCTTTTGAGTATTTATGGTATAGGTTACCGGCCGAAGTTTGGTAATGAAGGAAAGGCCGGGTACGTTTGCTTCTATATTTTCTTTGAATCTTCCGTCGCTTAAATTACTCCAATTAGCATAGCCTCCAATTACCATTTCAATGGAATTATCTCCGATTACCACTTTGTTGCTGGACGTAACTAATGCGTTTGAGCCAATGGCGGTGGCATTGGTTAAGATGTCGGTACTAACATTTGCTAAACCACCCAGCGCCGTGTTTCTTGTTCCTGTAGTGTTTGAATAAAGTGCTGCATTTCCAACCGCTGTATTACCGCTTCCGATGGTATTGCTGTATAGTGCATTGGTTCCGTTGGCAGTATTGTTATTGCCGCTTGTGCTATAGTACGTTGTAACCGTGGCATTAGAATAGAGTGCATAAACACCCGTTGCTGTGTTGCCATTGCCCAGGAAGTTTGAATAGAGCGCTTCAAATCCTACAGCGGTATTTGTTCGTCCATATAAAGTACTAAATAGTGTTTTAGAACCGATTGCTGTATTCTTGCTGTTATCTATATAGGCTATATTTTGAGAAAATAAAGCTGAATCACCTACTGCTACAATATTGTGATTGTCGATATTATGTGCCATCGCGTTATTGCCAATGGCCACATTGCTGTAGCCAATACCATTATATTGAAGTGCATTATTTCCAATGGCCACATTATTGTATCCCGTAGTATTGTTTGAAAGTACACCGCTTCCAAATGCGGCGTTATTTGTTCCTGCTGTATTTGAAATGAGCGACTGGTACCCTAGAGACGTATTAGACTTCAAAATATCGAGTTCGCCGGAGATTTGGTCGTTAACTTTAAATGTGAGTGGTACACTATCTTTTGTTCCGATAAAGTGGACACCTTTGATTGCTGCGTTATTTCCATAAAGGCTCCATATTTCACCAGCCGGCACCAACCGTTTCCAATAACCATCAAAATAATAAAAACTGCTGTCATTGGTTACAAACACCAAGAGGCCTTTGGCGGGATTGGGAATAGCATCCCGTTCTAAAACAGTCATTCGGGGGGATAACAGGCCACCCGTAGTACTGGTTATGTCCAAGGCTGCACTTTCGTGTGGATTAGTTGTTCCCAAAGCTACCCGCTGACCTTTTGAGGTTGCTATACATAAATGAATGAGTAGAAAAACAATCAAAGTTCTCATGATACATTATTTAACAAGATTAAATTAATTAAGAAAGAGATAGTAATACAAAGGTTGCCAACTAATTTTACGATCAATATACCAACCGAAAATCACTGGAAAAAACCTAAAATAGTTTCGTCAGGACCTGGTTTCTGAGGAGGGATTTTTTAATGAGGGGTTTTTCGGCAGGAAATTAATTTTAACGATAATCAAAAAGCAATTGTACCAATCATGAAAGCCGACTGAGGCAAAACTATACTATATAATAACAATATTAGAACTTATAAAAACTAATAACACATATCTCATATCAGAAAGTATCAATTACCCAGGCATGGGGATTAAGAAAATTGGAGAGTTAGTGCAGTTGATGCAACGGCCAGGGAAATAAAAATGAATCAAGAAGTAAATGCAATCTCTGCAAGCTTCAGCTTTTAAAACTCCCCCAAAATCTATCTGAATTGGAAGAATATAAAATATAGAGGTAGTAAGTTTCTGTAAACATAAGCCAATATCGGCATAGCAGAAATATCATAAAAACGAAAAACCTCAGCGATTGCTGAGGTTTTGCTCCCCCTGTTGGACTTGAATCCCGGATAGCCGGGACTAACCCACGACCCTCTGATTAATCCCGGATGTCCGGGACTCTAACCAACTGCGCTAAAATTCCTCGCGGACTAAAAGAAGGATCACACAGCTGCAGAATTAGTTTTTGGCTCTTTTGTTTTTTAATGAAACGTTCAAGTTTAATAGCTATTTTTTCCTCATTGCCACATTTAAAACAGGCTTTCAATTTCCAGGGTCGATGTTTAGAAGTATAGAGTGTAAATGGCTAGTTATTGTGTTCAACTAAGCAGCGAAGCGGATCTGATGATAGCCGACATAATATGTATCTGAATTGGAAGAATATAAAATATAGAGGTAGTAAGTTTCTGTGACCATAAGCCAATATCGGCATAGCAGAAATATCATAAAAACGAAAAACCTCAGCGATTGCTGAGGTTTTGCTCCCCCTGTTGGACTTGAACCAACGACCCTCTGATTAACAGTCAGATGCTCTAACCAACTGAGCTAAGGAGGAATACCGTTCCCTTTCGGGCCTTACCCGCTGAAATAGCTATAAGTCTATGAAAGCGGGCAGCAAAAATAAGGATTTTCCGTTCCTGACAAAGCAGAATTAAAAGATTTTACCGGCAAATAACTCGCTAAATGGAAGCCCATACATTGTTCACAACCAACCAAACAATCCTCCCTCTTCCTGGGCCACATAAACACCATCTTCCCGTTTTTCAACAGGCCAGTGTTTTAAGTAATACCCTTCGCCGCTTGCATTACGGCCGTTTGTAATATTGAATTTATAACGATGTACCGGGCAAACAACATTTCCAATAGAATCTATATATCCGTCGGCCAGTAATCCTCCCGCATGTGGGCATTTATAGGCAAAGGCGAAAAAGGAGGTTTTGAATCTTCCGAGGCAAATCTTCCGTCCGTTCAATGTTGCAATCGCAATGTTATTTGACCCAAACAGAATCTCTTCGGGGCAATCTGCCACCTTGTACCATTTGTATTTTTTTTCGTGCATTGAGATAGTTGATTCTGTTATAAAGATTTCTTTATTCTACTTCGAGAAGTGTTTAATATTCCGGTTGGTGGGGACAGCAACCAGGGTGAAGGACAGCAACCGGGGTGAATGAAATGTAAAATATAGAACAGAAAATCTAAAATGTAAAATGAGCCGCTTTCCTTTTAAATTTTAGATTCTATATTTTGCATTTTACATTTAATAGAGAAACTCTGTCTTATATGGAAACCTAATCTTATAAAGCTCCCGCACTTTGTTCAAAATGGTGGTCCGCAGTTCTTCAAGATTTGTTTTTTCAGTGGCAGAAATAAAAACACAGTTGCCCTGCAATTCATTTTCCCACCGTTCTTTCAGGTCAATCAGTATTTCTGTTTTCACTTCCTGCTCCAGCCAGGGATCAAAAGTATTTTTTTCGTACTGATCCATTTTATTAAAAATCGTAATAATGGGTTTATCAAAGGCTTCAATTTCCTGTAATGTTTTATTCACAACGCCAATCTGCTCTTCGTAGCCGGGATGGGATATATCAACCACGTGTAAGAGTATATCTGCTTCTCTAACTTCATCTAAAGTGCTTTTAAAACTTTCTACCAGGTGATGCGGAAGTTTGCGGATGAATCCCACCGTATCACTCAGTAAAAAAGGAGTGTTTTCAAAAACCACCTTACGGGTAGTGGTATCCAGTGTGGCAAATAATTTATTTTCGGCAAATACTTCGCTTTTGCTAAGAACAGTCATCAATGTTGATTTGCCCACATTAGTATAACCAACTAACGCCACCCGTATAAATTCTCCGCGATCTTTACGCTGGGTAAACGCCTGTTTGTCGATTTCGGCGAGTCTTTTACGGAGCAGTGAAATTTTATCGCGTACAATACGGCGGTCGGTTTCAATTTCACTTTCACCCGGGCCTCTTGTTCCAATACCCCCTCCCAATCGCTCGAGGTGTTTCCACATACCTCGTAATCTCGGTAATATATATTGGTATTGGGCCAGTTCTACCTGTGCTTTGGCCTGTGCCGTTTTAGCCCGGCGGGCAAAGATGTCGAGTATCAGATCGGAGCGGTCGATCGTTTTTATATCCAGCACCTTTTCAATATTGTTGATTTGGGCGCCGCTTAGTTCATCATCAAAAATAGCGATGCGGATATTTTTCCCATCTATATAATTCCTTATTTCTTCCAGCTTACCCTTCCCCAAAAATGTTTTACTATCGGGATGCGGTAGTCTTTGAATGAATCGTTTAACGGAAACAGCTCCCGCCGTTTCTGCCAGGAACGACAGTTCATCCAAATATTCTTTTACTTGCGCTTCTGTTTGATCTTTATACACCAGGCCTACCAGAATGGCCTTTTCTTCTTTATTAATAACATTCTTCTTGTCGAGCAAAGTGTTTGTATTTATCCTCAAAAATAATTAATAGTGCTGCTACGGTTTATAAAAAAAAAGAAAAGCGAATATCAACTTGATATTCGCTGCAGGAAAGAAATTATTTTTTATAGGCCACTGATAGTAATACCTACCTGAAGTGGACGAATATCCGGACCGGTTCCTTCTTTTATAAAAGCATTAATCTGGTAACTTGCATATAAGCTGAAAACGCCATATCCAACTCTTCCTGTGATGCTTAGCCTGGTGCTATTAAAGTACCTTTTGGATCTTTCCTTCAATACATAAGAATTTACCGTATTGCCACTTTTATTAACAAGGGTTTTACCCCGGGTGCCTGCACCGATAAGTGTTCCCACTTTTACACCTATTGCACCTTTCCAACTTTTCAAGGAATATTCCGGATCACTTGTAAATCGCAATTCTATTGGTGCTTCCAGGTAAGTAGTACTTAGTTTGTATTTCTTAAAATGATTGGTATCGGCCACGTTTACAAAACTGAGCTTGTCCGCACGCATGCCGGTAACATCAATATAGGTCTTATTGAAAGATATGTTATCGCTTCCAACTCCGGCTCCTAATGCGACACTGTACCGGGGATTGCCTTTAAATGGGAAGTCCATCATAAAGTAAACGTTCACACTCAGCGGAATTCCTTTAGTATTGATGCTATCAGGTTTTTTGGTCCACGAGCCATAACCCACCTGGATCAGGAAATGATCTTTAGGGCGGTTGGCCAGGCTTACTTTGCTCCAGTCTTTCTTGGCATTTTTTGCTGTTCCGGTAGTATCCTGCGCCCAAACTTGTGTCAAAGCGAGTATACAAAAGAACAAGACAACGACTTTCTTCATATTTTAAAAATGAGGTTCAAAAGTATCTTCAATACGGGTTAACGAAAGGTTAAGGTTAAAAAAAAACCCATAGCAATAGTATGGGCATAAACTTAGTGGACCCTGCTGGGATTGAACCAGCGACCCTCTGATTATGAGTCAGATGCTCTAACCATCTGAGCTAAGGGTCCCTCCTCAATTGAGGAAATATATTTCAAATAAAAGAACTTTTCGAATCAACGAGCTTCCCGACTCACGACTTCAGCCACCCGACCCTTCTACAAGGCTGCAAAAGTAGAAAAAAACAGCAAGTGTTGACAATAATTTCTTTTAAGTAAATTACCTCCTATTGAACGCTTCAGACGTTTCTTTACTGCGTCCAATTAAAATACTCTATTACACAATGTTTTCATTTTTTGAAATCACGGAAATTCAGCAGAGCCGGACAGTTAATGATCGGTGCAGGTATCTTAATTTTAAAATGAAAGATTTCAAATGAAGGCAACGCTTTTCTTTATTGCATTCTTGATTTCCTCCTTAGGCAGTATTTCCCAAACCAGGAAGCTGTTAACCGAAAGGCCGCTACATCTTTCGGATACCGCATTGTTAGAATTAGTGCAAAAACAAACCTTCCGTTATTTCTGGGATTTTGCGCATCCGGTTTCAGGAATGGCTAGAGAGCGAAGCAATATTACAGGGGAATATGGTTGGGAGACAACCACTACCGGCGGAACAGGCTTTGGTATTTTGTCAACTATTGTAGCCGTAGAACGAGAGTGGATTACTAGAGATACGGCGGCGAAGCGATTATTAAAAATCGTTAATTTTTTACGGAAAGCGGATAAGTTTCATGGAGCATTTCCCCATTGGATCAATGGCGAATCCGGCAGAGTGATTCCTTTTAGTCCGAAAGATGATGGCGGTGACCTGGTCGAAACGGCCTATTTATTCGAAGGGCTGCTTTGTGCCAGGCAATACTTTGGGAAGGATAACCTGGAGGAACAACAATTGCGGAACCGCATCAACTGGTTATGGAACGAAGTAGAATGGGATTGGTTTACCCGGGGCGGCATTAGTGTATTGTATTGGCACTGGAGTGCAAACCATGGATGGAGCATGAACAACGAAATACGCGGATGGAACGAATGTTTGATTACTTATGTATTAGCCGCATCATCACCGAACTATGCCATAAAACCGGAAGTGTATCATAGGGGATGGGCCAACAGCAGTAATTTCAAAAACCAACGCGAATACTATGGAATAAAACTTCCCCTGGGATTTGATTATGGCGGCCCACTTTTTTTTGCGCATTATTCTTTCATGGGAATTGATCCCCGTGGATTAAAAGATCAGTATGCTGATTATTGGGAGCAAAATAAAAATCATACCCTGATTAATCGCGAGCATTGTTTGCGCAACCCGGGTAAATTCAAAGGGTATGGTGCCGATTGCTGGGGCCTTACAGCCAGCGATAGTCATTTGGGCTATGGAGCACATTCTCCCACAGAAGATTTGGGTGTTATTTCTCCCACTGCAGCACTATCCTCTTTTCCATATACCCCTGAATACTCTATGCAGGCACTTCATTATTTTTATAATAATCTGGGCGGCAAAATATGGAGTGAGTATGGATTTGTTGATGCTTTCAATGAATCAAAAAACTGGTACGCCACTAGTCACCTTGCTATAGACCAGGGTCCCATTATTGTGATGATTGAAAATTACAGAAGCGGATTACTATGGAAATTATTTATGCAAATACCCGAGGTGCAGAATGGGATGAAGAAACTGGGGTTTCAGAGTCCGTGGATTAAGTAGAAAAAGACGGAAAGCCGGGAAGTCCGATAGTCTGAAAGAATCAGGTAGTATCGCGGCCTTCTTTCCGAAATTCGGTCTTCTGTACCTTTTTAATGATATGTATCCTTACGTTACGATTAAAAGCATGCATATGAACACGATCTCCCGCCAGGAATTTTTGCAACGAACTGCCATGGCCAGTGCAGCTATATTGCTCACTTCATTGGAAGGCTTGGCATCAGGAGGAATGGATAAAAAAGTAAAAGTAGCCGTGATTGGTTGCGGAAGTGTATCTACTCAGTATCTGCCGCATCTTTCCAAATCGCCTTATGTTGAATTGGTTAGTTGTTGCGATATTATTTACGAACGGGCGATCACGAGATCTAAAGAATATAATATTCCCAATCATTACCCACATATTGATAAAATGCTGGCAGGTGCCCCATTTGATTTAATGATCACTCTGACTGATATGCAGGAACACGGCCGTTTAAATAAGCAGGCATTATTAGCGGGAAAACACATATGGAGTGAGAAGCCAATGGCGAATACATATGCTGAGGGAAAAGCATTATTAGAGCTTGCAAAAAATAAAAAACTTCGTATCTGGGGAGCCCCGGCAGTGGTGAATAGTCCTCAGTTTGCGTATATGAGCAAAGTAATACAAGAAGGGAAATTAGGCCGGGTCGCCGCCGCACATGGCCATTACGGCCATACGGGTCCAACCTGGTCAGCTTTCTTTTATGAAAAAGGAGGTGGCAGTATGCCCGATTTGGGAGTATATAATATTGCGACTTTAACCGGTTTATTGGGTCCAGCAAAATACATAGTAGCCATTACAACTATTGTAAATCCCGAAAGAACAGTTGATAATAAAGGAAAGATAAAGGTGGAAGCAGAAGACAATGCTATGATTATTATGGAGCATGAGAAAGGAGTGTTATCACATGTGCAATGCGGCTTTAATTATTTTGATCCGTATGGTCATGAAGGAAAAGGACAAACACAAAGTTCTATTCGAATCTGGGGCGATCGAGGAAATATCGGGATGATTGGATACGATTGGGCACCATTTGGGGTGGAAATTGCAACCTCCTGGACCGAACCACCCAAAATTATGGAAGAAGATACAAAGGGGTATGTATGGCAGGAAGGAGCCTCCGTTATTTCAGAAGCATTGGTAAAAAATATTGAACCACGCATAGCTGCGGAACATGCCTTGCATGTGTTGGAAATTATTGAAGCGGCGCGTACTTCTTCTAACACCGGAAATAAAGTATTGCTGCAATCCACGTTTAAATGGCCGATGCTGTAAATTTAGAAAGGATTCTAATTTCCAATTATGAAAAAGATTTTCTTTTCAACTGATCCCATTTGGGCAAGCGAGGTACTGGGATTAATAAGAATAATAGTGGGCATTTTAATGATTTATCATGGCTGGGAAGTTTTTGATAAAGCCAAAATAGAGGAATATGCTGCCTGGGATACGTTTAAAAAATTCCCTTCCCCATCCCTTATTGTTTACGTTGGTAAAGGAGCCGAATTGGTATCGGGCCTTTTTCTTGCGATTGGGTTTTTGACTAGAATAGCATCCATAATTTTAGCAGGTACTATGCTGTATATTTCTTTTTTTGTAGGGAATGGTATCATTTGGTATAACGATCAGCATCCTTTTTTGTTAGTGTTACTGGCAGCGATCTTCTTTTTTGCAGGACCGGGATCGTGGGCAGTTGATAAGATCTCCAGTAGTAAGAAGAATAGGGATTGATATTTTTCGTGAGTAAGTATATTATTAGATATATAAAAATAAACAGGATTGTTATTTATCGGTTTAAGAAATTACAGCAATGGGGTTCCATTCAAAAAACAGCATTCAATGCGTGTAAAATGAAAAAATTGGTATATGCCTTTTGTTGTTTAATGGCAGCACAATCGGCCATGGCACAACAAAAAACCTATTGTAACCCCATCAATATTGACTATGGATATACTCCCATTCCTAACTTCAGCGAGTGGGGACGACATCGCGCTACAGCCGACCCGGTGATTGTTAATTATAAAGGCGATTACTATTTGTTTAGCACCAATCAATGGGGTTATTGGTGGAGCAGCGATATGCTGAACTGGAATTTCATTTCTAAAAAATTCTTACGTCCCTGGAACGGAGGAGTTTATGATGAATTATGTGCTCCGGCTGTAGGAATCATTGGGGATACCATGATTGTTTTTGGTTCTACTTATACCAGCACGTTTACCATATGGATGAGTACCAATCCGAAGGCCAACGATTGGAAACCGTTGGTTGATTCTTTTAAACTCGGTGGTTGGGATCCTTCTTTCTTTACCGACGATGACGGAAGGCTTTATATGTACAATGGCAGCAGTAATCGTTTCCCCATGTACGGTATAGAATTGAACCGGAAAACATTCGAACCCATTGGTACCAGGAAGGAAATGTATTTGCTGGAACCCTGGCGCTATGGCTGGCAGCGATTCGGGGAACATATGGATAATACTTTTCTCGATCCTTTTATTGAAGGCTCACATATGACTAAGTTTAAAGGAAAATATTATTTGCAATACGGCGCCCCGGGTACCGAGTTCAGTGGTTATGCCGATGGGTTGATAGTAGGAGAAAATCCGCTGGGTCCATTTACCGCAGTCTCCGATCCCTTAAGTATTAAATTAGGGGGCTATGTACGGGGAGCAGGCCATGGGGCTACTTTCCAGGATAATAATAAAAGTTACTGGCATGTATCCACCACGGTAATTTCAGTAAAAAATACTTTTGAAAGAAGATTGGGTATCTGGCCGGCTGGCTTTGATGCCGATGGAATGATGTATTGTAATACCGCATTTGGCGATTATCCGCACTATCTTCCAGCCTACCTGCTCCCCTCTTCTGTCGGCAGCAGGCCTGGATGGATGTTGCTGAACTATAATAAACCTGTTCAGGTTTCATCAACGCTTGGTGGATATCATGCCAACAACGCGGCAGACGAATTAATGAAGACTTACTGGAGTGCTGCAACGGGCGACAATGGGGAATGGATAGAAACTGACCTGGGAAATATATCTACGGTAAATGCTATTCAGATTAATTATGCTGATCAGGATGTAGATAGTGATAGATTAGGCAAGAGACTCGATCAATACCATCAATATAAATTATATTACTCAACGGAGGGAAAGAAGTGGGCTTTGTTGATTGATAAAAGTAAAAACAAAACCGATGTACCGCATGATTATATTGAATTGCAGAGTCCTGTACAAGCCCGTTATCTAAAACTGGAGAACATACATATGCCTACCGGGAAATTTGCACTCAGCGGGTTCCGCGTATTCGGTAATGGCAACGGTGCAAAACCCGATCCGGTTAAACAATTCTTTGTATTACGTACTGAAAAAGATAAACGAAGTGCGTTTATAAAATGGAGCCCGGTGGATAACGCCTATGCGTACAACATTTATTATGGAACAGATCCCGGTAAACTCTACACGAGTATAATGATACATCAAAACAATGAATACTGGTTAAAAACGATGGATTCTCAAAGAATCTACTATTTTAGTATCGAATCGATTAATGAAAACGGCGTTTCCGAAAAAAGCAAAGTGATAAAAGTGGAATAAGTCAATCTATACTATTATGAAGCGAATACAGTTTTGTTTATTGTTTATTTTATTGGTGTCGGTTTCACCGGCGCAGCACCCTCCTTTCTGGAATGATATTCAGGCATTCAAAATAAAGGACAGTATAAGTATGCCCGTTGCTCACCAGGTTCTTTTTGCCGGAAGTTCTTCCTTCACTTTCTGGACAGATGTACAGGAATATTTTCCTTCAGTGCCCATTCTCAACAGGGGCTTTGGGGGATCATCTCTTCTGGACCTTATCAGATATAAGGAGGAAGTACTCTTTGCCTATAACCCTAAACAGATTGTACTTTATTGTGGAGAGAATGATTTTGCTGCCAGTGATACTGTTTTGGTGGAAACCGTAATAAAAAGGGTCAAGCTGTTATTTACTCTCGTACGAAGACGATATTCAAATATTCCTTTTGCTTATGTATCAATGAAGCCTAGTCCAAGCAGGCAACACTTAATGCCTAAGTTTGAATCGGCAAACAACCAGATTAAGATTTTCTTGGGCAAGCATCGGAAAACCGCCTTTATAGATGTATATCATAAAATGCTGAATCCTGATGGTTCTCCCATGGCGGATATATTTGGGCCAGATAAATTACATATGAATGCCAAAGGCTATGCCATCTGGCAAAAGGAAATTGCTCCTCACTTATTGAATAATAAATAACGACAGATGAAAAGAATATTATTAGTAATAACGGTAATTAGTTCATTAATCGTAACAGCGCAAAAACCCTCAGACACCAGAATGAATGGGTTCATCGGCAAACTGATGAAGCAAATGACGCTGGATGAAAAGATAGGGCAATTAAATTTAGTAACCCCTGGTGGAGCAGTAACCGGTTCGGCGGTTAGTAAAGACGTGGAGAGCAAGATCCGAAACGGGCAAGTGGGAGGACTCTTTGGCATTACCGGTCCCGACAAGATTAAACAGGCGCAAGAACTTGCCGTCAATAATTCACGTTTAAAAATTCCCCTGCTATTTGGATTGGATATTATTCATGGGCATAAAACGGTATTTCCAATCCCATTAGGTTTATCCTGTAGCTGGGATATGGAATTGATTGAAAAGAGCGCCCGTATTGCGGCAATCGAAGGAACAGCCGATGGATTGAACTGGACATTCTCCCCCATGGTAGACATTGCCCGCGACCCCCGCTGGGGAAGGGTTTCAGAAGGTGCGGGGGAAGATCCTTATCTCGGTTCACAAATCGCCAAAGCAATGGTAAAGGGTTACCAGGGCAATGATCTGTCGAAAGATAATACCATGCTTGCCTGTGTAAAACATTTTGCCCTGTATGGGGCTGCAGAAGGAGGCCGCGATTATAATACGGTTGATATGAGCAGGGTGCGAATGTATAATGAATACCTTCCTCCATATAAAGCGGCCGTTGATGCCGGAGTAGCTACCGTCATGAGTTCTTTTAATGTAGTGGATGGAATTCCGGCAAGTGGTAATAAATGGTTATTGACCGATCTGTTAAGAAAACAATGGGGTTTTAAAGGAATGGTGGTATCTGATTATACTTCCATCAATGAAATGTCTAATCACGGACTGGGTGACCTGCAGCAGGTTTCTTCTTTATCATTTAATGCAGGAATGGATATGGATATGGTGGGGGAAGGGTTTTTAAATACGTTAAAAAAATCTTTGAACGAAGGAAAGCTTACACAAAAGCAAATTGAGGATGCCTGCCGGAGAATATTGGAAGCAAAATATAAACTCGGATTGTTTGATGATCCCTATCGCTATTGCAATGAAGAAAGAGCACGCACCGAAATACTTTCAGAAGCGCATCGTAAAGCAGGAAGAGAAATAGCAACAAAAAGCTTTGTATTGCTAAGGAATAATAACCAGTTGCTTCCATTAAAAAAATCGGGCACTATTGCAGTAATAGGGCCTTTGGCTGATAGCCGCCGGAATATGCTGGGTGCCTGGAGTGTGGCAGGCGATTGGCAAAAAGCGGTTACGGTAATAGAGGGCATAAAAGCGTTAGCGGGAAATGAATCCAATATTATTTACGCTAAAGGAGCCAATCTTTCTGATGATACTTTATTTGCAAAAAAAGTAAACGTTTTTGGGGAGGAAATTGATAGAGATAAACGTTCGCCTGACGAAATGATCATGGAGGCGGTGCAGGTTGCTGCCAAATCTGATGTGGTGGTGGCTGTTATGGGTGAGGCAGCGGATATGACCGGTGAAGCATCCAGCATGGCTTATATTGGGTTACAGGAAAGTCAGAAAAATTTACTGAAAGCATTGGCTCAAACCGGGAAACCCATCGTGTTGGTTTTATTCAATGGACGACCCATGACGTTGAAATGGGAAAACGAACATATTCCGGCCATACTGGATGTATGGTTTGGAGGAACCGAATCGGGGAATGCCATAGCAGAGGTACTATTCGGAAAATACAATCCTTCCGGCAAACTATCAATGTCTTTTCCCGTACAAGTAGGACAAATTCCTGTATACTATAGTCAATTGAATACGGGCCGACCTTATAATGGGGAAGCGTTTTCCAAATTCAAATCCAATTATCTTGATATTCCCAACGAACCCCTGTACCCCTTTGGTTATGGACTGAGTTATACGAACTATAATTACAGCGAAATAAAATTAAGTAATACATTATTGAATCCCGGACAAACGCTTACCGCTTCCGTTACGGTAACCAATACGGGTAAGGTAGAGGGGGTTGAAATAGTACAATTATATATCAGGGATGTGGTGGGAAGTATATCGCGACCAATGAAAGAATTAAAGGGCTTTCAAAAAATAGCCTTAAAAGCCGGCGAATCTAAAATGGTGGAGTTCAAGATCAATACAGATGACCTTCGGTTTTACAACAGCAATTTAAAACAGGTTGTTGAGCCGGGAGATTTTAAATTATTTATCGGAGGCAATTCGCGGGATGTAAAGGAAACTAATTTCAAATTTGCTGAATTACTTAAAGCTACCATAAAGGTTAAGTAACCTCCTTATGCCAGGAACAAAGAATATTATTTTTGATTTAGGTGGCGTACTGCTTAACCTGGATATTCAGCGAACATTGGAGGCATTCAGGCAAATAGGGCTGGACAATATCGAAGAGCTTTTTCGAATCGGTCATGCTGCTTCCTTTTTCAAGCAGTACGAAACGGGTTCAATTAACAACGAAGAGTTTATTTCATCTATTGAAAGAATCCCGGGGAATAGAGGAAGTCGGCAACAGATAATAGAAGGCTGGAATGCCATGCTGCTAGATTTTCCGGCTGACAGAGTGGAATGGTTGCTGCAATTAAAATCAAAGTATCGTTTATTTTTATTCAGTAATACAAACGCAATTCATCTGGCCCGGTTTCAGCAAACCTTTACCGAAGCACATGGGTTTACTTTGGATGAATTGTTTGAGGTATCCTATTATTCGCACCTTGTACAATTACGCAAACCAGATGCGGCGGCCTATGAAATTGTATTAAAGCAGAATGATCTGGAGCCTTCAGAAACCTTGTTTATCGATGATGCGCTAGTGAATGTGGAGGCTGCTAATGCAAGCGGTATTAAAGGGATACATCTTCAACCAGGCATAATGGTAAATTCCTTGCAGTTTTAGGAAAATTAATAATAATAATAAAGTAGGAGTGCAGGATAAAAATTAACTACCACCAGGATAAAAACTAATGAATACTTGGAAAATATTTTTTCATTCTTATTTCACTTCTTCAAAATCAATATAGTCCCCTGCCTCAGAAGATGAAGAACTCTTCTTTGAAAAAGCAGTTTGCTCCACGGGTTCTTGCGGAGGTTGTTGCATGTGATTTTGAAAGTCGTTTACCTGCCTTTTAAACTGGCGGGTTGCCTGAAATAAAGGAAGTATAAAATCGAAAACGAATTTGTACAGAAAATAGGCCAATAAGACCCATAAAATATAACGGATAATCATAGAATGAAGGTAACAATTAAGCTATAATCCTGTTGTTAAAGCAGTAAAAAAGTGGATGAACGGCTTTAGTTCTTTTCATTTTTTGATACCCAGTTCATTAGTGAATCAATCCAGTATGCTGCTTTGGCAGCAAAATGCTCAATAACTCTATCAAGAGCTTCCTGAAACTGGTGTTGGTTAACGAATGACCTTATCAGAAATCCGCCAAAATTTTCCCCGGCCGAACTTGTTTTTTTGAAAATGGAACTTTTTACCATTGACCCGTAATTATCCTGCAAGTAATCAAGGTTCTCTTCCAATTGCTGCTCCAATGTCTTCGATCTTGCCTTAAGGTGGGCTATTTTTCTTTCCAGTTTATCGAGGGTATTGAAATTTTCAGAATATTTACTCATATTTTGTTTTTTAGCTGTTGATTTCATTATTTTCTTCCTGGTTGTCTTCCTCGTGTAATTTGCTGATCATTGCCCGTACCACCGGGTTAACAAACAGCGATTTTCGGAAAATGACCAGAAGGGTAACAAAAAATACCAGGATAAGAGAAGTAAGTCCAAATCCCATTATCAAACTACCACTGAGTTCCGAAAGCCACAATCCCAGTACCAATGCAAAGAAAATAATTACCAGGAAAATAAGAAAAAGAGAAATCAGCAACCAGATAAGATACCCTATTACTTTCGAAGAGGCTTTTACACCCTGGAGCCGGTAAATCTCCATTCTTGTTTCTAAATAATCCTTCAGCAGGGTTTTATTTGTTTTTATAAATGCACCCAGGTTTTCCGGTTGATTCATATGCTATAGTTTCTCTAAAATTAGTGTTTTGAAGAGAAGTCAGAAAGTCCGAATAATCCGAAAGTCTGGAAGAATCACTCGGATTGGGGTTCATTCTATCCGTCTTTGGGTTTCCCCGTCTTTCTGACTTTCTTATTTTCGATTTTGGAAGTAATTAGGTATTTCCCTTACATTTGCCCTGGATAAAGTTGAAGTAGAAGGGAACGGAATCGTTCCCTTCTTTATTTTCTGGATATGAACATAGAAACACCGGTAAGTACTATTGAGAAAATGATAATAGGGTTGTTGAAGGACCAGCCGCAATACTTTTTGGTGGAAATCAAGATTAAGCCCACCAATAATGTAAAGGTTTTTTTGGATGGCGATCAAGGGATTACGATTGAAAAATGCATTTCCATCAATAGGCCTTTGTATAAACTGATAGAGGAAGTACAACTCTTTCCAAACGATGATTTTTCGCTGGAGGTTTCATCACCGGGGCTGGATGAGCCGCTGAAATTATTTCGTCAATATGTAAAGAACATTGGCAGGCTAGTAGAGGTGTTATTGAAAGATGGCCAAAAAGTGGAGGGTAAATTAGTGGAGGTAAATGAATCGTCAATGGTGGTAGAAGAAACAAAGGGAAAAAACCGGCCAGGCTGGTCTAAGGCTGTCAAAGATGCAGGCGAAGGCATTCAGGGGGGGAAAAAGAAAGAAGTGTTGTTACATAATTTCTCATTTGATCAAATAAAATCAACTAAACTTCAAATTGTATTTTAAATTCCGGATCACCGGTTCTTAAATTGTAGACTATGGCAAGTATCAATCTGATTGAAGCTTTCGCGGAATTCAAGGATGCGGAAAATATCGACAGGCCCACTATGATGAAAGTAGTGGAAGATGTTTTCAAAACCCTGCTCCGTAAGAAATACGGAAGCGACGACAATTTTGACGTAATTGTGAATGCAGAAAAAGGCGACCTGGAAATCATTCGCCGAAGAATGATTGTAGAAGACGGAGCCGTAAATGACCCCCTGGCGGAAATTGCCTACAGCGATGCCGTTAAAATTGAACCCGATTTTGAAGTGGGAGAAGAATTATATGAAGAGGTAAACATTCTGGACTTTGGCCGTCGTGCTATCCTCGCTGCCAAGCAAACCCTGGCCAGCCGAATCAGTGATCTTAAAAAGAATGTACTGGTTAAAAAATACGGCGAAAGGGTCGGCGATATCATTAGCGCAGAAGTTTACCAGGTTTGGAAAAAGGAAATATTAATGCTGGATGAGGAAGGAAATGAATTGATTCTTCCTAAGTCGGAACAAATTCCGCAGGATTATTTTAAAAAGGGAGAGAATACCCGTTCGGTTGTTAAGAAAGTGGAGCTGAAAAATAACTCGCCGGTAATCATACTTTCCCGCACCTCTCCATCATTCCTCGCTAAATTGCTGGAAATTGAAGTTCCGGAAATTTTTGACGGACTCATAGTGATTAAAAAAATTGTTCGTGAACCCGGGGAAAGAGCGAAAGTGGCCGTTGAATCATACGATGATCGAATTGATCCGGTGGGTGCCTGTGTGGGAATGAAAGGCAGCCGTATTCACGGAATTGTTCGGGAATTGAAGAATGAGAACATTGATGTAATTAACTGGACAAATAATACACAATTGCTTATTCAGCGTTCGCTTACACCGGCACGCATTACCAGTATGGAACTGGATAATGAAACAAAGCATGCTAATGTATATCTTAAGCCCGACCAGGTTTCTCTTGCTATTGGAAAAAAAGGAGTCAACATCAAACTGGCACAGGAGTTAACAGGTTATAGTATTGATGTATTCCGCGATACAGAAGGAGAACCGCAGGAATATGATATTGACCTGGATGAATTCAGCGATGAAATTGAAACGTGGATTATTGAAGAATTCAAACGTATCGGTTGTGATACAGGCCGCAGCGTATTAAATCTGACTGCGGAAGAACTGGAAAGAAGAACGGACCTTGAAAAGGAAACGATTGAAGAGGTAAGAAAAATTTTGAAGGAAGAGTTTGAAAAAGAATAGTGCAGTCAATAGTGAATAGTGAGTAGTGAGAACTTGCTTATTAAGAGAGTCTCACAAGAAGCGCTCATTACGCACTATTCACCACTCACTTAATATTATAAAAAAGCTGAATGGCAGAAATAAAATTACCAAGACTGTTAGGCGCGGCCAAAGAGTTTAATGTTGGTCAGGATACCATTATTGATTTCCTGATTGTAAGAGGTTTTCCCAAAGATGACCTGAAACCCACTTCCAAGCTTACGGAAGAAATGTATCGGTCCCTTCAACAGGAGTTTGCAAGTGATAAAGTGGCCAAATTAAAAAGCGACCAGATCGATCTTCCGAAAGGCAGCGTAGAGGCAAAGAAGAAAAAAGAGGATGAAACGGTTGTTTTCAAGAAAGAAACGAAGAAAGAACCCGAAGCGGAAAAGCCTAAGGAAACTCAACCGGTAGTAGTGGAACAAAAACCGGTTGTGGAAGAAAAGAAACCTGAGGTGCCTGAAATTAGCAAAGTGGAAGCTCCGGAAATAGAGCGTCCCAAAGTGTTGGATAAAATAGATCTATCAGCCATTGACTCTTCTACCCGCCCGAAGAAAATAGTTAAGAAGAAAAAAGAAGAGGCCACTGAAGAAAAAGCTTCTTTACCACCCGAGGAGAAACCAAAATCAAGAAAGAAAAAGGCGGATGAACCTGGTGCAGCAGAAAAACAACGCGTAACCGAAAAACCTGCTGAACCTGATATTGAAAAGAAAGAAGATGTTCCGGCCGTTGTTGAAAATATTAAAGCCGATAAATTAGAAGGGCCTAAAATACTAGGTAAGATTGAATTACCTGTTGAAAGTGAAACCCGGCCAAAACCCGGAGAAGAGAAAAGAAAAAGGAAACGTATTCCTATTGAAAAGAAAGATTTCAAGCAGTCGCCAGGAGAATTATTTAAAAGAAAAGATGGAGACTCGGGACAGGGACCAAGACCTGGTGGTGGCGGTGGGCCTCAGCAAGGAGGCGGTTTTAGAAGACCTGGCGCACCAGTACGAACTGGTCCGGGAACCAGCGGCGGACGCGGAGCTGGTGGTGCAAGAGACCGTAGCCGGGAAGTAAAAGAAATTGATGAAAAGGAAATTCAAAACAAAATCAGAGAAACGCAGGCAAAATTAGCTGGCGCTGGTGGTCGTGGAAAAAGTTTAAAAGCCAAATATCGGCGCGAAAAACGTCAGGGTGCAGCCGACAATGCGGGAGGAGAAGAAATACAGGATAATAAACTGCAGCTTACCGAGTTTATCAGCGTAAGCGAATTAGCAAACCTGATGGATGTAAGTTTTGCTGAAGTGATCAGCAAATGTATGAGCTTGGGGTTAATGGTGTCTATAAACCAGCGTCTGGATGCGGAGGTTATTGAACTTGTTGCAAGCGAATTTGGATTTGATGTTGAATTTATCGACATGGAGAAGCAGATGGAAATGGAAGAAGAAGCGGAGGAAGATGACGACAAAGATTTACTGCCAAGAGCTCCCATTGTTACCATCATGGGTCACGTAGACCACGGTAAAACTTCATTGCTCGATTATATTCGAAGCGCCAACGTAGTGGGTGGAGAAGCAGGTGGTATTACCCAGCACATCGGAGCTTATGAAGTAACGCTTCCCAATGACAAACACATTGCATTCTTAGATACACCGGGCCACGAAGCATTTACCGCTATGCGCGCACGGGGAGCAAAAGTTACCGATATCGCAGTGATAGTAATTGCTGCAGATGACGCAGTGATGCCGCAAACCAAAGAAGCTATCAGCCACGCCCAGGCAGCAGGGGTCCCTATGATCTTTGCCATCAATAAAATTGATAAAGATGGCGCCAATCCACAGAAAATATATGAGCAGCTATCTCAAATGAATTTGCTTGTAGAAGAATGGGGAGGTAAATATCAAAGCCAGGAATTAAGTGCTAAAAAGGGGTTGAATGTAGAGGCATTGCTCGAAAAAATATTATTGGAGGCAGAATTGCTGGACCTCAAAGCTAACCCTGATCGCGAAGCTACAGGAACTATCATTGAAGCAACGCTGGATAAAGGCCGCGGATATGTGGCAACAGTATTAGTACAAAATGGAACGCTTAAGCAAGGGGATATCGTGGTATCTGGTCAGCATTTTGGAAGAGTAAAAGCGATGTTTAATGAACGGAATAAGCGCAAAGAGGAAGCCCCTCCATCTACTCCGGTGCTCTTATTGGGTTTGAATGGTGCTCCGCAAGCGGGTGAGAAGTTTAAAGTGTACGAAGATGAGGCAGAAGCAAAAGAAGTAGCTAACCGTCGCGCCCAGATATTACGCGAACAAGGGATTCGCACTAAAAAGCATATTACACTGGATGAGATTGGAAGACGCCTTGCCCTGGGAAATTTCAAACAACTGAACTTAATTATCAAAGGCGACGTGGACGGATCGGTAGAAGCATTGAGTGATTCATTGCAGAAATTATCAACGCAGGAAATCGTTGTTAGCGTAGTGTTGAAAGCCGTGGGTGCCATTACCGAAAGTGATGTATTGCTGGCTACTGCGTCGGATGCAATTATAGTAGGATTCAATGTTCGTCCTTCTGCGCAAGCCGCCCGCCTGGCTGAAAATGAAGGCGTGGAGATAAAACTATATTCTATTATCTATAATGCCATCGAAGAAATAAAGAGCGCGATGGAAGGTATGCTGGAACCAACTATACAAGAAAAAATTGTTGCTAATGTTGAAGTAAGAAACGTGTTTAAGTTTGATAAAGCTACGGTGGCCGGTTGTTATGTGCTCGATGGAAAGATAGCCCGGAACTCCAAGATTCGAATCATTCGCGACGGTATTGTAGAATATCCCAAAGGGGAAGGTCAAAGCGCTGAATTGGCATCACTGAAGCGGTTCAAAGATGATGCGAAAGAAGTAGTATCAGGCATGGAATGTGGATTAACGATTAAGAACTTCAATGATATCAGAGTCGGCGATATTGTAGAGGCATTCGAAGAAGAAGAAGTAAAACGAACACTCTGACGCGAATTATTACAAATGAAAACGAATACCTACGAATGCGCGAATAATTGCTGATTATTTGCATTCATTCCTTTGCATTCGTACTTCTTAGCGTTGGAAACTTTTGTTAAATAAGCATAGAAGCCAGCCCGCTTCAGTATAGAAAACTACTTTTGATTTTACTCTAAATTATTATGAAGAAGATATTAATCATCATTGCAGCTTTCTTTCTCACCCTGCCAGTTTTAGCACAGCCACATAAAGTAGTAGCCGATAAAATTATAGGAATTGTTGGGGATAAAATAATCCTTCGTTCGGATGTATATAACGAAATACAGGATAAACAGCGCCGCAACGAAGTCGTGCCGGAAAACGCTCCTTGTGTTATCATTGATCAGATACTTATTATTAAGGCTCTTACCCTTCAGGCCGAAAAAGACTCTATTATCATAACGGATGAAGAAATTGAAGCGGAATTGGAAAACAGAATCCGATATTATGTGCAGAACTATGGTTCAAAAGAAGCATTGGAAGAAATTGCCGGCAAAACCGTTTACCAGATCAAAGAAGATTTCCGGCAATCAATCAGGGAAATGAAGCTGGCAAAAAGGATGCAGGAAAAAGTGGTGGACAATGTAAAAATTACCCCCCAGGAAGCAAAAATTTATTGGGATAAAATCCCGAAAGACAGTTTACCTTTTTACGAATCGGAAGTAGAGATCGGTGAAATTGTTGTGTATCCTAAAGCGAGCCGCGATTTTGAACGACTATCTATTGATGAATTGAATGACTATAAGAGACAAATTGAAGGCAAGTTATCAAAAATTGAAACACTTACAAGCCTCTATTCAGATGATCCCGCGGTTAAACAAAATGGCGGACAATATACTATCAACCGTAATGAAAAATCCTGGGATCCCGCATTTATCAACAATGCCTTTCGATTAAAAGAAGGGCAGGTCTCCCCGGTATTTAAATCAAAATTTGGCTACCATATTATACAAATGATAAGCCGGGCAGGCGATGACGCTATTGTTCGTCATGTATTGCGAATTCCTAAGGTAACTGACCAGGAAATTAATGAAGCGATTGGAAAATTAGATTCTATTCGCGCCCGGTTGATTACAGGTACCTTATTGTTCGGCGAAGCGGCCAACAAATATGGTGAAGATGATAATGCAAAATTTACGGGTGGCTTAAAGCAGGGAGCAAACGGAACGTATCTTACCATTGACCAGTTAGATAAAGACATGGTGCTTATGCTCGCCAGTATGAAAGTGGGAGAATATTCTAAACCGGTAGTATTTGCTGACGAAAGAGAAAAGAAAGGGGTGCGTATTGTTTATCTTAAATCCCGCTCTGAACCACATCGGGAAAACCTGAAGGATGATTATAACCGAATATCATTGAGGGCCCTGGAATTAAAAAAACAACAAGTGCTTGAAAAATGGTTCGCGTCTAAAGTGCCCAATTACTATATCATGCTTGATGAGGAATTCCGGAATTGCGGAAACCTCGATAATTGGTGGAAATATGCAGCCAAAGTAACCCAATAAGGGCAAACCCCTATTTTTATTAAAATCTGCTGTTATTCTGTAAGGTTATATTGGTCTTTTCTTTAGCTTACATAAGTATTTACGTTTAATTAAGCCCTGGAATTATTAATAAAACGTAATACAATTGCTTAGCCTCAGAAAAACCGTATGCATAAGACCAATAAAAAATCCAGTCCTGGTGGAGGCCACCGCGTTAAGTCTTTAAGCCTTCCTGCAGAGTTAAAAGAAACGCTCCTTAAGGTTTCTACACGTTCTCATGCTAATACCGGCAACAGTAGAAAAATCAGGACAACACTCGATGGTTTTTACGGTACATCCCCTCAGCCATTTATTGCTTATGAGTTACCAACCTTTCGAATAATCTATGCGAATCCTGCCTGTCTGAATTTATATGGGTACAGTAAAAAAGAATATACCGAACTAACGGTAAAAGATCTGTTTGGATCAGGCGGGAGGCAAAGCCTTCTCACCAATCGTATTAAGCAACTTCAAAAAACTCCTAAACCGATTACGGCAGCAAATATAAAAAAGAACAAAACGGACATTAGGGTGCAATTATATGGAGGAACTGTTGAAGTAGGAGGGCTTATATATAATACCATTCATATTAATGATATATCGGAAAAGCTGAAACTGGAAGAAGAGAAAAAACTTTTTGAAGCGGTAAACCTGGCTATTAGTAAAGCAAGATCGACTAAAGAGGGTCTCCGGAAAGCATTGGATTGTATACGAGCTTACGTAGGATGTGAATTGGTGGAGTTATGGAATTTTAGCCAGGAAAATGATTATGCACTTATTGAAGTTAGCTCTTTCACTAAGAACAACCGCTTATTGAGAAAATTTGTTTCAGATTCCGAGTCCTTAATCATTACGCTGGATCAGATGATGGAGGTTGATATTTATACTCCGTTGCAGCCAGTATGGATAAAGAGTCTGCAGCAACATCCGGCCCTCATTCGATCCGGAAAGGCACTGGATGCTGGCTTGAAGTCTTCCATTATGTTTCCCATTATTAATCAACAAAAGATTATCGGGGGCTTATTTTTATTTGATAAGAAAGAAAAAGAATACAATCAGGGGCTGGTCGATATATTAAGCGTTGCTGCGTTAAGGCCACTAAGTAATGAAATAAAAAATCGTAGGGCATTCGACGAATTGCAGTCTTTTTTTCATTTATCCGGAGATCTATTATGTATTGCCGGTATGAACCGATGCCTCAAAAAGATAAATCCTGCATTTATCAAATTGCTCGGTTTTTCAGAAAAAGAATTACTGGGCAGAAACCTTTTGGAATTTGTACATGAAGACGACCGCTTGTCCACCGAGGGGGCTATCGCTAAGTTAGTTAAACAAAAAAAAGAAAAGGAATTTACCAACCGTTTTCAATGTAGCAACGGTGAGTATAAATGGTTGTCATGGTCAGTCGCATTTTCAGAAGACCATCAACTATTATTGGCAGCGGCACGCGATATTACTGAAAATATAAAATCGAATGAGGAACTGTATAAAAAAGATGAGCACATTCAGGAAATATTTAGCAGGATCAGTGATGCGTTTATAGCACTGGACAAAAATTTTAGGTTTACTTATATAAACCATAAAGCCTCCCAAATCTACGGCCATCAATCCGAAGAGCTGATCGGCAAAGTAAATTGGGATGTCTTCCCGACCACTATCAATACGCCATTTTATGATGCTTGCCAGCTGGCGTTTAAGCAACAGCAATATGTTTTCATTGAAGATTTTTATAAAACCTACGGCCGGTGGTATGAAAATCATATTTATCCATCGTCCCAGGGAATTTCTATCTATTTCCGGGATGTTACAGAAAAAAAGCAGGCTGCCGTGGCTGTAGAGGAAAAAAATATTGAGTTAAGAGATGCGCATCGTGAGTTACATGAAATTGTCCATAATGCATCGGAGATAATCTTTAAGTTAGATGAAAAAGGAATCATCCTGTTTGTATCGCCTGAGTTCAAACGTTCCCAAGGATATGACCCGGAAGAAGTAATTGGTAAACATTTTGGTGAATTCGTACATACTGAAGATTTTCTCATTTGTCAGCAGGCACTACTTACTCTGATGCAAAGTCGAAAGCCATTGCATAATATTATATACCGGGCGCTGCGTAAAGATGGTTTGTATGAATGGCTCAGTACTTCTGCTACGTTTATCTATAATGAAGACGGAACGCCTAAGTATGGAATAGGCCTGTCGCAGAATATTACCAGTCTCCGGAATACGGTGGAAAGGCTGGAAGCTACTGAACAGCGGTATGCCGCATTCTTGGAACACTCATCCGAGGCAATCTGGAGGATTGAGATTCCGGGAGGGGTATCGGTAAATGGAAACTTTGAAGAATTATTGGGGTATTGCGCGGAGCACGGTTATCTCGCCGAATGCAACCTGGCCTATGCGCAGATGTATGGATATAATACGCCGGGCCAAATGGAAGGGTTTCATCTTTCCCAATTAATGCCGGTTGATGATCCCGACAATCTTGAATATTTCGTCGCGTTTATTGAATCCGGATTCAAATTAACCAATGCCGAATCTGTAGAATATGATAATGAAGGAAATACTAAATATATACTTAATAACCTTATCGGTATTATTGAAAACGAAAAGCTAATCCGTATTTGGGGAACCCAGCGCGATATTACCCAACAAAGAAAAGCGCAGGAAGAACTTATATATAAAGACAAATTACTGTCAGTAATTGCCGATTCCGCGAATACCTTATTAAAAGAAGAAAACTACAATAGCATCTTGCCGAATATTTTGCAAAACCTGCTCACGGCAACCTCCTCCGACAGGGCGTATATTTTTGAAAACAGCAGAAATGAATCCGGTGAAGTAGTAACCAGTCAAAAATTCGAATGTTGCTCAAGCGGATGTGAATCGCAGATTAACAATCCTGCCCTTCAAAGTATTCCTTTCCGCGTATTCCAGGATCAGTTTGAGGGGTTAAGGGAAAGTGAGGTATTCTCCGGGTTAACGGATGAATTGGAGAATACGGAAATTCGACGATTGCTCGTGGAGATAGAAATTAAATCTTTGCTGGTGGTACCCATCATTGTTAACCAGGAATACTGGGGTTTTGTGGGATTTGACGATTGCCATAAAAAAAGAGTGTGGAGTGAAATGGATATGGGGGTTTTAAAAACATTTGCCTCTTCCCTGGCTAGTGCCATTGAAAGAAAAAAAGCAGAAGAAGCAATATTGGAAAGCGAAGCCCGATTCCGGTATATGGCCGATACTGCCCCGGTCATGATATGGGTTTCGGATGAAGAAGATAAAGTTACTTATGTTAATAAGAGCTGGGTAAAATTTACAGGGGTTACCCTGGAAGATATTAAGAAAAGCAATTGGTCCTTGTTAGTGCATCCCGAGGATGTTAAAGTAGCGGTTCAGGAATACAGTGAACAATTTAAACAACGATTGCCTGTGTTGCTTGAGTACAGGTTGAAATCCACTACCGGAGAATACCGGTGGGTAATTGATCAGGCTATTCCCCGATTCCTTGCCAATGGAACATTTCTGGGTTATATAGGTTCTTTGATTGACATTCACGATCGCAAACTTTCGGAAGAAAAGATTAGTTACCAGGCTATGGTAATGCAGGAAGTTACCGAAGCAATTATATCCACTGATTTGGATTTTAAGGTAATAACCTGGAACAAGGGAGCGGAATTAATTCATGGGGTAAAGGCGGAAGACATTATCGGCCACCCTATCCGGAGCGGGGTTAATTATTTTTATATAAACGAAACGCGCGAACAAGCATTGCTGCATTTATACAGCTACGATTACTGGTCCGGAGAAGTGTATTTCGACCGGAAAGATGGAAGACGAATTTATTTGCACAGTGCTCTCTCATTTATTACCAACAATAAAGGAGTGCGAATTGGTTTTGTTGGCGTTCACCGGGATATAACCGATCGCCGTAAATCGGAAGAGGCACTTCGCATAAGCGAAGAGCGGCATCGTTCCGTAGTACATGCGCTGGGAGAGGGAATTCTGTTGTTGGATAGTACCGGACGAATTATCACCACTAATCGTAGCGCCGAAACAATTTTAAGTCTTTCTGCCGAACAATTAAAAGGTAATTCCTCTATAGATTCCACCTGGTCGGCCATTCATGAGGATGGTTCTCCCTTTCCTTCAGAACAGCATCCTTCTTTGATTACGCTGCAAACAGGGCAATCGTTACAAAATATTATAATGGGGATTGATAAGCCTGATGGTTCATTAACCTGGATATCTATCAATACTGAACCGCTTTATTATTCGGACCAGCGCGTTACTCCTGATGCAGTAGTAGCATCTTTTGTTGATATTACCCAAAAGAAGATGGCCGAAATGGAATTGCAGCGGAATGAGCGGCAATTGCGGGAGTATTCGGACCGGATTAATAATATCCTGGATAGCATAACCGATGGTTTTATTGCGGTAGATAATGAGATGAAAGTGTTTTTATGGAACAAGGTATTTGAAAATAATACAGGCATACGTTCAATTGAAGCAATGGGAAAGAAACTTATACAAGTATTTCCCGACCTAGAAGAAGCGGTATATCATCAGTTTGAAGGAGCACTTAGCGAAAATAAGACGGTAGTGCAGGACTATTACATTGCAAGGCAAAACATGTGGTTTGAAACAACCGCTTTTCCATCGTTGCAGGGACTATTTATTTATTTCCGCGACATTACAAAAAGAAAAAGACAAGAGTCTTTATTGGCGCTGGAAAAAGAAGTGCTTGAATTAAATGCCCGCCCCCAGGCATCGCTTAAAAGTACTACTGATTTTTTACTGGAAGGAATAGAAAAGATGTTTCCCGGTATTCTCTGTTCGGTCATTTGCCTGCAGGAAGATGGTAAAACAATTGAAACATTATCGGCGCCCTCAATTCCCACTGGTTATAGTAAAGCTATAGAAGGTTTGAAAATTGGTCCTAACACAGGCTCTTGCGGAACCTCGATGTATCTCAAACAAAATGTAATTGTTGAAGAGGTAGCTACGGACGAACGGTGGGAACTCTATAAAGATATTGCGTTGCAATATCAATTTCGGGCCTGTTGGTCATTTCCTATTTTAAGTTCTCAAAATAAAGCACTGGCCAGTTTTGCTATTCATCATACCCAGGTTAAATCACCCTCGCCAGAAGAACTGCTCGTTATTGAAAGAACCGTAAATATTTTACGGGTTATTATAGAAAACAAACAATCGGAAGAAAAAATTAAAATAAGTAACGAAAGATATTTGCTGGCCACCATGGCTACAAATGATGCTATATGGGATTGGGATGTAACCACTAATAATATGTATTGGGGAGAAGGGTTTCACGGATTATTTGGATATAAAGCAGGTTATTTTGATAATGAATTGGGTATGTGGGAAGCCAGCATTCACCCGCATGACAAGGAACGTGTAGTGGAAAGCATTCAACGGTTTGTAGAAAGCAACAGCCAGCAGGTATGGCAGGATGAATATCATTTTCGAAAAGCAGATGGCAAATATGTGCTGGTAGCCGACCGGGGTTTTCTTATTTACAACCAACAGGGAAAGGTAAGCCGAATGGTGGGGTCCATGCAGGATGTAACAGAAAAACGGGAAATGGAAAAAAAACTATTTAATCAGGAATTGAATAAGCAAAAACTAATTGCGCAGGCTGTAGTAGATGCCCAGGAAAAAGAGCGATCCCTGATTGGGAAAGAATTGCATGATAATATCAACCAAATTCTGTCGACGGCGAAACTTTACCTAGAGGTGGCACGAACAGATGAGAAGGAACGAGACAGCCTGATAGATATGAGCACGAATAGTATTTCCAATGCGATTAATGAAATAAGAACCATCTCTCGTTCGCTGGTACCTTCCAGTATCGGAGATCTTGGATTGGTTGAATCGTTGCAGGACCTGGTGGAAAGCATCAAACTCACCCGAAAACTAAATGTGGAATTCTTTCATTACAGCGATATCGATAAGCTGATGAGTGAACAGCAAAAACTAATGTTGTTCCGGATTACACAGGAACAGGTAAACAATGTGATGAAGCACTCGAATGCCAAAAACCTTGTTATCGAACTACTCTCTCAAGACGATATAATAAATATGTCAATTTCTGATGATGGGCAGGGATTTGACCTCGATCAGGTAAAACATAAGAAAGGAGTAGGCCTATCGAATATAACCAGTCGGGCAGAATTGTTTAACGGCAAAGTAAAAATTGATACAGCTCCGGGTAAGGGTTGTACATTAAATATTTATATACCTATTTCAAACCTCTAAAAAATTAACTATGCAAAAAGTAACTATTTTGATTGCAGACGATCACAAACTGATTCGGGAAACCTGGAGTTTTATTTTAAATAATGATCCCCGATTTGAAGTAATAGCAGAGTGCGGAGATTCGGAACAAGCGGTGGAAGTGGCCCGTACCATGCGGCCGCAGATAGTTCTGATGGATATCAATATGACCCCTATCTCGGGGTTTGAAGCAACGGAAAAGATCCGTAAAGTTTCTCCCGCTTCGAAAATAATTGGCGTATCCATGCATTCCCAGCCCGCCTATGCAAAAAAGATGCTGCAGATTGGGGCCAAAGGATATGTAACTAAAAATTCTTCCAAGGAAGAAATGATTAAAGCGATTTTGGAAGTTAACAACGGAAACAAATATATCTGCGATGAGATCAAGAATAATATATCAGAACTGGTTTTGGAAGAAAACAAAGACTTACCGAATGTAAACGCATTAACTGAACGCGAGATCCAGATCATAAATCTTATTAAGGAAGGACTCTCTTCAAAAGAAATTGCCAGCCAGCTGAATATCTCCCTTAAAACGGTAGAGGTACATCGCCATAATATATTAAAGAAACTAAAACTGAAAAATTCCGCATCCCTGGTAAATTTTATTAATAATACGGCCACGTATATTTAATAAATACTTTTATTAATTTTTAGAGTAGCGCTGAATTAGGTAAGCTATACGTTAACCTTTAGTATAGGGTTGATTTTGTATGTAAACCATAATGAAATAGTATGGGCGTTCTTGCAATAACCAGTTTATTGTAAAATATTGTCTATGGTTTAACAATACATATATCCTGTGATGCACCGTAAAACCCAATCCTTGAAAAAAAGCACTGGCAAGAAATGCTGATCTTTTATCCTCTTGAAAAACGGCCCCCATTCCTATGAAGACTGCGGGGCTTTTTTTATTATCTGTCTGATTGATCTTAATAATACAGCCCTTCATTATTTCCCAAATCAGCTTACCTTCGCGCTTTCCTGTATAATTGTAAATTATTACATGAGCGATGCTATAAAACATGAATGCGGGCTGGCATTCATACGGTTACGGAAGCCATTCTCCTATTATCAGCAACAATATGGTACGGTTATGTGGGGTATTAACAAGCTGTACCTACTGATGGAGAAACAACATAACAGAGGTCAGGACGGAGCGGGAGTTGCTGCCGTAAAACTAAATGTTGAACCCGGTTATCCTTTTCTACAGCGGATTCGAAGCAGTGCCCCGCAGCCCATTGTAGATATATTCGCCAAAATTAATAATGAAGTAAAAGAACTGGAGAAATTCCAAACGGATATAACAAAGCACCCCGGTTTAATGAAGGGGCATATTTCTTTTTTGGGCGAATTGTTATTGGGGCACCTGCGGTATGGCACCCAGGGAAAAAACAATTCGGACTTCTGTCATCCTTTCATTAAAAGAAATACGGCCCCGGCCCGAAACCTTGCCCTGGCAGGAAATTTCAACCTCGTAAATGCGGATGAACTTTTTGCTTTGGTCAATATCGATCCGGGCGAATTTCAAAAGCAAAGCGATCTGGCGGCTATGATGGAGGTGATCCATCACTTCCTAGAAAAAGGGGATGAAGAATCGCCCGGGAATCTCGATGTACTAAAACTATTACGGAAAGCCACCTCGCTTTTCGATGGAGGTTTTACGGTTGGAGGACTTATTGGTAATGGAGATAGTTTTGTTTTTCGCGATGCTCATGGAATAAGACCCGCATATTATTACATTAATGATGATGTGGTAGTGGCCGCTTCTGAACGATCGGCCATTCGCACTGTATTTAATGTGGGAGAAAACGAAGTAATGGAATTGATGCCCGGCAAAGGAATAATTGTAAAAGCAGATGGAAGTATTACAATTGAACAGATATTACCTCCTAAAGAAAGAAAGGCCTGCAGTTTTGAACGTATTTATTTTTCCAGGGGGAGTGACGAAAAGATTTACAGTGAACGGCATGCCTTGGGGTATAATTTATCTGAGCAGGTGCTGCAGGCGATTAATAATGATCTCAAACACACTATCTTTTCTTTTATACCTAATACCGCTGAAGTAGCTTTTTACGGATTACAGAAAGGGCTGGAAGATTATTTGAATAAGATTAAGATACAGCGCATATTATCATGGGGAAATGATTTTGATGAAGAAAAGCTTACCGAAATGATCACCCGCCGGGTAAGGGTAGAAAAAGTAGCTATAAAGGATGTGAAACTCCGCACCTTTATTACCGAAGATACGAGCCGAAATGAAATGGTGCAGCACGTGTACGATGTTACCTATGGTACAGTGGCAAAGAACCAGGATACGCTTATTGTTATTGATGATTCTATTGTAAGAGGTACCACACTTAAAGAAAGTATTGTGCGCATGCTGGGAAGGCTTCAACCAAAAAAGATAATAGTGGTTTCCTCCGCGCCGCAGATCCGGTACCCCGATTGTTATGGAATCGATATGAGTAAATTGGGTGATTTTATAGCATTTCGAGCCGCCATTGAACTTTGGAAAGAAAGAAATAAAGAACACTGTTTACAGGAGCTCTATAATAAATGTAAAGAACTTAACAGAACCGGAAACCTGCATAGTGAAAATGTTGTACAACAGATCTATAATCCGTTCAGCACAACGGAACTGTCCAATAAAATTGCCGAGCTGATTACACCAAAGGGATTTGCCATTCCGGTACAGGTAATTTTTCAAACAATCGAATCACTCCATAAAGCTTGTCCTACCAATACCGGCGATTGGTATTTTACCGGCAACTATCCAACCGCCGGAGGAAACCGGGTGGTAAATAAAGCATTCCTTAATTATATGGAAGGAAAAAATGTAAGAGGATATTAAAATAGGGTATTACTTACCCACGGGCGGCATTTTGTTCAACCTTCTTTTTATCGTAAGCTCCAAATCATTTAGAATGTTATGAAAACACTGATAGTAGTAAGACATGCAAAAAGCAGTTGGGCTGAACCAGGACTGAGCGATTTTGACCGGCCGTTGAATGAACGAGGAAAAAAAGACGGCCCCAATATAGCCAAACGATTAAAGAAGAGGAATATAGCAATTGACCTTTTTGTGTCGAGCCCTGCTAAAAGAGCCAAAAGAACAGCAGACTTATTTGCAGACGAATTTGAGTATCCAAAAGAAAATATACTGCTTATTCCTGAACTGTATGAGGCATCGGTAGCGGACTTTAATACTGTAGTAAGCAAAACCCCGGATCCTGTTAATACAATAATCCTTTTCTCTCACAATCCGGGTATTACTTCCTTTGCCAATACGTTATCAACCGTAAAGATTGATAATATGCCTACCTGTGCAGTTTTTGCAATAACAATAGAAGGGGATAGTTGGAATAATTTTATCAAAGAAGATAAAAATTTTCTCTTTTTTGACTATCCCAAGGCACTCTGATTGAGTAAGTCAATAGTTGAAGAATTTTCAAGTAAAATCTGTAAATGGCATAAGATTTTTTATTAGCTTTAGATGTTTACAATGTCTTACCTCCCCTTGGAAAAACTACCTGGTTTTTGGCCTGTTGAGCCGCATAAAAAAATTATCATGAAAAGAAAATTACCGGTGACTACGTGGGTAACAATCAAGGGAAGTGCGATCATTATCCTATTCATTTTCTTATTTGTAATGAATAGTAAGGCGCAGGGGGATTCTTCCTGCACCGGGTATGCGAACATAGGACAGAAAAAGGTTTTAGTTTCCATTGGAGGTTCACCGGGATCTCCCCGGTATGAATCATTATTACAATACACACCCAAAGAATATAACCCGGCTGATTTCACCACGACATACCCCGTAATTATTTACTTTCCGGGATACGGCACAGCGTCCGTTTTACCTCCATTCGGAATTGATCCCTGCCGGTTAATTTATGACCAGCCTACTTCTTTGCCGGGGAAAATTGCGGAAAATAAGTTTAGGGATTCCGTTTTCTCCGATGGGAAATGGCAACATTATATTGTAATCTCCCTTCAATATAATACGTATAACTATCCAACCGATTTTCCCTCTCCGGCTTCAGTTGATTCAGTGATTGATTATGTACTGGCTACCTACCGGGTCAACCCGGCCCGGATATATTTAACGGGTATGAGTTCAGGATCTAATATTGTAGTAGAATACGGAGGAAGCAGTATTGCGCGTGCACAACGGGTGGCGGCTATTAGCATTGCTTCTACGTGTTCGCAGGTTGGAGTTTTTCCGAACAGCTCGAGTGCGGGAGCTAATATCGCCAGTGGACGCCTGGCAACGCGGTTCATTTCTTGTACTACCGATGGCACCTGTCCACATTCCTCCTCTCAAACATGGGTAAGTAATATAAATTCAAATAGCCCGAACCCCCCGGCCGAGTTAATAACTTTAAGTGGTTTTTCTGGAACGTTCGCGTGCGAAGGATTTGAACATAATTCCTGGAATAAGCTTTATGATACCTCTTTCCGTTTTAATGGAACTAACCTGTTTGAATGGAACATCCAATTCACCCGAAATGCCGCGGTACCTGTGCTGCTGCAAAATTTTACAGCCCGGCTCAATAAAGGAAAAGTACTTCTCCTCTGGAGCACCTCACAGGAAATTGATGCTGCTGTCTTTTCTGTGGAAAGAGCAGGATCTGATCAACAGTTTACAAAATTAATTACCGTTAATGCCAATGGCAATTCTAACCTGACCAACTATTATAATTACGTTGACGAAAAACCCCTCGAGGGATTAAACTATTACCGCCTGGTACAAATTGATGCAGATAATAATAAGCATTATTTTGAAACACGTAAAATAATGAATGCCCGTAATAATAAGGCAACTGTTCTCGTATTACCCAATCCCGTTTCGGAAGAAGTAACAGCGTTTATAAATATCAACAGGGCTCAACGAGTTTCTGTATCTATTACAGATATAAATGGAAAAGTACTGAAAAATAAAACGTCTTTTATTGGGGAAGGAAACACGGGAGTTGCCATTCAAACAATTGAACTCGCGAAAGGAATATACTTTATACGAGTGGCAGGGGAAGATTTTACGGATGTCCAGAAAATCATTAAACAGTAGGCTGAAAACGAAGAATTAAAAATGAAGAACGTAAGTTGTAAAACCCGGGTGTTCCCTTTTTACATTACCAAGTTTTATATTTCTTTGCTTTTCCGGCTGACCAGGTAAACACCACTTACAATCAACGCGGCCGCAATTATTTTTTCATAAGTAAAGGTTTCGTGGAGGATAAGAACAGCAATAAGGGACGCAAAAAAAGGTTGCGTGTATATATAACTTCCGGTTACTCCTGCCCCTAGTTTATGAATGCCATATAAATTAAAAAGGTAAGCAAGAAAAGTAGCCCCTATTACTATAAAACCGGTAGCCAGCATTTCTTTCCAGGAAAAAAGGGACCAGTTAATTTCCGAAAATTCATGGAATCCGATTGGTATTACAAATAAAAGGGATAGGGTAAACACCCATCGAATTACGTGCACCGGATTATATTCTTTCATAAGGGGCTTTACCAACACAAAATAAAAGGCATAGGAAATTGCATTGATGATAATAAAAAGGTCGCCCCACAATATAGAACCGCCAGCAGCAGCCTGCTCTTTATTTAACACCAGTATTACCGCGCCTGAAACGCCAGTTATGAGCCCGGCAATTTTTAAAAAAGTAAATTTTTCAGTTCCTATCCAGGATGCAACGATGGTGATAAAAATAGGTGTAACAAGTATTAATAAAGATGCATGAATGCTGAGGGTCATAGATAACCCTTTTATAAAAAGCATTTGATTGATGACAACTCCCGTAATGGCGCATAGAAAAAAGCGACCCAGGTCTTTCTTTTGAATACCTGCCCTCGTATCGGGAATAAAAATCAACGCCCAAAGCAATAGGGTACTCACGCCCACGCGGATAACGTTAAGCCCGAAGGGAGCAATGAATTTTTTTGTAATGAACTGTACCGCGCTGAAGTTGATGCCAAAAATAAGATTGGCCGAAAGTACGGCCGCATGTGCTTTCCAGTTCTTCAAATAAAAAGTTTGTTGCAAAAATAACTATCGCATATCAATCATTGGGTAATTGAATTAATAAACTCGTTGATTACGAGTTTATAGCCGTCCATATTCCAGTTTATTTTATTATAATTAAAAGATTTTGCTTGCTGTAAGGCGTCTTTCAACGAAAATTCGTTTTGTTCAATTGTCAATGCTAATTGCTGTTGCTGCAGGTATTTGGCAAGATATTCCTGTTCGGCCTGTCCAAGGGTGGGAATAAGAATAGATCGCACCCCGGTCTTCATATAATCCATTATTGAAGTATATCCTGAGCGACCAATGACAAATGAAGCAGTACAGAGATAATCATTTAAAATGGCAGCAGGCAAATGGTTAAAGGCAGTAACATGAGAAGGAGTACTGAGTTGATAAGAGCTCCCCGGTAATCCTCTAACGATTACAATGCCTTGTGTAACATGAACGGCATCAGCTATTATCTTTCGTTCAAGTAAAGTTCTTTGGGGTTCTGGTCCTGAAAGTACAATCAGGATAAATTCTTTTTTAGCTGTTTGTTGTATACAGGATTCAAACCTCGAGAGACAGCCAAGATAGTTAACCGGTATTTCTGGAAAATGCATGGGATGCGAAAGTTTCCCCCCTAAATTAGTGTCGGTATTAAAGTCGGGTACCCAGCAAGTAGAAAACCGATTTATATAACGATAGTTGAAAAATCGAATTAACCGATCAGCAATCGATCCCATTCCGGTCCTAATATCCAATTGATGGGTTATAAAAACAGAGGGGATCTTGGAAGAATAAAACCCAAATCGGTTATCTGAAATAACCAGGTCTATCTTTCTTTCCTTAATAAGTTGCCCGAGCCGCCGATTCTCCTGCTTGATTTTTATCAATATCTTTGGAATCTGAAAAATAATCATAAAGCGGGTATAGTCTCCTAATCTTGAGTACTTTAAATTGTATCCATCTAAGTGAATAAACTCAACGGCCGGCAATTCCTCCCTTATTAGTGCTTTTTGATCTAAATTGCAAGCCACTATTGGGGCATAATTCAATTCAATTAGATGCCTGATAATCGGGAGAGTACGGGTTGTGTGTCCCAGCCCCCAATCTAGTAGAGCAAATACTACAACAGGTTTCTCCAAAAGATTGTTATTTTGGGTTGTTATAGGCAAGAGAGGATAATAATTTTACTGTAAAGTAGTTTTTAATTAGTAAAAACCAATTCCATGAAAAGAATGAACTTTAGCCCTATAATACTGTTTTTAATTCTTAGCATAGTATTTGCATCCTGTGCAGGTAGTAGCCGCATGGGAGGTACTTCTAAGAAATGTGGTTGCGGTTTAAACAAAGGTTTTGTAGGCTATTAAAATCTGATAGACAATGAGATCATCTAACCGGGATTTACTAGTATTGGTTAAAGATGAATTACTGAGCCCCGCTTCCATGGAAATGGAATTGGAAAGAATTCATAAGCTTCTGGTGGGTTTTGAAACACCCGGCAATCTTTGCCTGGCGCATGAAGTGTTTGATATGAACCGCTATAAAAAATTATCTTCGATAAAATCAATTCAAAAAGTAATGAATGAAAAGGAGATAAAACCATTTGTATTCATTATTAATAAGAATTAAAAGAATTATCAGATAAATAAAAAGGAGGATCAACAGATCCTCCTTTTTATTTATACCAGTTTTTGTAAGGCCTTTTTTAATTGATGAAGCATTTGTGGAATTTCTTCCTTTTTACAAGTACCTACGCTAAGCCTGTACCAGGGAGAACTGCGGTTGGTGCCGAATGCATAAAATGGAACAATTGCCAGCTTTGCCTCATTTAGCAGATAAGCTGTTACCTCACTTTGATTTTCAATCTTCTTTCCTGTTGCTGTTATTTTTCCAATGAGGTCCACTTTTAAAGTTAGATAAATAGCGGCCTGCGGATTGAGAGAATCTATAGGGAATCCTTCTTTTTTCAATTCCATTAAACCAACATAAATTCCCTGCAGTCTTTCTTCAATCTTTTGTTTGAATTCTTTAAGGTATCGATCTATATTTTCCTTCTGGTATAAATAACGGGCTACGGCTTTTTGCTCGGCCATGGGTGCCCATGCGCCTACATGACCCAATAATGCCTTCATTTTATTTACAATTTCTGCGGGTCCCAAGGCCCAACCTACCCGTACTCCGGTAGCGGCAAAAACTTTGCTGATCGCGTCAATAAAAATAGTATAGTCTTTCATTGCCGGCCTCAAGCTTACCGGGTTATAATGTACGATGGGTCCAAAGGTTAAATATCTATACATCTGATCATACATTATATATAATTTTTTTTCTCCTTCCCCCCGACGAAGATTTTCTTCGAGTACCATATCGCAAATAGCTTCCAAATCCTGCCTAGTAAAAGTAGTTCCCGTTGGATTTTGAGGAGAGCAAAGCGAAAGAAGCGTAGTGCCGTGTATATGCTTTCGAATATCAATTACCGAAGGCATGAAATTTGTTTCGGGTCCCGCTTCAATAACCACATGTTCTCCCCCTACAAAATGAGCATAATGATTGTTATTCCAGGAGGGTACGGCATAAATAACTTTATCTCCTGCATCGCAAATGGCACGAAAGACAGCATATATCAAAGGCCTCCCTCCACAGGATACTAAAATCTCTGAAAGTGAATATTGCAATTGTTCGCGCTCTTTCAAAAAATTACTAATCGCTTCGCGCAAGTCCAGGTTGCCCTCCGCAGCCGGATAGTTAGTGAAATGCTGGCGGTACGCCATAACAATCTCTTCTTCCAGTTCTTTTGGAATAGGAAATACAGAAGGATCAAAATCACCTACGGTAAAATTATAAATCGTTTCTCCCTGGCGGATTTTCTCGCGTATTTCACCTCCCAATTTTACAATCTCGGAGCCAATCAGCGTTTCTGATAAATAAGATAGTTTCATTCGACAAAAGTATATTCATACACCCAAACTACCACGTGTTAGCAAACAAATTCTGAATAAGGGTTAGCTACACGACAATAAAAAAAACCCCGGGTTCCGCACCGGAGTTTTTTTAAATCTGGTTCTATTACTGAATTGGTTTGTAATCTTTAAATAAATTGATTTTTGTTTCTTCCACCTGCTTGTGATAATCTTTCCATTTTCCTTCAAAGAAATTGTTAGTTTTTTGTAATGCTTCAGCAATTAGTTTCTCCGCATTACCAACCAATGCTTCTTCCTGGGGACCAGGCCCAATTAATTTGGAACCTATATATTGGTTGGCCTCTTGCATTCGCGTCATTACGGTTTGATCGGATGACCGGGTAATACCCTGCCGGTCGGAAGTTTTTCCACTAATAAATTCCCGGATTACTTTAATTGAATCCTGCAATGCTTTCGTTGTTTTACGGAGCGAATCAATTTCTTTACCTTCTAAATTTTGAAGTTGGGCACTAATTTTAGTTAATACTTCAGAGGCATCAGTTAGCCGGTCCATAGCTTCGGTAAGTTTATCTGTACTGGTGCGCAATCGCTGGTATAATTTTCGCTGCGCTTTTTTGGCTTCATCCCGATTACCGATTCTCGGATCATCCTTTATTGTAATTAAGGTAGAATCGGCTTCTCTTCCCAGGGTGATAACCACTTTATACGTTCCGGATAAAACCTGCAATCCACCTGGTTCCGGTGCCTCTGGCTTTGGCTTGGGAGAACCTGGCTGGCGAAATCCTTTTTCTTCCATGCCCCAATAGGAGCGATTAAAGCCTGTGTCTGCTTTCCACCGGGTTGTCCGGATCAATTCATTTTTATCGTTATAAATTCTTACCCATACGCTGTCGCGGCTACTACCCCCCGCTCCGCCGCGTACGGCAAATCCACCGCGTCCACCTCCCTGGCCTCCACGCCCCGCTCCTTGTCCGCCACCCGGCCTTACTTCCGGAGGAGTGGTTTCATTATTCTGGATAGGCGTGGCCGTTGAATCTCTTCGGGGGGGTTCGGGAAGTTTATTGATTAAATAAGTAATGGCAGCACCTCTTCTTTTATTTTCGGCATCCCACAAACCAGCAAGGCTCCATTCATATCCGGTAGCGGGCCGATAAGCGATTTGATATGCATCGGGTGCCGGAAACACCGTTAAGTTTTTTGCCAGCGTTCCTTTCACTGAAGCTAGTTTTCGCAATGGACGAATGTCATCAAGAATCCAAAGCGATCTTCCAAAAGTAGCGATGGCAAGATCGGCTTCTCTTTCCTGGATAGCGAGGTCGTAAGTAGAAACGGAAGGATACCCGTTTTTCCATTGCTGAAAAGTAACTCCATTATCTAAACTAACCCATAGGCCATGCTCCGTACCTGTGAAAATCAAATTGGCTTCCGTTGGATCTTGAAGAATACATAAGGCGTATCCTTTCACTTTATTTTCATCTAATAACCTGGTCCATGTCTTTCCAAAATCAGTGGTGCGGAAAATATAAGGTTTAAAATCACCCCGGCGATAATCATTCGTCACAACAAAAGCTTCTCCGGCATTATGTCTGGATGCCTGTATTTGTGGTACCCATGCTCCTGTTGGCATACCCGGAATTTTACCCCGGAAATTAGTCCACGTTTTACCTCCATCGATCGTTAATTGTATATTTCCATCATCAGTTCCAACCCAGAGCACTCCTTTTTGTTTGGGCGAAGGGGCAATGGTAATAATGGTATTAAATGTTTCTGCGCCCGTTATATCAAGGGTGAGGCCACCGGTTTCATCCTGCTTTTGTTGCTCAGGATTGTTAGTGGTAAGATCGGGAGATATGATTTCCCAGGCAGCTCCTTTATTACTGCTTTTGTTAAGAAACTGGCTACCATAATAAACTGTATTGTTATCAAATGGATCCTGGGCAATAGCCGAGTTCCAGTTAAATCGCAACTTAATATTCAAATCGATGGAAGGCGGTTTTATAAACCAACGTTCCCCAGTTTTTATATTCTGTTTTCCTACATTCCCACCCTGGCTCATAGAATATATCCAATTGGCATCATCCGGATCGGGCATTACATCAAAACCATCACCCCCACCTACATTTTCCCAATAATAATTTCGTATACCGCCATTGGTAAATGTATAAGCCGGACCGCGCCAGCTTCCGTTATCCTGCATACCCCCCATTACATTATAAGGCATTTCATTATCTACATTAATATGATAAAACTGTCCGACAGGTATTTTTTCGTCAAATACCCAATTGGCTCCCCGGTCGCGGGAAATACCAATACCTCCATCATTACCTTCAATAATGAAATTGGGATCATTTGGATTGATCCACCAGGCATGATGATCAGGATGTATGCCACTATAGGGAATCAGGGATTGAAAGGAGCGACCCCCATCTTCACTAAACGTAACGGTGGAATGTATATCGTAAATCCGATTTTCATTTTTGGGATCTACATAAATTTCCTGGTAGTAAAATGGTCGATCAGTAACCTGTGCGGGATCGCTGTTTACCAATGTCCACTTGAATCCGCCATCATCACTTTTATAAAATCCATTCTTAGCTGATTCAATTTTCGCATAAACTCTCAGGGGCATACTGCGGGCAAAAGCAATTCCTATCCTTCCTAATTGCCCTTCTGGAATTCCATCTTCTTTATCCAACTTCTTCCAGTTCTTACCACCATCCACCGTAATGTATAATCCACTACCTGGACCACCACTCTTAAAAGTCCAGGGTTGGCGCCGATGTTGCCACATAGACGCTATTAATTTATTAGGGTTAGAAGGATCCATTACCAGCTCTGCGCAACCGGTAGTATCGTTTACATATAAAACTTTTGCCCAGGTTTCTCCACCATCAGTACTTTTATATACACCCCGCTCGGGATGTTCGCTATAAGGATTTCCAATAGAGGCGGCATAAACTATGTTTGGGTTAGTGGGATCAATAATAACCCGGTGGATATTGCGCGTTTTTTCCAGTCCCATTCTTTTCCACGTTTTGCCGGCATCCAGTGTTTTATATATTCCTTCTCCTATATTCAATGAATTGCGGGGGTTCCCTTCACCGGTTCCTACCCATACAACCGCCGGATTACTTTGTTGAATGGCAATAGACCCAATGTTCAAAAGAGGCTGTTCATCAAAAATTGGGTCCCATTGACTTCCCCCATTCGAGGTTTTCCAAACTCCCCCGGAAGCAGCACCCAGGTAAATAATGTTGGGATTGCTATGTATTGCATCTATCGCTACAATGCGACCGCTCATGCCACTGGGTCCAATATTGCGTGGTTTCCAATTCTTGAAATGCTGATTGATATTAATAGTTTGTGCTTGGGCGATAGCGCTCATAAATAGCGCCAGGAACAGGAATATCCTTTTCATGATCAGTTAGTTTTTGAATAGCTATAAAATTAGCAGATTAAGTACTTACCTGATTATTTTTTATATGCACGGCCCTGCTTGATGTTCTATCGATGTAGCTTTGGCGCAAGCGGCCGAAGCTTCGCGAAGGCGGCAACAAAAAAACCATCCCGTATGTACAAGATGGTTTTTGGCTTTAGATAAGATGGATAATGACTTATTGTTTGATAAACTTTTTTGCTTCGGTGAAACGGTTGCCCTGCACATTTAAATAATAAATGCCTGGTGACAACGCTTCTATGTTGATGGCCAGGTTGGCCGAACCTGAAGTAAAATTGGCCGACCAGGCGCGAAGCATGCGTCCATTGATATCCCGGATAGAAAAATTCATCTTTTGCGATTCATCTGTTTCAAAAGATAATTGAAGGACTTTGCCAGCTGGAACAGGACTTAACGAAAAATTTACCCCAAACTCGCGATTAGTAATTTTTTTGATTTCGAAAATATCAGGCAACCCATCTTTATTAATTAATACCACCCTGTAAAAACTGGTACCTTTCAAAGGAAGGGGATCAGCAAAGGTATAAGAAGTGGGATTCGAAGAATTACCGGCGGCAGACACTTTACCGATTTGCCTGAACTGCATATCGGGCCCAGCCCTTTCAATCGTAAAATAGTCGGTCATTGATTCGAGGTTAGTGGTCCAATCTACCAAAACCTGTTTGTCTTTAAGTTTCACCTGGTAGTTACCCAATATTGCCGGCAGGGCTGAGCCGGAAGTTCGCGAATACTGAACCATCCATTCGGTGATGTGTTGGTGAAAAACATTGTCCGGAAGATCCTTCCAGTTAATATCATATACCGTAGAAAAAATATCGTGATAGAAACCGGGGTTATAAACTGGAGTCAGGTTGGCAGTTGCCAGCGGATTGCCGGGTGAATAGCTGTTGATACCATTGGCCCAGCTAACTGTATTATTGGAGGGGCAGGTTTGATCATATAAACAATGAATTCCCCAGTAATGAACTTTTTGGGTAGCCGTATTGCTGGCACCGGCTGGATTTGAACTATTGCAACCTGCAAGCGGAACGATCGCGGCTACCTTTTTTGCATTATTCGCAGAAGAGCTCATGAAATCCATAATATAACTGGCTCCCAGGCTAAGACCTGTAAGGTAAACCCTGTCCGGATCTACTTTATATCTACTGATGGCATAATCGATCATGGGGGCAAAATCTCCTCCCGAACCGCCGAGGTACTGAGGAGTGAGAATAATAAAAGAATAGGAAACGCCATTCACTACTACGGTTTCAGGAAAACGGTATTGTTCCAGTTTAAGTGCCAATCCTTCACAGGCGGCGGCACATACTGATTCCTGGCTATTACCGGGCCCTTGCTTATCCCGGCCATGAAAATTAATTATAAGAGGATATTTTTTTGTGCCGTTGGGGTCATAGCCATTTGGAAGAAATTCAACATAACCATTGATATTGGCTGAAATACTTTGGTTCCAAACCATCCGCTGACGGTATATAGGTTGCCAGCAACTGGGGCATTGATTTACCTGAGCTTCAACTGCTTGCCAACCACCGGGAAGAAAAAAGAACAATAGGAATAGAATACGCTGCATTTTCGTTTTGGTAGAAATAATCATTGCCCTAAATTTAATTTTACATCGTGAATCAGAACCAAAAGGTAACCAGAGAAGAAAGCGTAATCTGTTGTTAACATGGGGATAGATTAGGGAATTCCGGAAAGTAGCGGAAAAGTTCAAATTAACTTTACAAATCGGCAAACACAATGCCATAAATAAAGGAAGTCAGACCTTTTTACTCACAAGGACATTTTTTTCTTGATTTACTGACTTTAGTAATTGAGCAGTCTTTGTTTTCCGATTTTTTTATTGAGGTATCTTCGCAAGGAATTAACAGCTTAAGCGTTGTATGTTCAATAAATTAGAGTTTTATTCGTGCTTAACATCATGAGGAAATATATACTTGCTTTCGCTTTACTTTTTATAGGTCATGGCCTTTTGGCTCAGCCAGGGTACAATATCAACATTACCTTAAAGCCGTACAAGAATTCTTATGTTTACCTGGGTTATTATTATGGAAACAAAAAAGCCCTGGCCGATTCTACCCTCATTGATGCCGGCAGCAACGGTGTTTTTAAAGGTAAGCAACCCCTGACCGGTGGGATTTATTTTATAGTTTCTCCCAAAAAAGAAATTTTATTTGAGGTGCTGATTGATAAGCAGCAAAATTTTTCAATAATTGCCGATACTGCCAAAATTCCTGCAGGTGTTATATTTACCAATTCAAAAGACAATACTCTTTTTCAGCACTATACAAGTTTTGCTAACAAAACCGGGCAAGCAGCGACCAAAGCTAACCTGGAATTAAGTGCTATGAAGAATGCCAAAGACTCGGCATCGGTAACTACCCGGCTCAAACAATTAGGCGATCGTCTCCAGGTTTATCGCGACAGCATCAACACCGTTTTCCCGGGTTCTATTTTATCGGCTATGTTCAGGGCCATGAAAGAACCGCTTGTTCCTCCAGCCTCCAAACATCCGGGTGGCAAATACGATTCCAACTACGCGTATCATTATTACAAAACACATTTTTGGGACGGCGTAGAATTTGGAGATGAAAGGTTGGCGCGCACGCCTTTTTTTGAACCCAAGGTAGACAAGTACTTTCGGGAACTGGTGGCACCCCACCCGGATTCTATCATCCGAGAAGCTGACAAAATGATTCTTTATTCCAGAGGAAGCAAAGAAATGTACAAGTTCTTCATGGTATATTTCGTGCAGAAATATGTGAACCCAGAGTTTATGGGACAGGATGCTGTATTTGTACACCTCTTTGAAAAATATATTAATACCGGACAAACAGATTTTTTTACCGAACAGTATAAGGAGTTTATGACCAGGCGGGCATATAGCCTGATGGCAAACCTGATTGGGCGGCCGGCCGCTAATCTTGAAATGGTAGATAGTACCGATAAACCTACCCCACTTTACAATATTAATTCAGATATGGTAGTGGTTTGCTTTTGGGATCCTACCTGCAGCCATTGCAAAGAAGTAGTACCGCGGCTCGATTCTATCTATCATGCTAAATGGAAAGCCCAGGGCGTCGCGTTATATGGAGTGATGACTGATGGGGGAAAACAAAACTGGATTAAATTCATTCAGGACCGAAACCTGAAAGATTGGGTTCATGTATACCAGTTACCCTCCAAAGAGGTAGAAGATAATGCGGCCGGAAGGCCTTCGTATAAACAACTGTACGATGTGTATCAAACACCGCTATTATATTTGCTGGATAAAGACAAACGTATTGTTGCCAAAAAATTAAGCTTTGAGCAATTAAACGAAGTAATTGATCTGAAGCTTAAAAAATCATCATCCAATTAAAACTATGGCAGGGCTGAAAAAACCAATTATCACTTCCTTACTATTTTTAGCAGTTTTTGCGGCGAATGGTCAACCGCTTTTTTCGTATGGCTCCAAATCGGTGAGCCGGGAAGATTTTCTAAAAGCGTTCAATAAAAATAATTCGGAAAGCAAACCAAATACACAGGCATACCGGGAATACCTTCAACTGTACACGCGCTTCAAAATAAAAGTGCAGGCAGCGCTGGATTTGAAATTAGATACCCTGCCTGAACAATTATCTGAATTAAGAAGTTTTCGTAACCAGGTTTCAACCGGCTATATGAATGATGAAGCCAGTATGAACCTGCTGGTAGAAGAAGCGATGAAACGAAGTGAGAAGGATATTCACTTATCGCATATCTATGTGCAATTGCCTTTTAATGCTTCCGCAGAAGATCAGCAAAAGGCCCAGGCGAAAATTAACCAGTCATACAGCCGGTTACAAAAAGGAGAAGCGTTTGAAAAAGTGGCCATTGAATTATCAGATGATCCGGCCACAGCTTCCAATAAAGGGGATATTGGGTTTATTACCGCGTTTATTTTACCGTATGACCTCGAGAATCTTGCCTATAACACAGCGATTGGAAAATTTTCGAAACCTTATCGCAGTAAGATCGGGTATCATATTTTTAAAAATACAGGTGAGCGAAAGGCAATAGGAACGATACGCGTGGCACAAATACTCATTTCTTTTCCTCCGGAAGCATCCCTGGAACAAAAACAACAGGCTGCCCAGAGGGCAGATTCAATGTTCCGGGCATTGCAAAACGGGGCCGACTTTAAACAACTTGCCCTTCAATTCAGCCATGATAATTTAAGTTATCAAAATGGTGGAGAAATGCAGGAATTTGGAACGGGACGATATGAACCGGCCTTTGAATCCGCCGCTTTTGCCTTACGAAACGACGGCGATTATTCGAAGCCAGTAGCTACCTCTTATGGGTACCATATCATAAAGCGGATTCAATTAAAACCTGTAGCCACTGATAAGAATAATAAAACTAATTGGGACCACTATCGGCAACAAATAGCCCAGAACGACCGGGCAGAGGTGTCAAAAAAATTATTAGTAAAGAAAATTCTGCAGCAAACAGGATATAAGAAATTTGCGGTGAACGAAAAATCGTTTGCCAGAATTACAGATAGTGCCATAGAAAATAAAACACTCCCCCTTTTAACTGATGTAAAAGCTACCACAGCGCTCTTTGCATTTCCCAAGGAAACAGTAACCGTACAAGATTGGGTAAGCTACCTGGAAGCAAAACGCGCCGTTGAAAATCTAAAAAACGGAAAAACAAAAACGGAGGTGTTCGATCAGTTTGTAGAAACAACTGCGCTTGAATATTATCGGGAGCACCTGGAAACCTATAATAAAGAATTTGCCTACCAGCTCAGAGAATTTAAAGAAGGTAACCTGTTGTTTGAGATCATGCAGCGTAAAATATGGGATAAGGCTTCTGCCGACAGTATGGGACTTAAAAAATATTACGACGAACATAAGACTAATTATTGGTGGGAATCCAGTGCCGATGCCCTTATTTTAACGGCAACCCATGATTCGGTAGCTGAAGCCACAAAAGGTAAACTTACATCGGGGCATACCGATTGGAGGCAACTGATAGATAAAAGTGAGGGTAACTTGCTGGGCGATTCAGGCCGCTTTGAACTGGGACAGTTGCCTGTTGCAGAACGTACGGCTTTTTCGCCAAGGCTCATTACCGCAACAGTTAAGAACGAAACCGACAACAGCGCTACCTTTTGTTATGTAATTAAACTTTACAACAACCGCGAGCCCCGTAGTTTTAATGATGCCCGAGGATTTGTTATTAACGACTATCAAACCTTTCTCGAAGAAAAGTGGATTGCTGACTTAAAGAAAAAATATCCTGTAGTAATTAATGAAGCCGTATTCAAAAGCTTGCCAAAGTAATAGCGAAAACAGGAAATAGGCAGAAGGAATAAATTTATAGCACCGTTCGGAAGGCGCATTCAAGAAGTGGAATGCAGGTAGTTCACTTATTCAATATTATCCTGAATTTTTCCTTGAAGGGTTTACACAATTTCTTTCACTACATTAGCTATCAGCAGCGGTTTACCTAATGTATAATAATGTAATACCTGCACACCGTTTTTCTTTAAATCTTTTGATTGTATTAATAACCACTCGGTTCCTAATTTTTCTACCTCCTCATCGGTCTTGCATTTTAGCATTTCATTCGTAAGATCAGCGGGCAGGTCGATATGAAATGTTTTTGGAAGCATGGTTACCTGTTTGCGGTTGTAAACAGGCTTTAGGCCTGGGATAATGGGAACGGTAATGCCAATTTCTCTGCAAGACTTCACGAAAGTGTAATATTTAGCATTATCGAAAAACATTTGGGTAATAATATAGTCCGCACCGGCATCTACTTTCTTTTTTAAGTAGTGCAGATCAGTAGCCATATTGGGGGCTTCAAAATGTTTTTCAGGATAGCCGGCCACGCCAATACAGAATTTTGTTTTGTGAGGATTCTTCAGTTCGTCTTCCAGGTATACTCCCGCATTCAGATTTACTACCTGCTTCAGGAGATCACTGGCGTATTTATGTCCGCCGGGTTCTGGTTCAAAGGAAGTTTCGTTTTTAGCAGCGTCGCCCCGTAATACCAATACATTGTCAATACCGAGATAATGCAAATTGATCAGGGCATCTTCCGTTTCATTTATACCAAACCCACCACAGATAAGATGGGGTACTGTATCTACGTTATACTTATTCATGATAGCCGCGCAAATACTTTCGGTACCGGGCCGTTTACGAACGATTACTTTTTGAAAACTCCCATCAGCATTTTTCTTAAAAACATGTTCACTGCGGTGATAAGTCACATTAATAAAAGAGGGCTTGAATTCCATCAGCGGGTCCAGGTGATTATACAAAGCGCCAATTCCTTTTCCTTTCAGCGGAGGCAATACTTCAAAAGAAATTAAGGTGTCCTTAGCCTGGTTTATGTGTTCAATAACTTTCATTAATACTCTCAATTAGGTTGCAAACTTAGGTAAGGATTTGCGTTATTGCAAATGGCTGTTAAATTGGTTGATCAAAGCTGGTAAGAATCGATTTGTTCCGGTATTTTTGCCACAAAGCCGAACATTTTAATGAGTGAAATATATACCCAGGACCTGGTAAAAGCATATGGCCGCCGTACGGTAGTAAACAACGTTTCGATCAATGTGCAACAAGGAGAAATTGTAGGATTGCTCGGTCCTAATGGGGCTGGCAAAACCACCACATTTTATATGGTGGTTGGTTTAATAAAGCCAGATCAGGGCCATGTTTATTTAGATAAAGAAGATATTTCCCAGATTCCAATGTATAAACGGGCCCAGTTAGGCATTGGCTATTTGCCCCAGGAGGCAAGTGTTTTCCGTAAAATGAGTGTGGAAGATAATATAAAAGCTATATTGGAAATGACCGGGCTAAAAAGGGCGGAGCAAAAAGAAAAGCTGGAAGCCTTGCTGGACGAGTTTCGCCTGCATCATGTACGTAAAAATATCGGCGACAGCCTGAGTGGTGGGGAGCGCCGACGTACTGAAATAGCCCGTGCATTAGCAGTAAACCCAAAATTTATTTTGTTGGATGAACCCTTCGCGGGTGTGGATCCGATTGCCGTGGAAGATATTCAATCGGTAGTTGCCAGGCTGAAGCATAAAAATATTGGTATCCTTATTACGGATCATAATGTAAACGAAACACTTTCGATCTGCGATCGTGCTTATTTGTTAATTGAAGGGAAAATTTTTAAACACGGTACAGCGGAAGAATTGGCTGATGACGAGCAGGTGCGCAGGCTTTATCTGGGAAGAAACTTTGAATTGAAGCGGAAGGATTATTTACACGAAGAAGCCCTCCATCCCATGGAACCCGCTAATAATAAACCAGGTGACCAGGACGCCCAATAAGGGTCGCATACACTAAGTATTCAAATTGCCTGCTCATCCCGAATTTTCTCCCTTTTTTTATTTTGTGGATTGATCATAATATATTGGATCAATACGCGCTTGTGGTTTTGTATATTGTTTGACGATTCTTAAAAAAATTAATATGCTTCTGAAAGCAATTGCCTTCGACGCAGACGATACCCTTTGGGTAAATGAACCCTATTTCCAGGAAACAGAGCATCAATTTTGCGCCTTGCTGGAGGATTATCTTCCGCATCATTCTGTCTCAAAAGAATTATTTAAGACGGAAATACAAAACCTTGCATTGTATGGATACGGCGTTAAAGGTTTTATACTTTCGATGCTCGAAACGGCCTTGCGTGTATCCAACAATACCGTTTCCAATAGTGTGTTGGAAAAGATTGTTCAGTATGGAAAAGATCTGCTGGAAAAACCAATTGAATTATTAGAGGGGGTGGAAGAAACGCTGCAATTGTTGAAAAGCAAGTATCGGATTGTGGTAGCTACTAAAGGAGATTTGCTTGACCAGGAGCGTAAATTAAAAAGATCGGGTTTGGAAAATTATTTCCATCATATTGAAATAATGAGTGACAAACAGGAAGCAGATTATGGTAAACTCATCAGGCATCTCGACATAAAACCCGAAGAATTCTTAATGATCGGTAATTCTTTAAAGTCTGATATAATGCCGGTACTCGCAATGGGCGGTCATGGCGTACATGTGCCCTACCATACTACGTGGGCGCATGAAAAAACAGAGCATGTGATTGAACATCCTAATTTCAGGCAAGTTCAATCAATTAAAGAAATATTACCCGATCTCCTTTTCTGATTATTTTATAGAAGGGAATTAATATTAATCAGTTCGGAATTATGAACTATCAACACCTGCCTAAAATTGAATTGCATCTCCATCTCGATTGCTGTCTGAGCTATAAGGTGGTTCAACAACTGAACCCCGCCATCAGCTATGAACAATACCGCGAATCATTTATAGCTCCTCCAAAGTGTACCGACTTGGCCGATTATATTACCCGGGCAGTTAATGGATATGAACTGATGCAGACAGGGGAACAACTTCGGCTGGTTACCCTTGACCTGTTTGAACAATTGCAGGCTGACCGGGTAATTTACGCAGAAATGCGTTTTGCCCCTTTGCAGCATACGTTAAAAGGACTTTCTCCTTTTGAAGTTGTGCAAACGGTCAATAATGCGGTAGAGGAAGGAATAAAGCAAACCGGTATCGAAGCCCGTATCATTCTTTGCACCCTGCGTCATTATTCACAAGCCCAAAGCATGGAGACAGTTCAACTGGTAAAACAGTTCGATGGAACTTATGTAGCTGGCTTTGACATGGCTGCCGATGAAGCCGGCTTCCCGATCACCAACCATATTAAAGCGTTTCAATTTGCAAAAGATCATCAAATCTATTGTACTGCGCATGCCGGGGAAGCTAAAGGCCCGGAAAGCGTTTGGGAAACATTGGACCATTTACACCCCACGCGTATTGGTCACGGTGTGCGGATTGTTGAAGACTCTGCATTGATAGAATTTCTTAAACAAAAAAGTATTCACCTTGAAGTTTGCCCTACCAGTAATATTCAAACCAATGTATTTGATGTGATAGAAAATCATAGCGTGAATACTATATACAATTCGGGTGTTTCCATGAGTATTAATACCGATGCCCGTACCACGACTCCGGTGACGTTAACGGATGAGTATGCATTATTGGAAAAATTTTTTGACTGGAATAGAGGCCATTTTTTAACGTGTAATCTTGAAGCGGTAGAGCATGCCTTTATAAAGAGCGAATTGAAGGAAGTATTGAGAGAAAAGATCAGGAGTGCGTATTTATTCTAGAAAACTAAAAAGAATTGGAAACCGGAGAAATGAAAAATTATAAATGATGAATGAAGAACCTGTCTAAAGGCAGGCAGCTGAAAGTGTGACTCGATGGTTAATGAGGACAAACGGTTTTTTTCCATTTCCTTCTTTTTAATTCTTTATTTTTCATTCTTCATTTCATTCAGTATTTTGCCCTTATCGTATGAAACTCATATCTCCCGCAATATCATCACTGGCCCGTTTGCGATTCTGGCGAATTGAAGCATGGACAAAAAACCCTGTTGATGCCCAGCGCGAAGTATTACAGGACCTGGTTACTTCAGCCCAATACACTGAATTCGGAAGAAAGTATAATTTCTCGAAATTATTTAGCCTTCGCGAATTTAAACAAGCGGTTCCGATTCACGAATACGAAGACTTGAAACCCTATATTCAGCATATCATGGAGGGAGAACAAAATATTCTATGGAATACTCCCATTCATTGGTTTGCCAAAAGCAGCGGAACCACCAGTGACAAAAGTAAGTACATACCGGTTAGCGACGAAAGCCTGGAAGATTGCCATTTTAAAGCCGCTAAGGATGTTCTCACGTTGTATTATAATTTCAACCCCGACTCTGATTTATTAACGGGAAAGGGATTAGTAATTGGCGGCAGCCATACGGTGCACCAGATAAATGAAGAAACGCATTACGGAGATCTGAGCGCGGTGTTATTACACAATTCACCATTCTGGGCACATTGGATCCGAACGCCGGAATTGAGTATTGCCTTAATGGATGAATGGGAAACAAAGATTGAGAAGCTGGCACAAAATACTATCATTGAAAATGTAACCTCCATTTCCGGAGTGCCCACCTGGACTCTGGTATTATTTCGGCGAATACTGGAAATGACAGGAAAAAATTCAATTAGCGAAGTATGGCCCCACCTGGAATTGTATATACATGGGGGGGTGTCTTTTGTGCCCTATAAAGAACAGTTTCAAAAGCTGATTGGCAAAGACATTCATTATTTAGAAATGTATAATGCCAGTGAAGGTTTTTTTGCGGCACAGGATAAGCCGGGGGAAGAGGGAATGCTATTATTCACTGATCATGGTATTTTTATGGAGTTTATGCCAATTGAAGAATATGGTAAGCCTAATCCGCATACAATAGGGCTGAACGATGTAGAGGTAAGCAAGAATTATGCTTTAGTGATATCTACCAACGGAGGATTGTGGAGATACCTGGTGGGTGATACGGTACGATTTACGACCCTTCAACCTTACCGGGTAGTAGTAAGTGGACGGGTAAAACATTATATCAATGCATTTGGTGAGGAGGTGATCGTTGACAATAGCGATAAAGCCATTGCAATTGCCAGCGAAAAAACGGGCGCGGTAGTAAATGATTATACGGCCGCTCCTATCTATTTTTCCGAAGAAGGCAACGGCGCTCATGAATGGCTGATTGAATTTGAAAAAGAACCAGCCGACAAGCAGTCATTTATTGTACAACTTGATGCTGCGCTTCAATCCATTAATAGCGATTACGAAGCAAAGCGATATAAAAATATCGCCCTCCGATTGCCGGTAGTGCATTCGCTGCAGAAAGGGGTTTTTGCCAATTGGCTGAAGACAAGAGGCAAGCTGGGCGGGCAGCACAAAGTACCCCGGTTAAGTAATGACCGCAAATATGTGGAGGAAATAATGAGCCTGAATTCCTAATAACTATTTTTTATGCAAGAAAATAGTGTTTGTAAAAATTGCGGGAACCATTTTACCGGTAAGTTCTGTAATCAATGCGGAGAGAAAGTGTATAGCGAGAAGGATAAGAAGATCAAACACCTTTTTAATGATGTAATACATTTTATTACTCATTTTGATGGAACTTTTCTTGCCACTCTTAAAACCTCACTTACAAAACCTGGCAGGATTTCTTTAGACTATTGCAGTGGCATCAGAAAAAAATATTTTAAGCCGGTTCCCTATTTTTTATTGTTGGTTGTTTTTTATTTACTATTTCCGCGATTCCAAGGACTAAATATGAAAGCGGGGACTTATGCTTCGTCCCAATATAATTTCACCTGGTTAACGATCCCTGTGTTCAAGGCCAAAATCAAAAAGTATCATGTAGATTATACGGAGATAGCAAAACGATATGACGAAAAGTCGCCAAAAGTCTCAAAGATTTCACTATTATTATTGATACCCCTAACAGCCAGTGTAATTGGGCTTCTTTTCATAAATAAGCGAAAACCATTCTTTGATCATTTTATTCTATCAGCTGAGCTGATCTCTTTTTATATTTTTTTAGATTTTTTGGTACTTCCATTTCTGTCTTTTTTGGTTGAAAAAATTGCGCCACAGTACAACCCTATTTTTTATGATGGATCCTGGGTAGCTTGGGTGTCTCAGGCCATTTTTGGACTGTTTATAATTATTGCTTTCAGGCGATTTTATAAAGAGGCCCACTGGATTTCTATAGCAAAAGGAGTTGTATTTTTTGCCATTTTTTTTGTCGGGATTAAATATATCTATTCGCTGATCGTATTTTTATTGACCATGATTTTTGTATAGCAATGAGCGAGAGCGTATACCTGGCAGCTAAGTTTTCAGATTGAGATGTTTTCAATACTTTCGGCTTTTAATTTTAATTACATGAAATTACTTGAAAATAAAGTGGCTATTGTTACCGGAGCTGCCCGGGGGATCGGAGAATCTATCGTTTTAAAATTTGCTGAACAGGGGGCTCATGTTGCCTTTACCTATGTTAGCGATAGCAGCGCAGAAAAAGCAGTCCTATTGGAAGAAAAATTAATAGCGATGGGAGTAAAAGCGAAAGCTTACAAGAGCAATGCCGGCGATTTTACCCAATGCGAAACATTTGTAAATGATGTACTGAAAGATTTAGGGACTATAGACATTTGTGTCAATAATGCCGGAATTTCAAAAGATAATCTGCTTTTGCGTATGACCCCGGAACAATGGGAAGAGGTTATTAAGGTAAATCTCAATAGTGTTTTTTATATGACCAAACAAGTGATACGACCGATGATGAAAGCAAAAAGCGGTAGTATCATTAATATGAGTTCTATCATTGGTGAAACCGGCAACGCCGGGCAAAGCAGCTATGCTGCGAGTAAAGCGGGTATAATCGGCTTTACCAAAAGCGTAGCGAAAGAATTAGGTAGTAGAAATATCCGCTGTAATGCCATTGCTCCTGGTTTTGTTGAAACAGATATGACCAGCTACCTGAAAGAAGGAGAAGCCGCTGCTAAATACAAATCTGCCATTCCATTAGGAAGATTTGCTTCAGGAGAAGATATAGCCAATGTGGCCCTGTTCCTGGCATCCGATATGGGATCCTACATTACCGGCCAGGTGATCAGTGCTTGTGGCGGGTTGAATATCTAATTGCAGGGATTGGTGATACGATTAAAATGGCAATTAGATATGTGGTCAGACGGAGACCGTCAGACCGTTGTGCTCCTTGATTGTATATAATAATGCCAAAGCAAATATGTGGCAATAGACCGGTATGGCCTCCATGGTTCTGCCAATTCTATTATTTCTTCTTTCGTCGTTTGTTTAGGTAATTTCTTTACCTGTTTAAGGGCGTTTATCATGGCCAGGTCGCCAGTGGGAAAAACATCGCTTCGCTGCAGCACGAATAAAAGATAGATATCAACGGTCCAGTCACCAATTCCTTTGATCTTTTTTAATTCCTGCCGGATTTCTTCGTCTGGCAATAATGCAATTTTTTTTAATTGTAATTTTTTTTGAACAATGGCTGCTGCCAATTCCCTGGCGTAAATTGTTTTCTGTCGGCTGAAATAGCAAGCTCTTAGTTCAGTATCTGTTAATTGCAATAACTTTTGTGGAGTAATAACACCGATAAGATTTTTAAGTTTGAGTAAGGCTGCTTTGGCAGAGGCAATAGAAACCTGTTGCTCGAGTATTATATGTATAAGAGTAGTAAATGTATTGGGCCGGGTCCATAAGGGTGGATAGCTATGTTGCCGGATGATAAGGTCCAATTCGGGATCTTTACGGGCAAGACGATTACCAATACACCTAAAATTTTTTGAAGAAAAAGTGGGTGACATTCAGAAATGGCGATCTGTAGGAATGAAGATTATTTTTCTAAAACAAGGTCATAGGTTTTTTTAAAAATATCGTTGGCACACGGATACATTTCTCCCTGTATTCCGATCATCAGCCAATCTCCCGGCTCCCCTTTCATGAGTCCTTCCTTTGTTTCCACTTCAAAGGATTCATCAATTTGTATGCATTTTACTGCAATCGGTTTCTTGATGGCCCTCATAAATTCCAATTCAGGAACTTCCCCGTTTTTAAATCGCTTCATTCTTATTTCTTTCTAAACTTTTGAATCGCTTCCCGGGTAAATGCACTTACCACCAATTTGCCACTGATGGCGGCTCTTTCCAACAGTAATTGATCCCAGTGTTCAGTTCCTTTCCAGAATATTTTTTTCAATTCTTCCATGGCTTGTGGATTGGAATGCATTAAAGTATCAGTCAGCCGCCTGATTGCTTCATCCATCGATTCATTACTGGAATATAATTCTGAAAATATACCCTTACGCCGGGCCCAATCCGCGCTTCGCCAAATACTGGCATCAATAGCCAGCTGAGAAAAGGCGGCGACACCTATTTTCTTTTCTATAACCGGCCCCACCACAAATGGTCCTATGCCCACTGCCAGCTCACTTAATTTTATTTCCGCTGCTTCGGTAGCAAATGAATAATCCGCCGCCGCGGCAATACCAACCCCGCCACCCACACATTTACCATGAATCCGGGCTATGATAAATTGGGGGCATTTCCGCATAGCATTAATAATATGAGCAAACCGGCTGAAGAACAGAAATCCCTCTTCCTCTGTTTTTATGTTGCTCAATTCATCGAAGGAAGCGCCGGCGCAAAATGCTTTATCTCCTCCCGAGCGAAGTATGATCAGTTTTGTTTCGTCATCATTTCCCGCCCCATGAATGGTTTGAACCAGTTCTTCCATTAGTTTGCCTGGCAGCGAGTTGCTTTGTTCATGAAAAAATTCAATAGTAGTTATGCCTTTATGAAATGCAGATTTAACGTATGCGTCCATGTTTAAAAATATTAAATAAAAAATCATTATTGTCCGACAAAAATCGGGTTTAAAAATGCCGTAATCCTTTAGGGCAAAAGATTGCAGGTTAAAAAATAAATGTTTCAAAATTGGGGGTAGTACCCCCTGTTTTTTACGTTATGAAAGCAAAGGAGGCATTATGCGTTTTCCTCCATGCCTTGTAGGTGTCTTTTATGAACTCCAGTAGTTCTACATAACTCATCAGGTGCAACCGTATCACCGTAATCATATTAGCGAATGATTTTTTGGTAGCTGCTTTTTTTCGCAATACCACCATCAGCAGTTGAGCTATCAGCACACAATACACCTGCATTTTGATGGCATTAGCACTTTCGCCCCAAAAATAGCGCAGCGGAAAGTTCTGCTTAATTTGCTTGAACAACAGTTCAATCATCCACCGGTTTTTGTAAATAGTCGCAATCTGTGATGGCGGCAACGTAAAGTTGTTGGTAATAAACACATACACCTTTGCGTCTTCCGTTTTGAAGACGATTCGTCTCAGCTTCAATCTTCCCAGCACTTTATTACCCTGTTTTTCGGCTACAGTAACATATTGCTCCTTCAATACTCCCTGGGCTTTTTTCTTTTTGGTTTTATCCACCAATACCTTGGTAACATGATAATCCGCATTCTCTTTCATACGTGTTACAAACCATATTTTCTGGTCCGTCCATTTGGCAAACTGATGATACACCGTATACGCTTTATCAAACACCAGCCAACTGTTGGTTGCCAGTTTGAGTTGATACAGAAACCTGCGGTCATTTTCCCGGGCTTCGGTCATCCGTACAAATTCTGTTACTCCGCTAAAGGCATCCATCATGGCGTGTACTTTTATACCTCCTTTCTTCCGGGCTCCATCTAACCGGTTGCGACCCACTCCCCGCAGTATTTCACTGAACAACTGAATAGTACTGCTGTCTATTATCTTTAAGTTTCGGATACTTAACCCTTTCAACCGGCTGTCCGAGATAAAGCTATGGTACTGCTTCAGCAATCCTTCATAGATCGTTTCAAAAACCTGGTAGCTCCGATTGGTATTGGCATCTGATAAGGTACTCCGGGCGGGGGCCTTGTCTAAACCCAGATGAGACAGCTTTCCCTCGCAAGCCAACAGCCCCTCGCATAACTCCCGAAGGCCATTGCAGTAACTGAACACCCCATATAACAGGCTTACCAGGTGAACACGCAGCGGTATGGTTTTGTAATAGCGATTAGCCTTATGTTTCCTGTTTGCTTTAGCAATCAAAGAACTGGGTATTACATCCAATATCTGGGATAATACCGGCTGTCCGACAAACTTTTTATCTTCACGCATTAGTTATTGTTTAGGTGTGGTAACTCAAACATAACTAATACGGGTGGTTCTTCGGAACTGCCCTTTTTATTTTCTATTCCATATCTTTAGTCGGACAATAGTGATAAAAAAAGATACATTATATATTCATCCCCCAAGAGGCGCCGCTGTAACACTAAAACCAGCATCGGCAACCAAATTCTTTTTTGCTGATGGCAGCGACCAGCAAATAGAATTTGAAATAGACAGCAGCGGCAAACCTGCCAAAGTATGGCATATTGCATGGGGGGTAAAA
>JANMBO010000025.1:0-16012 GCA_031360425.1 Chitinophagaceae bacterium | reverse complement strand
TTATGATATTAGAGGATACTATTTTTATTGCAGTACTAATTTCAGAAGAGTCCTCGGCTAACGCGCAGGGCCACGGGAGAGACTCTGCGGAGAGGGAAAGTGTCCCCCTTCTATTGAGGCAATTATTTTCTTTGCAGTAGTTAATCTTATACGCTTATTTTTTTCAATCATTTTTTCAATAATCCATTTCTCAATTCTATGATGCAACGGAATCAGCATTGCACCTATAATTACTAATGCGGATAACATTAAAAATGGAGAATCATTCGTGTTATGCGAAAGGTAGGGATGAATAATTAAATTAATAAATTCAAAACTTACAAGCAATGCGAGAACTCCTAAAAACCTTATCCATTTAGCATTTATTATAATGCTACGACTAAGTAAAATAAATAGAAGAATAAAAGATATAACACCAATTGCAAGAGCTGCAAATTGAATATTCTGTTTTCTTTTTTCGGCAGCAGTTTTAAGTTCAGCTTCTATTTCCTGTTGGCGGCTTTTTTCTTGAAAAGCAAGTATCTGTTGCTGTTTTAATTTGTCTTGTGTAATTAGTGTGTCTTTAATAATTGCAGACAACTCCAGATACTTAAAGGCGCTGTCTATAATATTATTTTTTTTGTAGCTTGTAAATAAAATAGAACATGCATCTGCTGCTGCTCCTGGATTGCCAAGTTCTTGCCCTGTAACCAACGCCTTCTTCCCATAATAAATGCTAGAATCATACTGCTGCCGCTTTTGAAATAAAGTTGAAATACCTAAATACAACTCGTTCAGTGCATTGTTATCTGAGTTTGCAATAGCAGCAGGAATACCCATTCGGTAAAAACTTAATGCTACGTCATAGTTGCTCATTGCTGCGTGAATGCTGCCGAGACGAGCAAGAACCAGAGCTTTTAGCGGCGAGTTCATCTGTAGCTCATAGGCGTTTTGTTCATATTTAAGTGCTGAATCCAGTTGTCCTAAATTTAAAAAGCATAGTCCCATATTTGATTCAATACCTCCTAACTCTTCTTTAAGATGTAACGACTCTACCGCTGATTTAATTTTATAGTAATATAGTAGTGCTTCTTTATAATCACCTTCGTCTTCGTAATTCGCTGCAATTCCAAAATAAGAAGATGTAATACCACTCTGGTCGTTTATCATTTCAAAAATTTGCAACGCTTGAAAATGATATTTTATGCCAGTAGTGTAATTTCCAATCATTCTATTGAGATGTCCCAATGCATTAAGACAAGTAGCTTCACCCTTCTTATATTTGATATTTCGTGATAATTCAAGACCCTGTTGTACGTAAGTTAATCCTGTTTCAGGCTTTTCAAATATGTAACTTCCTGCAATATCGACTAACAGCAATACACGGTTTGTATCTTGTTTTTCTTTTTGAAGTAGCAACTTTAAGCTGTCGGCTAATCTGGATTGCGCAATAGTAGGGGCTAAATAAAAACTAAGTAGCCAGAGAAAAATAGTCCTTTTCATTCTGAAGATTTTAATAGTGGAAAGAACTGATGGGCATGACGCACAACTCCCGTATTTACGAAAAGTTACTAAATAACCAAGTTACAAAACAAAATGAAGCTAAATCGGCACTGGAACAGGCTGGACCTGACCCTATCCGATTTCCCGGCAACCACTTTCAGCGTATTCCTTCATTTCTCCTTCGGGTCTCGTTCGACTCTCCTTCGGGTCTTGTCCGGGTCTCCTGCGGAGTTAAAGCGCTCACTGAGCAGAAATGAGCGCTTTAACCCCGAACATGTCCCGAACATGCCCCGAACAAGGTATGGACAAAACCCGGCCAAGAAATGAAGTATGGCTTGCTGATACCGTAGCCGCCCGGTAGATTAGTGGTTTGTCAGACGGGCTTCGGGTCGTCCGATATTTTTTCTAACCCAAGTCGAAGCCGCTTTGAATATTTTCGAATTTTTGTTATCCTGTTCTTTAAAAAAGCGGTTTGGCGTAGCTTTATTAAAATGGTTTCAGTATGGCCCGATTACATAAAATTCCCCCATTTACCGGAACACGTGATGGCATCTGTATCTATCACATGAGGGGATCTTTTTTTGTTCGTACAGCCAGTTCGTTAACTGCTGAACGGGTGAAGAAGGATCCGGCATTCGCCGAAACCCGCAGGAATAGCGGCATAATGAGCCGGGCCGCCAAAATAAGTTCAGCGGTATACAAAAAAATCAACGGGAAAAGCAAAAGCCGGGAAATGTACCGCCTACTGACTGGTAACGCTATCCGATTGCTACAGAATGGTGTGGAAGAGCAGGAGATCGCCCGGCTCCTGTCGTCATTATATGTATAGAAATAAGTATTCTCTTGCGGGAGCAAGTGTCTGCGAAAAGATATTAATTGGTTAAAAAAGACTGTAGCGCTAACTCATACCCTTTCAACCCCAACCCCGCAATAGTTCCTTTAGCTTTTGCCGATACGTGCGAGAGTTTACGAAAATCTTCGCGCGCCTGGATATTGCTGATATGTACTTCCACCACGGGTGCCTTAATAGCCGCGATCGCGTCACCAATCGCTACTGAGGTATGCGTATATCCGCCCGGGTTAAATATGATTCCATCATAATCAAAGCCTACCCGCTGCAGTTCATTAATCAATTCCCCTTCCACATTACTTTGAAAATAAGATATTTCTATATTGCTATATTTCTGTTGCAGACTTTTTAAATACTCTTCAAAAGGCATATTACCATAAATATCCGTTTCCCGCTTGCCAAGCAGGTTAAGATTGGGGCCGTTGATGATGGCTATTTTCATTTTGACACTTATTATCGCGAATTAATACGAATTATTACGAATGAAATCATTAATAATAAACGTCAGCATCCATTAACGTTCGCCGGTTTCGCTACCTGTATCTTTTTTTGCTGCCGTTATTTTGGCATACTTAACTAGTACCCCGCGAAGGTATGCCGTCAAATATCAATTCATCTTCCGCTGGCGATTTTATTAAAATAAATTCTTTCGGGATTTTGAGTTTAGTTTAGCAGGCCCCGCTTCGATCCAGTAAACAATATCGGTAAAACTCGTGATTTCCTGACTGGTGGCCGGCCGGTTATTTTCCATTTGCAGCAAATCAATTTGCAGATCGTAGGCCCCCTGTTTTTTGATGGTATAAACAAAGCGATACCCATCAGCTGTTTTCTCGGGTGTTTCCATTCTGTATAATTGTTTTTCTTTCCGGCTGCTGAAAATGATCTTATTGAAATCTTTCTCACTCTTGAAATGAAACCGGATTGTATCCCCCACTTTTTTTTGAATGAGCACCGAACGTGGATAGAAATCCTTCATATTATTTTCCCAGATGCCCTGGTATAAAAGCGGGTACCTGTAAAATTCCTGCCAGCCAATTGGCTGTGGTAATAATTGCCAGCTACTGTCCTGCGGAAAATGATCCCATCCAAATCGAACCGGGTCGGCGCAAAAATACCAGTCGTTACGGTGGGGGGTAAATGAGGAACAATCTTCATTCGTATACCCGCTGGCCCAGGTAATATCGATCAATTGCCATTGTGCATTTACTTTCACCGCGTTCCAGGTATGGTTGGTTAAGAAAGAATCGACGGGTAGCAAAAGATCTTCCAGTCCCGATCGGCCAAAACCATTGATATCGATACACTCCACCCCCGCGGCTTCACACAAATTGCGGAATACATTCACATAACCGGCACATACCGCTTTCCGGTACAACAAAACGCTGTCCAGCGCCCAACGGGAGTTTTTATTTTTTAATCCTTCGCAATCGTATCGGATATGATTGATCACCCATAAATAGCTTGCTTTGAGCCGGGTGGCCGTATCCGGAAATCGTCTCTTGATTTCTCTGCCTAATAACCGGAGATCACGGCCTTCGGCAATGGGATAGGTTTGGGAATGGAGAAAACCGGCTGCCTCTTTCCATCCCTTATCTTCTTTTTGGGAAAAGGCTGATAGAAAAAAACAAGAGCATAAAGTCATGCACCAGGCAAACCGGTTAATCATTCCTCTAAATTAAGCAAATAGGTAGTGGGTAACAGGGACCAGGAATTACCCTGTTACTGAAGGGAGGTAAAATGATAGAATTTCTATTCTGTAATTACTATGATTTTTTACCTGGAAGGGCTTTTTAATTCAGGCTTTTCTTAATCATATCAATAAACTGGTCGAAGAGATATCGGCTATCGTGCGGTCCGGGGGTGCTTTCCGGGTGATACTGTACTGAAAAAGCAGGCTTGTCTTTTATTCGTATTCCTTCAATAGAATCGTCGTTAAGATTTCTATGCGTCACTTCTACCAGCGGTGCATCTTTCAATGTATCCGGGTTAACTCCAAAACCGTGATTTTGGGTGGTTACTTCACATAGGCCGGTAAGCAGGTTTTTTACCGGGTGGTTCAGTCCGCGATGACCATGATGCAGTTTAAAAGTTCCTACCCCACTGGCCAGTGCCAATAACTGGTGGCCCAGGCAAATACCAAACACCGGTTTATTCTCTTTCAAAATGTCTTTCACCGTTTCAATAGCATAATCCATGGAAGCCGGATCACCGGGTCCGTTAGAAATAAAATATCCGCTTGGATTGAATTTTTTTAATTCCGCAATGGTTGTTTTGGCTGGAAATACATTTACATACGCTCCTCTTTCCACCATACACTTAATAATATGCTGTTTGGTACCGAAGTCCATAACAGCAATCCGGATGGGGGATTTTTCATCCCCCAGGGTGTACTGTTCTTTGGTGCTTACCTGGCTTGCTAATTCCAATCCATCCATATCGGGAACTTTCGCCAGTTCCTTTTTTAATTTCTCTACATCTAATATTTCAGAAGAAATAATACAATTCATCGCCCCATTTTCCCGGACATGCGTCACCAGGGCCCTTGTATCAATTCCTTCGATACAAACAATATTATTCATGACGAGATAAGTCTCTATTGATGCATTGGCCAACTTTCGGGAGAACTGCTCTTCCAGGTTACGACAGATCAATCCCCTGATCTTTACTGATTCCGATTCTACTTCATCATCCTTCACTCCATAATTGCCGATATGAACGCTATTCATTATGATAATCTGCCCGTAATAGCTGGGATCGGTAAATACTTCCTGGTACCCGGTCATCCCGGTATTGAAGCATATTTCCCCGGTAGTAGTTCCAATCATTCCAAACGCCTTACCGTAATGAACGGTACCATCGGCCAATAATAGAATCGCGGGGGGTTGAGTAGAATGTACTTGCATAGTAAGGAATAAAATCTGTGCAAAATAAATTATAGAAAGCCATAAATCAAAATAGTAATTGCCAACATTCCCGCAATTACCTTCAAAACGGCAATAAAAAACCCCGGAATACTCCGGGGCCCTCAATATTATATAAGAATTTCATTATTATTTTGCCGCTTTGGTCTCCCCGGACGAAGATTCTTCGGCTTTTTCGCCTGCTTTTGCACTCGCCTTTTTTGTGATTTTTCCCCGACGTGTTTTCTTGGCTCCTTCTTTAGCCTCGCCTTTTCCTTTGCCGTAAATATCATTAAAGTCCACCAATTCGATCATGGCAGTTTCGGCATTATCCCCTGTGCGGGCGCCTAACTTAATGATGCGGGTATATCCACCGGGGCGACCGGCTACTTTTTCCGCTATGGGTCCAAATAGTTCCTGGATCGCTTCTTTATCCTGCAGGTAACTGAAAACTACCCGACGTTGATGCGTAGTGTTTTCCTTACCCTTCGTGATCAGGGGTTCTACATAAATACGTAATGATTTAGCTTTTGCCAAAGTAGTAACAATGCGCTTGTGTGCAATCAGCTCGCAAGCCAGGTTACTCAGCAATGCCCGGCGGTGAGAAGCCGTTCTGCTGAGGTTTTTGATTTTGTCTCCGTGACGCATGACGTTAAGTTTTTATCCGGTTAGACCGTGTCAGGAATTCTAACCTACATTATTAATTAGCAAATTTGAAAATATGCAAATCTGAAAATGCTTTCAGTCCGATTCCTTTACTTCATAGTGATTACCAATTAAAAAGGAATTTTACAAAAGAAGCATTTGCAAATTTTCTAATCTACAAATTTGCACATTAGATTTACATATCATCCTTATCCAATCCCATCTTACCCAGATCCATTCCAAAATGCAGGCCTCTTTCGGCAAGCACTTGCTCAATTTCTGCCAGTGATTTCTGACCGAAGTTGCGGAATTTCATCAGGTCTTCCTGCTCATATTGTACCAGTTCGCTAAGGCTGTTGATTTTCGCCGCTTTTAAGCAATTGAAAGCACGCACGGAAAGATCCAGATCTTCAAGTGGCGTTTTCAAGACCTTACGCAATTGCAGCATTTGCTCATCTACTACATCTTCCTTTTTATCTTCCTTACTGTCGAACGTGATGTTTTCATCGGTAATGATCATCAGGTGCTGAATAAGAATGCGGCTCGCCTGTTTTACGGCTTCCTCCGGGTGGATGGTACCATCGGTGGAAACTTCCATGATCAGTTTTTCGAAGTCGGTACGCTGCTCCACACGCGTATTTTCAATAGCGTACTTTACATTTTTGATCGGAGTAAAGATGGAGTCCGTCGGAATATAGCCAAGCGGAGCTTCTTTCAACTTATTATCTTCTGCTGATACATACCCGCGTCCTTTGGCGATTGTAACTTCAATATCCAGCTTAGCCGAAGTATCCAGGGTGCAGATCAGCAATTCCGGATTCATGATTTCAAAGCTCTGTGTAGCTTCTCCAATCATGGCCGCGGTCAATTCAGTTTTATTCTTAATGCTAAGGGAAACTTTTTCCTGGCCTACTTCATGTTCCACTTTTTTCTTAAAGCGAACCTGTTTCAGATTCAGGATGATTTCCAGCACATCTTCAGTGATACCTTTCATGGTGGCAAATTCGTGGTCTACCCCTTCAATGCGTATCCCAACGATTGCATATCCTTCCAATGAATTCAATAATACCCTGCGCAACGCATTACCGATGGTAACACCATATCCGGGTTCCAGGGGACGAAACTCAAACTGAGCTTCAAAATCCGTTGCTTTCTGCAGAATGATCTTATCGGGTTTCTGAAAATTTAAAATAGCCATGTTATTATTTCAGATTTTAGTTTGACAATTTGACGAAGTTTTCAGCTTTTCGCTGCATGCTCCGAGTTATTACTTATAGCAACTAACAGTAAGAGTGATTCAATTGTTCTCTTCCACATTGCACCTGTCTGGCTCCTGCCTCCCGACTCCCACTCCTCTTACTTACTATACAATTCCACGATCAATTGCTCCTTAATATTTTCCGGAACACTTTCTCTTTCCGGATAAGCAACAAAGGTTCCTTTCATTTCCCCTTCGTTCCAATCTAACCAGCTAAACTTCTGGTTCTTTCCACGGAACAAACCGGTGATAGCCACATTAGCTTTATCTTTTTCTTTAATGCTGATCGTATCGCCTGGTTTGAGTTGGTAGGAAGGAACATTCACCACATCCCCGTTAACGGTAATATGTTTGTGAGAAACCAGCTGGCGGGCAGCAGGGCGCGAGGGAGCTACTCCCAAACGGAATACTGCATTATCCAAACGGGCTTCTAATAATTTGATGAGGTTTTCGCCGGTTACCCCTTTAATACGGGAGGCTTCTTCAAAAGTCTTGCGGAACTGGCGCTCTAATACACCATAAGTGTATTTCGCCTTTTGTTTTTCCTTCAGCTGAATAGCATATTCACCCGGAGCTTTACGCTTCTTCGAAGGACCGTGCTGACCGGGAGGAAAGCTATTTTTTGTAAGGTATTTTCCATTACCTAAGATGGGTTCCCCGAATATACGTGAGATACGGGTTTTTGGACCTGTGTAACGTGCCATAATCTTTGTTTCATTTCGATTTTTTTAAAAACCGGTGAACTGATCGGTAAAAAATCGTAAAAAATAAATCAGTCACCTTTTATTAAATGAATTGCGTTGATCCTTTCAAGGCAATTATAGCTTAAATATGTATTGGAACCCTGCTCCCCTTCAGGGGATGGGGCTATACTCTTCTCTTCTTTGGAGGACGGCATCCGTTGTGAGGCAGCGGAGTAACGTCTTTGATCATATTCACTTCAATGCCAGATTGAGATAAAGAACGGATAGAGCTTTCCCGACCGGCACCGGGACCTTTAACAAATACATCTACTCTTTTTACGCCTGCATCAAATGCCACCTTGGCCGCATCGGCTGCAGCCATTTGCGCCGCATAGGGAGTGTTCTTTTTTGAACCTTTGAATCCCATTTTACCGGCGCTGCTCCAGGAAATCACCTGGCCATTCTTGTTGGTAATACTGATGATGATGTTGTTGAAAGTAGCGGAGATGTGAGCATCTCCATAAGAATCCACCTTAACTACTCTTTTTTTTGCCGCAGCTTTAGGGCTGGGAACCTGTTGTTGTGCTTTTGCCATAATTAAATCCTAGGTAATCATTATTAAATTTACTTCCGTTTTTAGCGGAACCGAATCAATACTCCACCTGCACCGGGCATCTGAAATTGATTCACTAAAAAATGGTGCATATAAAGAGCTTTACGAGCTTCGAGCCATGATCATTTGGCTCACCGCTTGCAGCTATCCTATTTCTTAGGCGCTTTCTTCTTACCGGCAACCGTCTTACGTTTACCTTTACGGGTACGGCTGTTCGTTTTGGTACGCTGACCACGGAGCGGCAATCCTTTACGATGACGCAATCCACGGTAGCAGGCAATATCCAGCAAACGCTTAATGCTCATCTGCACTTCTGACCGCAACTGACCTTCTACCTTAAGTTCGTTGGTAATGATGTTACGGATTGAATTCAATTCCTCATCATTCCATTGATTTACTTTCTTATTTACATCAATACCCGATTTGGCAAGAATATACTTTGCAGTAGAAGGGCCAATACCAAAAATATAGGTAAGACCAATTTCTCCTCTTTTATTCTTAGGTAAATCTACACCGGCAATACGAGCCATATTTATTGTTTATTGTTTTTAGTTTGTAGTTTGAGGTTGGTTTCAGGTGCATCAGATTTAAAATAATTTTACTCCCAACTCCTGACTATCGACTCCAGCCTGCTCTCATCCCTGGCGCTGCTTAAAGCGGGGATTCTTTTTGTTAATTACGTACAGTCTGCCTTTGCGGCGAACGATTTTGCAATCAACACTACGTTTCTTAATGGACGCTCTTACTTTCATTTTTTTACGCTTTTAACTATCGGCATTCGGCCTTTAGCAGTATCGGAATAAAAATCAACGCTTTACTTGTACCGGAATATGATCCTGCCCCTTGTTAAATCATATGGGCTCATCTCCACTCCTACCTTATCGCCGGGCAGTATTCTAATATAATTCATCCGCATTTTGCCAGAAATGGTAGCCAGTATTTCATGCCCGTTTTCCAGTTTTACTTTAAACATAGCATTCGATAAAGCTTCTATAATTGTACCATCTTGTTTAATCAGCGGTTGTTTACCCATATATTTTTAAGGAGCGCAAAGATAGCATTATCAACCACAAATAAGAAAAAAATGGGGATATTTTTCTCGTTTCTGTGGAAAAAAGAAGAGGGAAATGAGCAAATTCAGAAAGAAAAGGCTAAAAAATGGGTTATTGGTTGAGTTCTACCTTGGTCATTTGATAATAATGATTCTGTAAATCATGTACATAAAACGGCTGGTGTACATGACGCCGGTCTTCCCGCCACCACATTTCGATGCTAGAAAAATCGTCCTTATGGGGTAGTAATACCCGGAATGAGTCCCTTATATATTTAACTGACCCATCGCTGTTTTCGTGTTTTTGAAAACCCAATTTGGTAAGCTGTGATTCATCTAACGGAACCGGAAACAAATGTTCGGCGGTAAACCAAAATTCCTGCACCTCAGTTTCTACGCAAACTTCTTTATCCTCGCGATTTAAATCTTTCACTACCCCCTGCCGTTGCTGACCTTCATATTCAGCCATCACAATATCGCCTGGCTTGATGTCGGAGAATTTTATCATAAAGCAATCAATTTTAATTATTCAATTTACAAAAAAATGGCTCTCCCTGACAAAATTAATTTCAATCAGATAATAATATTTGCGATGGTGCGAATTCTTTAATCCAATATCTCCGGTTATAGGAGTTTGCTTTTATTCATAATGATGAAGCCGGGAAACCGGCACATTTGTTTACCAGCAGGCAGGCTCGCCCATTCGCCCGTTTGTCATTCGCACATCAGTAAATCCGCACATTAAGATCTCTTCTTATAACTAAACACGGCCCATCCATTCAGCACTACGGCAAAACCAGCCATTTTCAGGATATGATATTTTATATCGCCCAGGTCACTTCCTTTTAATACCACCATACGCATGACTTCTATAAAATAAGATACCGGGTTGAAATAGGTGATCCATTTCGCCCAGTTAGGCATACTGTCAATGGAAGTGTATAATCCACCCAGCAGAATAAATATCATCATCATAAAAAATGAAATCAACATTGCCTGCTGTTGGTTGAAGGCAAACGTTGATATTAACAACCCAAGTCCAAGCACCGCCAGCAGGTATAACGCGGCAAATACATATATGGTCAGAAAACTTCCAACCGGAATAATACCATAGGCAAGCCGGGCTATCAATAATCCAATACTAAGCACCACCAGCCCGATAATCCAGAAAGGAATCAACTTACCTATAATAAATATATGTTTTTGAATAGGGGTTACATTAATCTGTTCAATGGTTCCGATTTCCTTTTCCCGTACTATATTAATTGATGCCAGGTTGGCCCCTATCATGGTTAACAGGATAACCAAAATACCAGGAACCATAAAATACTTATAGTTCATCATCGGATTAAACCAATTGGAAGAAGTTACCTCAATACTTGTTTCGGAACTGAGCCGGGGGAATTGTATCCACTCCGTTCGCACTTCCCTGTTATAATCCTGGATGATTGTTCGCAGGTAGGCGCCCCCCAGGTTTGCTTTAACCCCATTAATGGCATTAAGGGCCATAAACAACCTGGACTCATTTTCTTTTACCAGGGATTTCTCAAACGAGCCTGGAATTTGCAGTACCAGATCGGCTTCATCCTTTTCTACCTGTTTTAACGATTTGGGATAAGAAGCTGAATAATCGGTTAACTTAAAATATCCGGATGCCGTTATCTTGTTCACCAATTGGCGGGAATATTCCGATCTGTCAAGGTCTACCACCGCCAGTTTAATGTCCTTTATTTCATAATCCGCGGCCCATGGGAGTATGAGCAACTGAATAACCGGCATTACAAATATGATACGCAGGATAGAAGGATCGCGGAATATTTGCCGGAATTCTTTCTGCAATAAAAATCTTAGAGTTCTCATGCCAGCCGTATTTTAAATTTCTTAATGGCAAAGCCGAGAAAAAATATCATCATACCAAATAGTATCAATGTTTCTTTCCAAACAGCCGTTATACCAATCCCTTTAATCATTACTGATTTTACGATAGTATAGTACCATTTAGCCGGAACAATATTGGATACCAGGCGCAAAGGCAACGGCATATTTTCTACCGGGAACATGAACCCACTGAGCATAACCGTTGGTAAAAAAAGGGCTATTAATGAAATAAACATAGCCGTTTGTTGTGAGCCGGCACCGGCTGAAATAAGAAGACCCAACGATAAAGATACCAGGGTAAATAAAACACTTTCCAATACCAGCAACGACAGGCTTCCATTGATAGGTACTTCCAGAACATACACACTCAGCAATAAGATACTGGCAATATTTACCATCGACAAAACCAGGTAGGGAACCGCCTTGGCCATTACAATCAACATGGGTTTCATGGGCGATACCAGCATAATTTCCATGGTTCCCATCTCTTTTTCCTTTACTATAGTAATAGCTGTCATCATCGTGCATACCAATAACAACACCATTGCCATTACCCCAGGCACAAAATTGAAAGCGCCTTTCAATTGAGGATTGTATAGCATTCGTATTTCGGCAGCAATAGTATGCGGCAATTTGCGGCCATGGGTAATCCGGTTCTGATAGTCCATAATAATGGCCGTGGCATAATTCGAAAGCGTATTGGCCACATTGGGATCGGAAGCATCCGCAATCAATTGGATTTGCGCTTTATTGAAATGCTGCAGATCTTCATTAAAGTGAGCCGGAAATACCAGGGCCATCTTAACCTGTCCGCTCCGGAAAGCGGCGTCGATTTCTTTGTAGGAAGTAAGCGTTCTAACTACATCAAAATAATTGCTGGCATCTATTTCCGCTGTTAAAGAAATTGAAGCTGCATCTTTGGAAGCATCCAATACCGCTATCTTGGCATTCTTCACTTCGTTGGTGAGCGCGAATCCGAAAATCACAATTTGCACAACCGGCATCCCCAGCAGGATAAACATGGTTCGTTTATCGCGCCAGATGTGAAAGAATTCTTTTTTTACAAAGGCGAGGAATTGCTTCATTCAATGTTGTTTCTTTTTCTAATTTGCCTGTTTATTCTTGCTTATAAAAATTCAATTAATGCAATGCATCAAAATGGCAATTTCAGGCAAGCTCAATCCATTGTCACCATATCAATTTCTATCTAAATTTGGCTACCTTTAATGGCAGCACATTTGCACATTTGCACATTTGCACATTTGCACATTTGCACATTTGCACATTTGCACATTTGCACATTTGCACATCCTCAAATCAATCCCCGCTTCGCTTGGCTTTCCTGGCCAATTGCAAAAACACTTCATCCATCGAACCGGCCTTATATGTTTTTCTCAGCGCGGCCGGGCTATCCAATGCTTCGATGCGACCATCTACCATTATGCTTAACCGGTTGCAGTACTCTGCCTCGTCCATATAATGCGTAGTAACAAAGACGGTAATTCCGTTGGCAGCCGCTTCATAAATCATGCTCCAGAATTCCCGACGGGTAACCGGGTCTACTCCTCCCGTGGGTTCGTCAAGGAAAACTATCTGCGGCTCATGAAAAACAGCCACGGAAAAAGCCAGTTTTTGTTTCCACCCCAACGGCAATGATTTCACCAGTTTATTTCCTTCTTTTTCGAGATGCAGGTGATCCAGGATAAAATTCGTTTTCTCTTTTATAAACCCATCGCTCTTTCCATAAATACCTCCATAAAATCGCATATTTTCTTTTACCGTAAGATCGTCGTACAACGAAAATTTCTGGCTCATATAGCCGATATTCTGTTTGATGCGCTCATTTTGTTTATATACATCGAAGCCTGCTACCGATGCGATTCCTGAGGTGGGTAAAGAAAGGCCGCATAACATACGCATAGCCGTAGTTTTCCCGGCGCCATTCGCACCGAGGAAGCCGAATATTTCTCCTTTGCGCACATCAAACGAAATACTATCGACTGCTACAAAATCGCCATAGCGCTTACTTAAATTTTCCGCCACTATTATTTTTTCGTACGTCATGCTTTTATTGCATTAATTCCATGAAACAATCCTCAATCGTTGGTTGCAGGGCAACTATTTCCAATTCTTTGTGTAGTTCCTTATCAAGATGATTCCGCAACAACCCGCTGTCTCCGCCCTCGTTCATTACCACATGATGATATATTCCAGAGGGATAGGCCTTCTCTACGCCCGTTAGCACTTTCAGGTCGTTTAGTAAGGGAAGCATATTAACAGCACGCACACCAAAAAGGGGTCTCCCAAAACCAGCTACAATATTTGCCGGAGTATTAATCGATAAAATAGCGCCGTTCTGCATCAAGGCAACGCGGTCGCATAATGCGGCTTCGTCCATATATGGCGTTGATACGAGTATGGTGATACCTTTTTGCTGTAAGGATTTAAGCATCGCCCAAAATTCTTTCCGGGAAACGGCATCAACACCCGTAGTGGGTTCATCCAGAAATAATACGGAAGGATGATGAATAAGCGCGCAACTGAGGGCCAGCTTTTGTTTCATACCGCCCGATAGTTTGCCGGCTTTTCTTTTATTAAAGGGCTCTATCTGCGAATATATATCCTTAATCAACTCGTAATTTTCGGAAACGGATGTATTAAAAATAGTGGCAAAGAATTCAAGATTTTCTTCCACTGACAGATCCTGGTATAAAGAAAACCGCCCGGGCATATACCCCACCCGTTGCCGTATCTTTTTAAAATCTTTAACGACATCAAAACCATCTACCGTTGCGCTGCCCCCATCGGGCAATAATAAAGTAGTAAGTATCCGGAACAGGGAAGTTTTTCCCGCTCCATCAGGACCAATAATACCAAACAGTTCTCCCTGCTCTACCTGGAAACTTAGATCGCGCAACGCCTTTACCGGGGCTTTTTTTGTGCCATACTGTTTGGTGATATTTTCAGCCTGTATTGATATCATTGTTATTTTTTAAAGGGAAGTGGTGCCCCTTTATTTATAAATTAAGAATGAAAAATGATGAATTAAAAATTATAAACGAGGTGCCTGATAAAACAGAAGACTTCAACAAAAACGGGGTCTCATTTCTTCATTCTTCATTTTTTATATTTCATTTTTTATTTTTCATTTTTAAATACCACCTCCCCATACATCCCGATCTTTAAATACCCGTCGTTTTTCACTTTTACTTTTATTGCATATACCAGGTTTGCTCTTTCTTCTTTGGTTTGAATCGTTTTTGGGGTAAACTCCGCTTTATCGGATATCCATATTATGGTTCCCGGATATTCTTTGAATTTATCCTCACCGGAATCTATTAATATTTTCACGGGCTGGTTAAGTTTTACCTGCGGCAATTGTACGCCGGTAATATAGGCACGCAGGTTTAACGAAGAAAGATCGGCGATTTTGTACAATGCTTTTCCCGGCGAAGTAATTTCTCCCGGTTCGGCATACTTAGTAAGTACAGTGCCTACCACCGGGTTAATAATCTTTGCCCGTTGCAACTGGTCATTCAGCTGGGCAATTCTCTTTTGCAGCGGGGCACCTTCGCTGAGTATACTCCTGTTTTGTGTGGAAACACTGTTACGCTGCACGGCTATTTGCTGCATGGTTACATTCATTTCCTTTTCTACCACGTCGATTTGCGCTAGGATATCATCGAGTTGTTTTTTTGTTGCCGCGTCGGCCTTCACCAGGTTTTCAACCCGTTGCTTTTCCTGGATGAGATTAGTTAAGCGAGATTGCTGAACTGCCCGCTGCTGTTCCAGCAAACGAACTTGCGGCATTACATCCATCGTTTTTGCATTCAATGATTGAATGCTGGCCTCCACCTGTTCTTTTTGAAGCGAAATTCCCTCCGCGTCTATTGTGCCCACCGTACTGTCTTTGGGAAGCAACATGCCCTCCTGAATAGTCAGGGAAATAATTCTTCCTGCCAGTTCCGAGGAAACTATTATTTCTTCCGCTTCAAAAGTTCCTGAAGCATCTGAGCGGGTACCGTTGTTATTACAAGCCGCCAGCCCTGCCATCAGCAATAATGAAAAAGCATATCTGTTCATTTGTATCATTTTATTGGTTGCCGGAAATATTTTTAAAATTAATCTGCGCCTGCAACAATTCTAATTGGTGAGTAATCAGCGCTTGCCTTGCCAGGTCCTCCGCGGTTACTTCCCGCAGGTAATCATTGGCGGTAATCACCCCGTTATCCAATTGCGCTTTTGCCGCTTCTTTTACTTTTACCCGCAATTCAATAATGGCAATATCAGACGCAATCAATTGCCGCAGCTTATCCACTTCGGCTTGTTGCTGTATCATGGCTGTGTGCGTGTTGAGCAAAAAGGTTTCTTTTTGAATATCTACCATCCGGCGATTTACCAGTAGCAGTTCTTTATCTTTCTTCTGCGTATATAAACCAGCGAGCGACCAATTCAGTCTCAAACCACCTATATAATAAAATGCGAAATCGTTTTTCAGGAAATTCAGACCGGGCCGGCCATAACCACTTTGCATAAATAAACTGGCGCGGGGCAAATTCTTTGCATCCACCAGTTTCGACTGGCCATTCAGGAACTTATCCTGGGTGGAAAACAACTGAAGTTCCGGCCTGGCAATAGTGGTCGTGGCAATA
>JANMBO010000023.1:0-57633 GCA_031360425.1 Chitinophagaceae bacterium | reverse complement strand
ATCATCAGTAAACCCCCTAAAAAAGGATACCAGGAGATAAAGCCTTTTACCCTGCCGGATGCAACCTTTACAGAAAACATAGCCAATTTTGTCGTGAATGCTTCCCTTTCCCCGGATATGAATAATATTATCGTGTCGCGGTCAAATACCTACAAAGGATTAAGCAAAGCGCGTACGATTAATAACGCGATGAAATTTACTACCTACATGCTGGATGATTATAAATTGTATGGCGGTAATTCACCCACCGAATCAATGAAGGGAAACCAGGAGGCCGAATATGATAAATCAATTAAAGCAATTAAAGAGGAATTTAAAAAAGCGAAACCCGATTTTGTAAAGGAAGAGTTGCAACGGGAGTATGGGCAAAAAGTATCGTACAAAGATTTCAAAATTAATAGTGATGGCCGGTCGTTAAAGAAGAGCGACCTGGTGTTCACCGAAGATTTCGAATTACCCGGAATGATTAGGAAGGCAGGTAAGAAATACCTGGTGAATCTGACTGGCCTGGTGGGCCCGCAATTACAGATTAAGAAAGAAGAGCGCAATCGAAAATTGGATATTAGTGTGGGCTATTCCCGCTCCCTGAACTGGCTGATTACCTTCAAAATTCCGGATGGTTATATTGTTGATGGTATTAAGGAGCTGAACACGTTGGTAGAGAATGAAACAGGAAAGTTTAGTTGCGAAGCCAAAGAAGAAAACGGATCTATTGTTTTCAATATTACCAAAATTTATAAGCGGGCGAATATTAGCAAAACTAAATGGCAGGAGATGCTGTTCTTTATCGACGCGTCCTATAACAATTCCTTTAAGTATATATTATTAAAACCAAAAAATTAGGGAACAGATTTTATGAAAAAGATCCATGTCCTGTATTTGCTGATGCTGGTCTCCGTAATACCATCGGCCCAGTATAAGAAAGCAAGTTTCTTAACCAAGTGTGGCCGAACCTATTCGCTGGGGACAGCCGTTCATGTGATGGGCGATGGAAAAGGTTCCCCCATTGGCTTTTATTTTAGCGCGGGGTAGAGATAATACGGGCAGTCTTTTTTTTACCTGGTACGAGTTTGCAGGAACACCTCCATTTAAGTATTCTTTTCAAACTACAGCCTATAATTATAGTACGCAAACCGAGGACCCGGTAACGGTGTCCGGCAAATCAAAATTTCACCTCATTTACTATTATAATGTGGGGAATCATTCATTAAATCACGATGACAGTAGCGAGCAGAAATTAAAACTCTATGTTTTTTTTGGGAATAAATGCCGTGTTGCTGTGCCGGGCCACACAACCGGAAGTTTACAATCAGTATTCAGAGCTTAAAAAGAATGTTACCACGGAAGGGATAAGCTTTGGTGCCCGGGGTGCCGCCGGAGCGGTTTATAATATTACTGATCGCATAGGTGTTAAAACGGACCTGGGATATACTTTCCAGTCCAATTATGAAGCCGATGGCTATTATACAGAGATGTATAATATGTTTACCAACCGTATTCTGATAACTACCGGAGTGCAATTCAGGTTTTTGAAGATTTGTAAAGTTTGTAAGAATAATGATAAAGAAATAGAAGAGAGCCGCTGAAAATCATTTACGTTAATGATCTTCGGTTACTCCCTTTTTTTCATTCTTTGTTTGACCGTTCTTTTCATGGTAGTCATAATTCTTTCAAAATCTTTGCATCAAAATTTGTGAGCGAATTGATAATTAAATCGGCTGCATTCCATCGGGGGTTATTGTAAACAGAATGATGAGGCACAACTACACATTTCATTTTAGCGGCTTTGGCAGCAATCAACCCGTTGAAGGAATCTTCAAAAACGATACATTGGGTGGGTGGAAGAGATAATTCTTCTGCACAATTAATAAATACCTGGGGGTGTGGTTTACCATATGCGAGAGATTCAGCAGACGTGATGGCATGCAGGTAAGATCGAATGTTGAGTTTGTCAACCACTACATTAATTAAACGCATAGGAGAGGAGGAGGCTATTCCGATACGAAAATTTCTTTGCTGAAAAAAGTCCATGATGTATTCTACTCCAGGCATTATCTGGCCCGATTGTCTTATTTTTTGCAAAGCAGTTTCTTCAATGCGTTCAATAGCCTGGGGAGCATTTATTTTATCTATATGGTAATAGCTAAACCAATTATCAATCCATTCGGGAGTACGTAGCCCGGTGCTGGAGTGGTACTGCTCATCGGTCAATTGTATATTATATTGGGATAGAACTTCCTGCCCCGCTTCCTGCCATAAAGGTTCAGAATCAATCAGCAGCCCATCCATATCGAAGATTACAGAGTTAAATTGCATTGATCAAAGATAAGAGAGGGAAAGCTTATTGTTAGATTTCCCGGTGTCGGAATTTGGTTTCCGTCTTAACCAGTTGCTGGCAGGAAAAGCCCTGTTTTTCTAAACAAATCCTTACTTTCGGTATTCATTGCCTGTCAAACTATTTGCCCATGAGTTCCATCGTCAACCGGTTGAGGAATACGAATATTCTCCGCAAAATGGTATATGCGGCGGTTGGTATATTTTCTTATCCTGGGTTAGCAATGTTTAACAAGCTTTCCATTTCGGGAACAGAGCATTTAAAAGATCTTCCGCGAAATAATGTTTTGTTTGTAAGTAATCACCAGACTTATTTTGCCGATGTAATTACCTTTCTCCATATTTTTTGCGCTGTGAAATGGGGCAAGATGAATCACCTCGGAATTCCTTATTACCTGCTCAATCCTTTTACCAATGTAAATTATGTAGCTGCCGAAGAAACGATGAAAGGAAGCTGGATCAGCCGGCTTTTTGCATTGGCCGGTGCGTTAACAGTAAAAAGAACCTGGCGCTCAGACGGGCAGGAAGTTCGCCGCAACCTTGATCCTTCCGACACCCGCAAAATACAAAGGGCCCTGGCAAATAATTGGGTAATCACTTTTCCGCAGGGAACAACCAAACCTTTCGCGCCCGGCCGTAAAGGAACCGCCTTTATTATTAAAGAAACCAAACCAGTAGTTATTCCGGTTGTGATCCGCGGATTCTGGAGAGCCTTTAATAAAAAAGGATTGAAGTTTAAAAAGAAAGGGTCATTATTGTCGGTTACCTTTAAAGCTCCTTTGCATTTAGATTATGACGCACCTTCAGAAACCATCCTCGATAAGGTAATGGACGCTATTGAGCAGAGCAAGAAGCATATGCTTAAAGGACCGCATCACTGGCTCAAAATTGATAAGTAACTGGAGGGTATCTTTTCTTTTTCATTCTTGGATAGTATAATTCTTTTTTACAATTACCAGTAGCAGGCAGGAGAAATTAGGCAAAACGTTTCCAGTAAAATATCAGCCTCATCATTACTCTTTAATAAATAACGCTTTCAGTTCCGAAGCATCGTCCGGTTTCATCTTTCCCCCCAGGATCAGTCGTAATTGTCTTCTCCGCAAAGCTCCATCAAACAATTTTTTCTCCCCTTCCGATTCGGGAACCAGTTGGTTTACCGGCCGCGCTTTACCATGGGGATCTAATGCTACAAAAGTATAATAGGCTTCGTTGCTTTTGTATTTATACTGTTGAATCACATCTTCGCCCCATACGCTCATATGTACTTCCATGGAAGAATTGAATGCGCGGGAAACTTTGGCTTCAATATGTACCACATTTCCCAATTTGATAGGACTTTCAAAAGAAATATTATCCACGGAGGCGGTTACTACCGGGGCGCCGCAATGTTTCATGGCGGCGAGTGCGGCGGCAATATCCATCCAATACATTAAGCGCCCACCCATCAAATTGCCAAAAGTATTGGTATCGTTGGGCAGTACTAATTCGGTCATGGTAATACTTGATTCTTTGGCGGTCTTTGCTTTTTGGTCCATTTTATTGGTTATTATTAATTCAGTTTGGCGGGTTCTCCATCCCAGGGAAAATAATATTTGTGCAAAGGTAATGGAGTGCGAATCTCCGATTCGCTAAATAATATCCACGAATCAGCGATTCGTGTTCCATCCGCCAGTACCTTTTGGCAATTCATATATTTCACTTAGATACTTGCTTATATTCTCATCTTCTTTACTGCGGTAATAAAATCCCTGATGTTTTGCAACTTCTATTGCCAGCTTCCGGAACATTTTTATCATAGTAAATAAGGCTTCCCATATTTCTTCAGTCGTTGCGCATGGATAAGTATCCAGCCATTCTTTCCAAAGAATTGGATCCATAAGGTTCTTTAAATATTTCCCCTGGGTTCCAATACTCACGGAGAAATTTGTCTGGATACCTATATGCCATGCTATCATTTGAATAAGCATACTACGCACTGGTCCGTTTAACATATACAGGGCATAGGTAGTTTCTTCTCTCCACAATCCTTTAGCAACATAAGTACTTACCCACCAGAATTCATTACAACAATCGCTGAACTGTTTTTGTGTGGGTATATGAATATGGTAATCTATATCGGAGGCCGGTGGTAAAGCCGGGATAATACCATCTTTATCCAGGAGGCAAATACTTTGGCTATCCTGTTTAGTACTAGTGTCAAATTTATTTATAGGAACAAGCGAAAGATCTAATCGATTGCCATCCGTAAAAAGCATCAGGTAGCTGAAATAATTATCAGCCGATGGTGCAGGAATAGTCATGTTTTGGGGAGTCTGGAGAATTAATCGTTCTCCAAAGCGATCGATCCACAGCGGGTCATTAATAAAACATTCTGTTTCACTAACGGCATAAACGATGTCATAATCCTGTAGGAAATCTTTTTTGGCCGAAGGATTTGCCCGGGAACCGTTTAGGATAACGGCCCGAATTCGCTCATCGGATTCTGCCGTTTGCACGATAAGCCCGATCATATCCTGTTCAGACCTTATTATTCGGTTCATAATAAAAAAAGAAAAGAATAAGGAATTGAATTGATCAATTTTTCTTCAAGGCCCGCTTCAATCACTCAAACACTCAATTTTATTGATTAACGTTGCGGCAGCCGGTGCATGATTGTTTTGGACGTACTTATTTTTTACAAAACTCCAGTTGATTTTATATTTATTGGAATAATCACATTACCACCTTTTCCATCTTTGACAGGAATGATTCATCAATATCCGCGTCAATGCCCGCGCCATCCGGTATTTCCAGAAAATAATTATTGTACCGGGCACCGCCTGTTACCGGATCTTCTTTATGCCCCAGCAGGCAGGTATCCAAATCATAAAATTGAATATTATCGTGACTCATGGCCAGGTGCACTTTGGCGGTTAATGCCAGGCGGCTTTCAACCATGCCGCCGAGCATGCAGGGGATATTTCTTTTTTGTGCCTCATTGGCAATTTTTATTGCTTCCAGTATTCCTCCCGATTTGGCAAATTTGATATTGATGTAATCGCAGGCATTCGCTTCTATCAACCGAATAGCATCGTAATGATCAAACACGCTTTCATCAGCCATAATTTTTATAGGCGATTGCTTTCTTAACACGGGTAATAAATGATCATTCCAGCGACGCATAGGTTGCTCGCAAAATTGAATTTCATACGGTGCTATGTTTTGCAGAGCATACAAGGCTTCTTCGTAGGTCCAGCCCTGGTTAGCGTCAATGCGTAAAATAATTTCTTTTCCAACGGCCTCCCGAATCAATCGTATCCGCTCCACGTCTTCTTTATATTTCTTGCCGAGTTTAACTTTAATTATCTGTACCCCCTTTTTTATAAATTCTAAAGCCGTAGCTGCCATCTTTTGCGGGGTACTGATACCTATGGTAAGATCAGTCTGAATAGTTTTTTTCTTACCTCCCAGGTAAATATATAATGGAACCTTTGCTGCTTTCGCGGCCAGATCGTGCAGGGCAATATCAAACGCACTCTTAATCGTAGAATTAAAGGCAATGTATTGATGAAAGTCATTCATTCGATCTTCGATGGGGAGCGGGTCTTTATCTTTTGCGATGCGGGCAAGGTCCTTCGCTACTTCAAAACAGGTATTTTGTGTTTCCCCTACGAGCATAGGAAAGGCGGAGCATTCGCCCATACCAGTGAGGCCGGTATCGGTATGTATCCGGATAAAAATATTCTGTGTATAATAGGAGGTTTCGGTTGCAATCACAAAAGGCTCCATCGGGATGGTAAGCTTAAAAATTTCTGTTTGCGTAATTTTCATACTGATTAATTAACAAACCGGAAGGTAAAGATTTTGTTTTTATTAGCGGGAGGGGCCGCAATTTACCTGTAATAAATTTTTCGGGACAATCCCCTTTTCCAGCATTCTGTTTTATTATTTCTTAAAGGGCTTTTCGGTAAATCCATAGGAAAATTTAAAAGAGAAAAAATATCTCCTTGTTTATATTCTTATTACGAAAAGTATCTGCATAAAGGAGACCGGACCTTGAAATTTCAACAACCAGGAAGTGCAGGAGCTTTTGAGGGAGTGAAAACTATCCATAAAATGTAATAAAAGCGGGTATAGAAAAAAAAGGACGTTGTTGTCTTTTGACTTTTGAATTTTGAATTTTAATTCTTTCTTAATTCACGAATGGAACCTTCCGGTAGAGTAAATTCGCATTCTTTCCTGTAATTCCTGTTTTTTACCTCTGATATGAGCGACATCTGCCAGCTCCGTGGTCGGGTAAAATAGGTATCCTTACCTGCAAAACACCATTTGGATTCAAGCAGTTTCTCTTATTTTTGCGACTCACTTAATGCTTGTTATGAGTCAATCATCCTATACTTTGTCTTTTGATAATACAGAATGTGCGTTTGCATATAAAAGCGATAAAGAATTACGCCGTGCCCATTTTCTTTTTAGATGTATGGGTATTGGCTGGTTAGTAAATTGGGGCATTCGTATTACTCCCTGGACCATTAAATCCGGGTTACCGGTGAAAGGAATTATTCGTAACACAATTTTTAGCCAGTTTGTTGGAGGGGAAACATTGCAGGAAACTGCCGCCGTTGCACAAAAGTTGGGTCAATATAATGTGCAGGTGATTCTCGATTACGGAGTAGAAGGTGGCGATAACGGAGAAGCGGGGTTTGACCATGCCTGTGACGAATTCATTCGGGTAATTGAGTATGCAGCCACGCAGCCGAATATTCCCTTGATGAGTGTGAAGGTTACCGGCATAGCGCGTTTTGGGTTACTGGAGAAATTAGATAAATCAGTAGACATTCATTCGGGCAGCCTGATGAAGCGCTATGTAAAAGCGTTGGAAGAGCTTACGGAGGGGGAAAAAATAGAATGGCAGAACGTTAGTAACCGGCTTCATCGTATTTGCCAGGCAGCCAGGCAAAAAAATGTGGGTGTTTTTATTGACGCGGAAGAAACCTGGATCCAGGATCCGGTGGATGTAATAACCACCCTGATGATGGAACAATACAATAAAGAAAAAGCAGTTGTTTTTAATACCTTCCAGTTATACCGTCACGACCGGCTGAAATTTTTAAAAGACTCTTATGAGGCAGCCGAACAACGCAATTTTATTTTAGGGGCGAAACTGGTTCGGGGTGCCTATATGGAAAAGGAAAGAGAGCGGGCCCGTTTAATGGATTATCCTTCTCCCATTCAGCGAAATAAGGAAAGTACCGATCTCGATTTTAACCTGGCCATGGAGTATTGTATTAAATATATTTCGAAAATTTCACTGGTTATTGCCTCACACAATGAAAGCAGTAACCTGCATACCACTAAAATCCTCGATGCGAAAGGGATTGTGCACAATCACCCTCATATCCATTTTTCCCAACTGTACGGAATGAGCGATAACATTACCTTCAACCTGGCTAAAGCAGGTTTTTCAGTTAGCAAGTACCTTCCGTTCGGTCCTATTAAAGATGTGATTCCCTACCTCATGCGCCGGGCACAGGAGAACAGCAGTGTTTCCGGGCAAACGGGGAGGGAACTGGGACTGATTAAAAGAGAAATACAAAGAAGGGAATTGTAATAGCAGATTTTCAATTTCAATAGCCGGATAAACAGTAAATTTATAAGTACTTTGCTTATGATATCTGTTGTATGAAAAAAGCTAGCCAACTTCTTTTAGTTCTGTGCTGTTTAATAGCAGCGACTTCCTTATTTGCATTCAATATGAATCATTATGAACCCTCCTTAAACGGTTTCTGGCATTGGGAACAAGGAACGGAGGAAGCCACAATCATTTTTGCTGATGATTATTGTGTATTTGCCTCTTTCGATCAAAAAAATAAAAAGTTTGAATATACCTGGGGTGGCCCTTATAGACTGAATGGATCTAATATTGTTATTGACGTACAGTTCAATACCAAATCAAAAGAGTTGACAGGTACCGTTTTCAGTTTTACTTATAACTGGAAGCAGGATAAATTGCATGCTTCTTTTCGGGGTGTCGGAACAGAGGAAGAATGGACCCAAGGGGATAATGGTAAGGCAGCAATTGCTGGTACCTGGCGGATTAGTGGCCGTAGGCAGGGAGAAAATATCAACGAAATACAACTGGCACCGCGCCGAACCTTAAAAATTTTATCAGGTACCCGATTTCAATGGGTAGCTATTAATATCGAAACGAAAGAATTTTTTGGAACCGGGGGTGGCCGTTATACTTTTGAAAACGGACAATACACCGAGCATATTGAATTCTTTAGCAGAGATAGTTCCAGGGTAGGCGCTTCGTTGAGCTTCAAGGGAAAATTAGAGGAGGGAGCCTGGCACCATAGCGGGTTTAGTTCAAGAGGAGATCCAATATATGAAATATGGAAACGTATCAACCAATAATCGAACCAGTTTTAATATTATTCTATGAATAAATTTTTTGTGTTACTTACAATCCTGTTTATGGCAGCCTGCAGTGATAATACCAGTGATTCTGTTTCCAAGCTAAAAAGTATCGGCAGCATCGATTACATGGATGCATCGCTGGAAGCAGTTATTAATTCGGGAGCAACGATTGACATTATAGCCGATGGACACGACTGGACCGAGGGACCATTATGGATAGACAGTGGAAAGATGCTATTGTATTCTGATATTCCTCCCAATAAGATTTTCAAGTGGACCGAAGCAAAAGGAAAGGAATTGTACTTAACCCCTTCGGGCTACACAGGAACAATACCACGGGGTGGAGAGCCCGGGTCCAACGGATTAATTTTAAATAAAGACGGTAAACTTGTTCTATGCCAGCATGGCGATAGACGTATGGCGTTGATGGATGCCGAGTTGAATGCTCCTGCCGCAAAATTTATTTCATTAGCCGATAATTACGAGGGAAAGAAATTAAACAGTCCGAATGATGCCGTATTCCGTAGTAACGGGGATCTGTTTTTTACTGACCCGCCCTATGGATTAGCCAATGATTCTTTGAAAGAAATACCCTTCCAGGGAGTGTATAAAGTGGCAGGTGGAAAGGTAATCCTGCTTACCGATTCTATCTCGCGGCCCAATGGAATTGCTTTCCTGAACAATGAAAAAACAATGATTGTCGCCAATTCCGATCCGGAAAAAGCTGTTTGGTATTTATTTGACATAGGAGCAAACGACTCTTTAACCAACGGTCGAATTATGCATGATGCTACCGCGTTAAGTAAATCGGGCGAAAAAGGATTGCCCGATGGGTTGAAAGCCGATAAGATGGGAAATATTTTTGCTACTGGTCCGGGTGGCGTTTTTGTTTTTAATGCGGAGGGCAAACAAATTGGTAAATTAAAAATACCGGAAGCTTGCAGTAATATCGCTTTGGCTGATGACGATAAAACACTTTATATAACAGCGGATATGTATGTGTTGCGGGTGAAGATGCGGAAGTGAATAATGTGCGAATCTGCGAATCTGCAAATGTGCAAATCTGCAAATAGGCGAGTATGCAAATGTGAAGATAGGCGAATGACGAATTTTGAATGTGAGAATGACGAATAGCGATTGGCACATTCTAATTCACAAATTATCGGACTGCTAGCTCAGTTGGTTCAGAGCACTGCTTTGACAGAGCAGGGGTCATTGGTTCGAGTCCAATGCAGTCCACCAGGGCTAATGATCATTTGAAAAAAAGATTAAGCCATCAAATGCCTATGCTCTCCCGACGCGAACTACTCAAACAATCTGCCTGGCTGGCCGCATTGACTGCTGGCTTTACCGGTTTTGATCTGGCCGGATTCGATCGCAAAAAAAAATTCCGGATTGGCGCCTGCGACTGGAGCCTGGGAAAGCGCTGCGATATAGCCGCTCTTGGAATAGCAAAACAAATCGGGCTCGATGGCATAATGGTGGATATGGGTAATGACCAAAATAATCTTCCGCTTCGGCAAAAAACGCTGCAGGAGTTATACAAAGAAGCATCAACAAAAACAGGAGTGAAAATTTCAAGTATTGCCATTGGGGAGCTCAATAATATTCCTTACAAATCTGAACCTAAAACAGAAGAATGGGTATGGGATAGTGTGGAAACAGCGAAGAACCTCGGGGTGCCAGTGGTATTGCTGGCTTTTTTTTCAAAGAACGATTTACGAAAAGATGATGCAGGAAAAAAGGAGGTCGTAAACCGGTTAAAGAAAGTAGCGCCTCATGCAGAAAAGAATGGCGTTATTTTAGGAATCGAATCCTATCTGAGTGCCGATGAACACCTGGATATTATTGATAAAGTAGGATCCGCTAATATAAAAGTGTACTATGATTTCCGCAATACAGCGGATGCCGGGTACAATACAGTTACTGAATTCAGGAAGCTGGGAAAAAATTTGATTTGTGAATTGCATATGAAGGAGAATGGTTTCTTATTGGGTAAGGGAACACTCGACTGGCCTGCGATCGGGAGAGCTGTATTCGAATCGGGTTATTATGGTGATGGGTGGATGCAGATTGAAGGGGCTAAACCTGATGACGCGGATCTGATGGAAAGTTACCGCCTCAATCAGGCATTTTTGAAATCTATATTTTCCGGTAAAGCCTGATAAAATTTTATGGCATGCAAAAAGTTATTACTGTTTTCAGTGTGCTAGCCTCCTTGCTTATTATTTCTATTCATTGCCAATCGCCTTCCTCCTCAAAAAGTGAAACGGGTTTAATACTGCCGGATGACCTGGAAGCTACCTTATGGGCCGAATCGCCCATGCTCTACAATCCTACTAATATGGATGTGGATATAAAAGGAAGAATATGGATTACTGAGGCAGTGAATTACCGCAATTTCAATAATGACTCTACCAAATTCTTTCATCACAATAAGGGCGACCGGGTAATGATACTGGAGGATACCGACCAGGATGGTAAGGCAGATACCTCTAAAGTTTTTGTGGAAGATGTTGATCTGCGCTCTCCCGTAGGCATCGCTGTGATAGGTAATAAGGTGATTGTATCCTGCTCTCCCAACCTGATTGTTTATACGGATGAAAACGGAGATGATCATCCCGATAAAAAAGAAGTATTCCTTACGGGTTTTGGAGGATTCGATCACGATCATTCGCTGCATGCCGTGTATGCAGGGCCCGATGGTAACTGGTATTTTAATGTGGGCAATGCGGGCCCGCATATCGTAAGCGATAAAACCGGTTTTACCCTTCGGTCGGGTAGTATTTATACCGGTGGCACTCCATACAATAATAAGAATGAAGGAAATTTAAAAAGTGACGATGGCAAAGTATGGGTAGGGGGATTAGCGCTTCGGATAAAACCAGATGGTACGGGCTTGAAAGTGCTGGGTCATAATTTTCGTAACTCTTATGAAGTGATTCCAGATTCATACGGTAATCTATGGCAGAACGATAACGATGACCAGGTAGTAACCTGTAGAACCAGTTGGTTAATGGAAGGCGGAAATGCGGGTTATTTCAGTACCGATGGAACACGCTATTGGCAGGCCGATCAACGACCCGGTCAAGATATGTTTACTGCCCATTGGCACCAGGAAGATCCGGGAATAATGCCCGCGGGCGATTGTTCAGGCGCAGGTGCGCCAACGGGGATTACCATCAATGAAAGTAATGCGCTGGGGGAAAAATATAGAGGAATATTATTAAGTGCAGATGCCGGGCGAAACGTAATATTCGGCTATTATCCCGCAATAAAACTATCCGGATTCTCATTAGGCGAGCGATCTAATTTTATCAGCTCACTTTCGGCCGACAATGAAGGTTATGTTTGGAATGATACAGCACAGAATGCACTAAAAGAAAAATGGTTTCGTCCCAGCGATGTAACCATTGGTACTGATGGTGCCATTTATGTGGCCGATTGGTACGACCCGGTAGTGGGGGGGCATCAAATGAAAGATAGTACCGGCTTTGGACGCATATACCGTATTGCTCCAAAAAATAGAAAACTGACAAACCCACGAATCGATTTAATAACGACAGAAGGGCAATTAGCTGCGCTGAAAAGCCCCGCTATTAATGTTCGGAATACTGGTTTTGAAAAATTAAAGCAACAAGGAGCGGTTGCTATTGAACCGGTGAAAACATTATTGAAAGACGAGAATCCTTATGTGAAGGCGCGGGCAACCTGGTTAATGACCCAACTGGGAGAAGAAGGAAAAAAAGAAGTTGAAAAAATATTGATTAGTGATGATGAACAATTAAGGGCCACTGCGTATCGTGCGCTCCGGCAATCGAATCCGGACTTCCTTGTTTATGCCGATCAGGTTTTACAGGATCCCTCTCCATTCGTAAGAAGAGAACTAGCCATTTCTGTGCGTGACCTTCCGCAAAATGATAAAGCGAAAATCCTGCTTGGCCTGGCTGCGCAATACGATGGCAAAGACAAATGGTATCTCGAAGCAATTGGTAGTGCAATGGAAGGAGATGATAAACAAATAGCCTGGTGGTACAATGAAGTAAAATTAAGATTGGAAACGGATAATAGGAAACAACCGGGCAAATGGAATAAACCTATGGCAGATTTTGCCTGGCGATTGCACCCGGCAAATGCAGTGAGTGATTTGGTTTCACGGTCTGGTGATTCTTCATTAACAGGGGAAGAAAGGAAGAGAATGATCACGGCGCTCGGATTTATTAATCACCAATCGGCTGCCAATGCGATGTTCCTACTAACTAAATCTGGTTTGGCAGATGTTAGAGAACAGTCGGCCTATTGGCTCTCCTTCCGGCAAAGCAATGATTGGTATAATTTACTCGATTGGTCAAAGATTGCCTTGAATACCGGGTATCAAAGAAAACTGGCAGCGATGAAAGTAATGCGACAGGTTATACTGGATGATAAACAATCTTTGAATGAACGAAAATGGCGCATAGAAGAAATGGCCGCCGATTCCATTGGAGGACAATTATTAGTAGGACTGGCAGCAGAAAAAAAATTACCATCGGTATTGTTTCCCTTCGTTGAAGGATCCATTTTTAAAAATCCCGACGCAACTATTCGTATACAAGCGGGAAGTTATTTTAAGCGACCCGGAAGCAATAAATTATTTTCAATAGATGATATTACCAAGCAAGCGGGAGATGGGGTGGCGGGTAAACAGGTTTTCCTGAAAAGTTGTGCAACCTGCCACAAAGCCGGACTGGAGGGAAACAGCATTGGACCCGAACTTACATTTATCAGCAAAAAGTATGATAAAAAATCCTTGCTTGATGCTATTATCAATCCTGATGCTTCCATTGTTTTTGGTTATGATGCCTGGTTGATTAATCAAAAAGGGGGGGAATCTCTTTATGGGTTTATAATTTCGGAAAACAAGAATAATATTATCCTCAAAGATATAGCCGGGCAGAAGCACATTATTCCAGTTGATAATATTACTATTAAACAAAAACAAGCTAAAAGCCTGATGCCGGACCCTGTGGCAAATGGACTTTCTGAAAATGATTTAGCTAATGTAGTACTGTTTCTGTTGAAGCAAAATTAAGAGGGGTGTTAAAAGACTAACGATTTCCAATTATTCATACTTCTTCCATCCGCCAAACGCTGAATTAGTTTACTGGAGAATAACAATAAAATAAATAAGTACCATTATTAATCCAATAATAAAAATATTTTTTCCATGGTTACGGGTATAGTGATCGTACATTTTTATTTTTCGACCACTCTTTAATACTTTGGTGGAGTTCAAAAGAACCAGGCTAATAAATATTCCGCCAAAAGCAAAAAAGAGGGAAAGTGTATATCCCAATACAATCCAGCTTTTTTTGAGGTGCTCTGGCTTATATCCTTCGTTTCCATATAAGTTATCTGCCGGGGGTGGTACGATAATGTTTTTCTCCTTTAATATTTTCCTGGTTAGGGCCGTATCATATAAACTCCATTCTTCGGGGTTATTCAGCACGTTCAACAATTCCGAATTGGTAAAGGAATATAGGTAATGCTGCGGGTCTGCACGTTGTATTTCAATAGCTGCTCTTGATTCAAGTAGATCATTGACTCTCCGGAAAGATTCCTGGGGAATTTTTACTACAATCATGGGATCCATATTGTTACCGATATAAATTGGGTCCAGTTGGTTTACTTCCTGTTCAATAAGAAAGACTATATGTTCTTTTTCCAGTAATTCCGTTAATGGCTTTGCTTCTTCTATCGAAAAAAACCGGGAAAAAGTTAGAAGTGATGACATAGATTAATATGGATGCCTGTTAACCATCAATGAATTTTCGTAATACGGTTACGGCTTGCATTCGGTAAAAGGACCATAAAAATATGAATCGGTCATTCAAATATACCCATTGGTTCGATAATAGCTCCGGCTTAACTGCAATGTTTTCCCCAATTCACAGCTTCCCCACAACTCATTGCCGGTAGCTAAAAACTGGCCCCTTTAAACTAACTTGCGCCCATGCAACAGTACCTTAATTTACTTCAGCATATACTCGATACAGGCGCTCAAAAACATGATCGCACCGATACCGGTACTATCAGTTGTTTTGGATACCAGATGCGGTTCGATCTCACAAAGGGATTCCCGCTGGTAACCACTAAAAAAGTGCATGTCAAAAGTATTATTCATGAATTACTCTGGTTTTTGAAGGGAGAAACCAATATCAAATACCTGAATGAAAATGGAGTCCGTATCTGGGACGAATGGGCCGATGCCAACGGAGAACTGGGCCCGGTATATGGAAAACAATGGCGTAGTTGGGAAGGTGCTGACGGGAAAGTAGCGGACCAGGTAAGCGACCTGATTTCACAAATAAAAAAAAATCCCGACAGTCGAAGGTTAATTATCAGTGCCTGGAACGTAACCGCCCTTCCGGAAATGGCGTTGATGCCTTGCCACGCATTGTTTCAATTTTATGTGGCCGATGGAAAATTAAGTTGTCAACTTTATCAGCGCAGTGCCGATGTTTTTTTAGGCGTTCCTTTTAATATTGCTTCGTACGCACTGCTCACCATGATGATTGCCCAGGTTTGCGATCTTCAATTAGGCGAGTTCATACATACCTTCGGCGATGTGCATATTTACAACAATCACATGGAACAGGTAAAACTTCAATTGAGCCGTACGCCGTTTCCATTGCCCACTATGAAATTGAACACTTCGATAAAGAATATTTTCGAATTTAAGTTCGAAGATTTTTCATTGGAAAGTTATCAAAGCCATCCAGGAATAAAAGCGCCGGTGGCGGTGTAATCACGTTGCTGTTCCGGGAATTGAGTCATAGATTACTAAATGCAAAATCTAAAACTCAAAATCTATAATATAAAATGATGGAACAGCCTAAATATGACCTGGAAGACACACTTGTAAAGGTTGCTATTCTAATTTTGGAAGTATGCGATTTGCTGCCCGGTTCAAAAGCCGGAAATAACCTGGAACATCAATTATCCAGAAGTGGAACGTTCCCTGCATTGTTGTACGGAGAAGTTCAGACTGCTGAATCAAGAGCAGATTTTATCCATAAAATGAAAATATTACTTAAACAACTAAGAGAAACTAGAATTATTTTGAGTATCGTTTGTGAAAAACCTCTTATTAAGAATCAAAAAATCGAAGTGGCTCTAAAAGAGTGTAACGAATTAATTGGTATTTTTTCGAAGAGTATTCAAACGGTTAAAGCAAATGCCGTTAAATAACCTTATGACTTTTTTCAAATGAATTGAGTTGCTAAATCACCGGGGAGTTCGATACTTTTGCATTTTATATTCTACATTTTTCATTTCCATGATGCTTTCCTCCGTCGTCGCTGCTTCTACCAATAATGTTATCGGAAAAGATAATAACCTGCTCTGGCGTCTGCCCAACGATATGAAGTTTTTTAAAAATACTACCTGGGGAATGCCGGTAATTATGGGAAGAAAAACATATGAAACGCTGGGAAAGCCACTTGCCGGGCGTACTAATATCGTGATAACCCGTCAGCCAGGGTTCAAGGCGGAAGGAATAAAAGTGGTGACTGGTTTGGAGGAAGCCATGCTGTTGGCAGCAGATGTGGACGCCAAAGAAGCATTCATAATTGGAGGAGGCGAAATTTACCGTCAAACCCTTCCACTGGTACACCGCATTTATCTAACCCGGGTTCATGTTACGCTCGAAGGCGATACCTTCTTTCCAGCCATTGATGAAAAAGACTGGCAATTACTTTCCCAACTGGATTTTACGGCCGATGATAAACATAAGTTTGATTATTGCTTCCAGGTGTGGGAGCGGAAGAAAATGTAAAATGAAAAACATGGAATCTAAAATATAAAAATTTAGAGGTTCTTCGTTTTACATGTTACAATTTACATTTTAGATTTTACATCTTACATTTACCTGTGTATTCCAAACTTCAACTCGCAACAAGATATTTCAACTTTCTCCTCACCGCTTCTAACAGCAAAGGACACGGAACCCATTCTCCTTTTGTATTCGATTTTATTACTCAAGTGTTGAACAGGAAAAATCATTATTATGCCTACGAGACAATAGAAACCCTGCGGGAAAAACTAAAACTGGATAAGCAATCACTTATCCTGGAAGACATGGGCGCCGGCTCCGTTGTTTCCACTACCAATATAAGAACGATCGCTTCTTTAGCTACGCATGCCGCCAAGTCTCCTAAGTATGGGCAGCTATTATTTCGCATGGCTAATTATTATCACCCCGAAACAATTATTGAACTGGGCACGTCCCTGGGTATTACTACCGCTTATCTCGCGCTGGGAAATTTGAAAGCAAACGTAATTACGCTCGAAGGATCAACCGCGGTAGCAAAGAAAGCTCTGGATAATTTTCGTTCGCTGCAACTGAATAATATCCGGTTGGTTCAGGGAAATTTCGATAATACCTTAAAAAAAGTATTGGATGCCCTTACCAAAATCGAAATGCTGTTTGTAGATGGTAACCATCGGGAGGAGCCAACCCTTCGTTATTTCTGGCAATTACTTCCTCATATGGCCACTGAATCGGTAATTATATTTGACGATATTCACTGGAGCGAGGAAATGGAAATGGCCTGGAAAGTTATCAGGAACCATCCCCAGGTAATGCTATCTATTGATCTTTTTTTCGTGGGATTGGTTTTTTTTAATCCCGCTTTTAAAGTAAAGCAGGATTTTAGCATACGATTTTAAAAATTGGTATCTTCACCAGCCTGCCGCCAGGCAGGTACTTAATTTATTACCCAAAAGCAGCCGTAGTTACTTATGACGATTGGTGTATTGAAAGAGCCATCCTTTGAAACAAGGGTATCATTATTGCCTGATGCGGTGGCTACACTTACTAAGAAAGGCATAACGGTATATGTAGAAAAAGATGCAGGATCAACCGCCTTTAGCAATAATGAGGACTATATTAAAGCGGGGGCTAAAATTACCAATTCGGAGGAATTGCTAAGGGATGCAGACATTATTCTTTGTATACAGCCACCCAACTTTAAGATTCCTTCTTCTAAGATTCTGTTGGGCGTTTATCAACCGCTTTTTAATAACGAACTCATGAAAGAATGGGCCGCTCAACAGGTTACTTCTTTCAGCCTGGATATGCTGCCTCGTACTACCCGGGCGCAAAGTATGGATGTGCTGAGCAGCCAGGCTAATATAGCTGGATATAAAGCTGTGCTGTTGGCCGCCAATTTATACAGTCGTTATTTTCCTATGTTTATGACTGCTGCGGGAAGTATTCCCCCTGCAAAAATATTAATACTCGGAGCGGGAGTGGCAGGATTGCAAGCTATTGCTACTGCCAGGCGATTGGGTGCTGTAGTGGAAGTATTTGATACCCGGCCCGCGGTAAAAGAAGAGGTGATGAGCCTGGGGGGGAAGTTCGTAGAAGTGGAAGGAGCGGCGGATGCATCGAAAGCAGGAGGATATGCGGTTGAGCAGTCTGCGGAATTTCAGCAAAAGCAAAAAGCAAAGATTGCGGAGAGTATAGCCAAAGCCGATATTGTAATAACTACCGCCCAAATACCGGGTAAAAAAGCACCAGTATTAATTACTACAGAAATGATCAATGCGATGCGCACGGGAAGTGTGATCATTGATATTGCGGCAGCTACAGGAGGTAATACTGAGCTTACCAGAAATGATGAAACTGTTGTTTACAATGGTGTAAGCATTGTGGGTAATTCGGCGTTAGCGGCTACCGTACCTTCGGATGCGAGCAAACTTTATGGTAAAAACCTGTTGAATTTTCTACAACTTATAATTGATAAAGAAACAAAATTGAATTTGAATTGGGATGATGACCTGGTGAAAGGAAGTTGTATTACCCATAATGGGGAGATAGTGAATGAGCGGGTTAGAATTCTGTAGTAAACATGTCAGTTAGGTTTGTAGTTGGTCCATTGTAGTTGCGGAGATTTGAATAGGCATAAAAGATTGTGCAATTTCTCGCAGGCTTAACTGCCCTGTGATTGATTGCTCCGGGCTGAATTCCCCCGGGCTGAATTCCCCCGGGCTTCAGCCCGGGGGAAAAAAATAATTTGTAACATAACACCAATAATTATCAAGGTGTAAAAAAATCTTCCCCTTTGGGAGGTTTGGAGGGATATTAGATATGGAATCAATATTAAACTGGATCAGCCATCATCAGCAAATGATCTATATCGTCATCCTGATGATTTTTGTAGGTATTGAAGTAATTGGCCGGGTACCCAGTGTATTGCATACTCCATTGATGAGTGGAGCTAATGCAATTCATGGGGTAGTGATAATCGGTGCCATTATAGTGATGGGGAAAGCAGAGCAGGATAATTATGTAGCATTGGGCTTAGGTTTTATCGCGGTCATATTAGGAACATTGAACGTAGTAGGAGGATTTGTGGTGACAGACAGGATGCTGGAGATGTTTAAGAAACGCAAATAGTGGATGCTAATAAACACGAACGGTGGAAGCTAAACAACACGAATGGGAATGCCCCAAATCAAAATAACATGGCGGTTGAGCGTCCTTGAGTGAAATAAAATTATATGGAGCTAAACATACTTACACTTTGCTATCTTATTGGTTCGGTAACATTCATACTCGGACTGAAAATGCTTTCAAATCCCGCAACCGCAAGAAGAGGAAATTTGATTGCGGCAGCTGGTATGATCATTGCTATATTCGGAACTATTTTTTTGTATACGGATGAAGAAGGAAATAAATTGGGCAACTATGGCTGGATATTCGGAGGATTAATTATCGGATCCATTGTGGGAACCTTAGCCGCAAAGAAAGTAAAGATGACGGCTATGCCGGAGATGGTGAGTTTGTTTAATGGAATGGGAGGGGCCTGCGCCACGCTGATTTCACTGGTTGAATTTAATCACCTGGTTAAAGGGTTTAATATAGATACGTATGCCGGTAATGGGTATCGTTTCTTTTCCGACCTGCATGGTGGTATTCTGCTGATTATTTTATTGGGACTGATCATTGGTTCCGTTTCTTTTGCCGGCAGTATGATCGCGTGGGGAAAGCTAAATGGCAGAGTTAAAGACTTTACATTTAAAGGACAGCATCTGTTCAACCTTGTTTTATTAGCCATTATTGTTGGACTAGCTGTAACGATAATAGCCTTTCGACCGGAAGAAACCATTCTTTTCTTTTATATAATTTTTGCGTTATCCTTATTATATGGAGCGTTTTTTGTTTTTCCAATCGGGGGAGCCGATATGCCGGTGGTAATTTCTTTACTCAACTCATTTACGGGGGTAGCCGCCGCTTGCGGTGGATTCTTATATGATAATAAAGTAATGCTAACCGGTGGTATACTCGTTGGGGCAGCGGGTACATTGCTTACTATCTTAATGTGCAAAGCAATGAATCGATCATTAAAGAATGTACTCATTGGCTCATTTGGCGGAGAAACAAAATCGAACGGTTCCGTTAAATCTAAGGACCAGGGGCTTTATAAAGAAATTACTATCAGTGATACCGCTATGATCATGAGTTATGCTAATAAAGTTATGATCGTTCCGGGGTATGGACTGGCTGTAGCGCAGGCACAGCATGCTTGTCATGAATTGGAAGGATTATTAAATGAAAAGGGGGTGGAAGTAAAATACGCCATTCACCCTGTGGCGGGTCGAATGCCTGGTCATATGAATGTGCTGTTGGCGGAAGCCGATGTGAGTTACGACAAACTGCTTGAGATGGAAGATGCCAATGAGGAATTCAAAACAACTGACGTGGTATTGATACTGGGGGCAAATGATGTAGTTAACCCCGCGGCTAAAACGGACCCTGATTCCCCGATATACGGTATGCCTATACTGGATGTTGAACTCGCCAAAAACGTAGTCGTTAATAAACGAAGTATGAAACCGGGTTACGCAGGAATAGAAAACGACCTCTTCTTCCGGCCTAAAACTTCCATGCTGTTTGGCGACGCGAAAAAAGTTTTGCAAACCCTGGTAGCCGAAATAAAAAATTTGTAGGATAGAATTTTTTCGCTTTTAGTTTATAGTTGTTCCTGTGCAAATTCCATCATCACTTATTAAATCGCTCATTGGGTTAAAAGGCTTTCAACAGGAGTCCTTCGAGCAGGTTCATGCTTCCCCTGAACAGGTAACTTCTATAAGATGGAATCCATGCAAAAAGGTAAATGTAGAAAGTGAAAATTCAAAATTCAACAGTGAAAATTCAAAAACAGAAAACTCACTGAACGCTGGCTTAGGACTTCCGACTCCTGACTCCCGGCTCCCGGGTCTCGCACGCGTTCCCTGGTCAACGAATGGTTACTATCTCAGCAAACGTCCCTCTTTCACTTTCGATCCGCTCTTTCATGCCGGATGTTATTATGTGCAGGAAGCTTCCAGCATGTTTTTGGAAGAAGCATTTAAACAAACAGTTGATATCACAGCCGACATAAGAGTATTGGATTTATGCGCGGCCCCTGGTGGAAAATCAACTTTGTTACAATCTATAATTTCATCCGATAGCCTGCTGGTGAGTAATGAAGTGATTAAATCAAGAGCAGGAATACTGGAAGAGAATATCACCAAATGGGGTGGTGCCAATGTTATAGTTACAAATAATGATCCCGCAGATTTTACACGGATCGGTAATTTCTTCGACGCAGTGGTAATTGATGCTCCCTGCAGTGGAAGCGGATTGTTTCGCCGCGACCCAAAGGCTATTGCAGAATGGAGTGAACAGAATGTACAACTTTGCAGCCAGCGCCAGCAACGTATTATTGCCGATGTTTGGCCTGCTTTAAAGAAAAATGGCATACTTATTTATTCCACTTGTTCTTATTCGGAGCTGGAAGACGAAGATATCCTGGATTGGATGATCAAAGAGTTCGCCCTGGAAAGTTTAGCGTTGCAGGTTAAACCTGAATGGAATATCATCGAAACAATTTCTACTAAGCACTGTGCCTATGGGTATCGTTTCTGGCCAGATAAGGTAAAAGGCGAAGGATTCTTTATTGCCTGTCTTCGTAAGACAGATGGGGAAGAAAATTCAGAAAAGCATTTTAGAAAAACAAGAATAGAAAGTCTCAATAAATTAGAAGAGGCCATCGTGAGGCCCTGGTTAAAAAAGGAGGTGGATATTCAATTATTTAAATTGGGGGATAGTATTCTGGCATTGCCTAAAGGATTAGAACTGGCCATACAGGAAATAATAGCAGCTTCTTTATATATGCGACTGGCTGGTGTACGTATTGGAAAAATAGCCGGTAAAGACTTTATACCGGATCACGCAGTGGCGGTTAGCGACCTGGTGAGTAGCGAACTTGTTGCAGTATCGTTAAATCATGAGCAGGCGATACAATATTTGCGCAAAGAAGAAGTTCCGTTAACTGAGCTTAGGTTGACCGAAGGAAAGGAGAAATTACTACCAGGGTGGGCCCTGGTTCAATTCGAGGAAGTTAATATCGGATGGATTAAAATTCTACAAAACAGGATTAATAATTATTACCCGAAGGATTGGCGGGTTCTGAAGAGATAGCCCGGAAGGTAGGAAGCCCCTTCACTAAAGGACCAAAAAATCTGAAGGAATCACTCCGGTGTTTTGGAAATTTTTCTATAATGTCGGTCTTTCCAACTTCCCGACTATCAGGTAAGAACAAATAATTATTCTTGCCTAAAGCAGGAAAGTAGCCAATGGTTGAAACCCTGGAAAAATACTCCTATACTTAAGAAGGATTAGTTCCAGGATTGTATGCGTCTCATGATAGATTTTCCCAAAGTAAAGCAATAATAATCTACTCTTGCCACCCAAGGGTTAACGAATAGGAAAGTGCCAACTTTCAATTCAAGAGCTATTTATCATTCCATGAATTCTTCACAAATGAAGGGAGTTGCACTCAAATTCAAAACCGCTTTAACCCGTGTTATCTGTATATCAGGTATTGGAGCTAAGGGTGCGGCGGCATATTACCATAGATGGACTAATAAAGTGCTAAGGAAACGGGGAGGTAGTTACTTGATCTGGTACTAATTACAGGTGCTCAAATATTTGCTGTCGATAAATGCAGGTCTTGTTCAGACTTGGAATCTTACTGTGATTTTGTTTTTTTGTGTCCATTTTTGTGTGGATATTTGTAACCCCTTCGGTAAGAAATCTGATATTTTACTTTATTCATCCATTAGAAAATTATGAAATCATGAAAAGAACTTTACTATTATTCTTTTGCATTTCAATTTTTTCAACTTATGTTACCAAAGCTCAAAGCCCAGGCGATTTTCGAAGCGTTGGAACCGGTGACTGGTATACTCTTGCCATCTGGGAAACCTACAATGGGGCCACATGGGTCCCGGCCGGCGCATTCCCAACATCGACTAACGGTGTTATCACGATCCAAGGTCCTAATGTGGTTACCGTTACTTTACCGGTAACTGTTGATCAGGTAGTAGTAGCAACAGGTGGAACACTTGTGCTTTCAAGTTTAGGAGGATTTACTTTTGCAATTAATGATGGGGCAGGGGTAGATCTTACTGTCAACGGAACACTGCAATTAGACGGAGGGGTCCTTTCCGGTTTGGGAACAACAATAATCAATAATGCATGTAATTTGGCCGGAACAACCATTGACGGGCCGGTAATTATCGCCAGTGGTGCGACCCTGACACTGAATGGCTCTTCTACCCTGGATGAGGTACTGACCATACAAACCGGCGGCACATTTAATTGGACCGCGGGAACTATTTTTTTCAGCGATGGTACGCTGAGCAATAGTGGAACGATCACGGTTAGCAATTCGGCGGCGGCTTCTTTAAATAATTTTAGTGGTACGAATGTGTTCAACAATAATGCCGGCGGGATATTTACTAAGAGCAGCGGAGGCGGCACACTGGATGCTGGTATTCCTGTTAATAATGCCGGTACTTTTAATGTAAACAATGCAAGCTATACCCAGAACACAAATACATTTACCAACGCCGGAGTTATTAATATCGGGGCAGGTGCTACCTTCAATAATTCGGCCAGTCTCATTTTCAATGGAGGTACATCATTAACTGGAAGTGGCACACTAACGTTGGCCGGAACAACTCATACTATCAATCTGGCATTAAGTGTTCCATCGGGTATTACGACAAATCTTAGTGCCGGAACACTGTTGGGAACCGGATCACTGACGGCAACCGGAACGGTGAACTGGAGCGGTACAACTATTGACCTGCCAACAACCATCGCCAGCGGTGCGACCCTGACACTGAATGGCTCTTCTACCCTGGATGAAGTACTGACAATCCAAAGCGGTGGCATTTTTAACTGGACCGCGGGAACTATTTTTTTCAGCGATGGTACGCTGAGTAATAGTGGAACAATCACGGTTAGCAATTCGGCTGCGGCTGTCTTAAATAATTTTAGTGGCTCGAATGTGTTCAACAATAATGCCAGCGGGGTATTTACTAAGAGCAGCGGAGGCGGCACACTGGACGCCGGTATTCCCGTTAATAATGCCGGTACATTTAATGTAAACAATGCAAGCTATACGCAGACCGCAAATACATTCACCAACGCCGGAGTTGTTAATATCGGGGCGGGTTCTACCCTCAATAATTCGGCCGATCTCATTTTCAACGGTGGCACATCGGTAACTGGAAGTGGTACACTAACACTGGCCGGAACAAATCACACTATCAACCTGGCATTAAGTGTTCCATCGGGTATTACAACAAATCTTAGTGCCGGAACTCTGCTGGGAACCGGATCACTGACAGCAAATGGAACAGTGAACTGGAGCGGTACAACTATTGATATACCGGTGACTATTGCTAGCGGAGCAACTCTTGTATTGAATAATACGTCCATCCTGGATAATATATTGACCATACAAAGTGGGGCGACATTTAACTGGACTGCGGGAACGTTCAATTTCAGTGATGGCACACTAAATAACAGTGGCACAATCAATGTGAACAATGCGGCTGCTGTTTCCATGGATAATTATTTCAACATAAATAATATTTTTAACAATAATGCTTCGGGAATATTTAATAAGACCGGAGGTGCAGGTGTATTAACAGTTGCCGTTCCTTTCACAAATGCAGGTACCATTGGCGGTACGGGAGTAATCGACATTACCGGTACTTTAACCAATACCGGGATCGTCGCTCCGGGACTTTCACCAGGTATTCTAACCCTTAACTCGCTAAATCCATTATTCATTGGGTCCGGTTCCCTCAATATAGAAATGCAAAGTGGCGCTGGTCCCGGAACTGGCCATGATCAATTGCAGCGCGCCGGAAATCTGGTGTTGGGGGGAATGACGCTGAATGCTACTCAGCCAGGAGTAGTTCCTTTAGGAAATTATACGATTATAAACCTTACTTCCGGGACTATTACCGGTGCTTTTTCAACAGTAAATCTTCCTCCAGGATATATCATTGCGTATAACCTAACTACCGTTGTTCTCACAAAGACCACCTTGCCTGTGGTCCTGGTAAGTTTTACAGGAATGAAGCAAGGTAATTCAGTGATGCTAAATTGGAGAACTGCTTCCGAACAAATTAGTGCGCGTTTTGAGATTCAACGCAGCAAGGATGGTATATTGTTTGAAAGTATAGGGCAGGTGAAGGCAATCGGCAATTCGAACATAATGAAAGAGTACAGCTTTTCAGACCTGTCACCATTTTCCAGGATAAACTATTACCGGCTGAAGCAGATTGATCTGGATGGTAATGCGCATTTGAGCCCCGTTGTGAGAATAAATTTTGACAGGAGCATTATTGTGCGCATGCTGCCTAATCCGGCTTTTCAATTCATACGATTTGACGGAGCAGAGCGATTTACGCATTTTGACGTGATAGATCTTAATGGGAAAAGAATCAAAAGTATAGTTCTTTCCCCTTCGCAAAAGGAATACCCTATTCACTATTTGAGCTCGGGAATCTATTCGATTCAATTGATGAATGGAAAAGAGATGCAACAGTTTAAGCTGATCAAGCTATAAACTCGGAGTAAATTCGGATTTGAACGGATATCTATTAGTGGCAGGCCACAGAATTCATGATCATTGGCTGGTTTTCTTTATAGCCTTGGCTAGAATTTGCGGTAGTCGATTTGGATATCCGTTCCTTTTTATAGATACTGGCTTTATAGAGCCTTCAGTGGGCCAGTTTGTATATTTATTTATAGTGACAACTTGATCAATTCTGAAAATCGAGTTTGGATGCAGGAGTAGGATTCAAGAAATAATCTCTGTATGCTGGTACATTCTTGATGTCGTTCGTCCCCTAATCTTCGTTAAGCATCTGGATAGTAATGAAAATTCGGCCGCTACCAGGCTGATCTTTTTCATTATTTATTAATTGATGTTATCCATAGAACCCGTTCACCGGGGAGTATAAAACTTGTTGCAGTATCGTTAAATCATGAAAATAGTACGCAATATTTCATTCTGGAATAGGTTCTGATTATAGAAGGCGAATTATTGGATGGGGCTACTATTAAGGATTGTCATAAAGCTTGAAAGAAAAACCAAAATTTCCGGCAGATTCTTCCAGGCTTCCGGACTTTCGGACACTCGGACTTCCAAACTAATGGTAAAAAAAAATTCATCATCTTTGCATCTATTCAGAAATACGCTTAATATGCTAAAGATCAGATCTGGTTTACTTATTTTATTTGTTGTTATCAATTCATCTGTACAGGCGCAAACCAAACTACAGGTAGAGGGCGCTTCCCCCCATTTGTATTTGACGCATACGGTGGTGGCCAAAGAAAACTTGTACAGTATTGGACGGCTCTATAATCAGAATCCGAAGGACATTGCACTGTTTAATAATAGTTCAATGGAAAAGCCGTTAGCCATTGGTCAAAAATTAAAGATTTCTTTAACAGAAGTAAATTTTTCGCAGGATGGCAAGCGTGCCGCCGATGAAGTTTTTGTTCCATTATATCATACCGTTCAGGATAAAGAATGGATGTTCCGTATAAGTACTACTTATAATAAAGTACCCATAGAATACCTGCAAAAATGGAACAGTGTGAAAAACGATCAGTTGCAGAGTGGAATGCAGTTAGTGGTGGGTTACCTGAAGGTGAAACAATCAAAATCGGCATTGGCTGCATCAGGTTCATCGAAAATTCAAATAGCATCTGTACCACCTGTTGTAATAAAAGAAAGGAAGCACGCCGAAGAAACAAAGAAAGAATTACCTCCCCCAATTGTTAAATCAGAGCCGCAAAAAGAGATCTTAAAAGCGGACAGCTTGAAGATAGAAGTAAAGGACGAACCGCAAAAAGAAGAACCTAAACAGGCTGCTCCCCAGCCGGTTTCTTATAATGGATCATCCAATCATAAAGGAGGAGTATTTAAAAGAATATATACTGAAACGGGTAGTGGTACCAGCGGCAATGCGGGAATCTTTCGTAGTACCAGTGGCTGGAATGATGGAAAGTATTACGCTCTTATGAATAATGTTCCGGTGGGAACCATTGTAAAAGTGAGTTTCTCTTCTTCCAATAAAACAGTATACGCTAAAGTACTTGGCCAACTTCCCGAAATGAAAGAAAGCCAGGGACTCACCTTGCGCATCAGTGATGCGGCCGCTTCAGAACTGGGAGTGAGTATGAATAAGTTTTATGTAGACGTGAAGTATTAATAAGTGCCTGGAACGCCTGTTTATTATAATTTCCATTCACGAAATGAAACTTCAGCGGGTGCTTTTTTTGTTGCCCTTTTTTTGCGGTATAATTTTTCCAGGTTTATTATCTCCACTTTACGGAATTCAATAGGATGGCTTTCGCTTTGCAGTGAAATATACCCGGACGATAAAAGTTGTCCGTCTTTTTTATAAGCCGAATCATAATTGTTAACCACCCCGCCACCGATCTGCGGTTTGGTATAACTGAGTACCGTATCTCCATTCACGATATGCTTAATAATAGAATCACCCAGCACTAAAACTTCCGCTCTTACCCATTCTTCTCCCCTGAAGGTTTTGGAAGAAGAGTTAATACAATGCGTAGTAAATAATTTCCCATTCATTTCAACATTAGTACCTGGCGTGCAAAGATTGCAGGTAGGACGTTCACCCGTTGAATCACCTCCCAGCAACTGCACTTCAATTGAGATAGGGAAATCCTGGTCTTTCAGCATGGTGGAAGGAGGCTGGCAATGAATCATTATGCCGCTGTTCTTAAATGCCCAGTCGGGACCACCGGTAGCTTGCTTTCCGGTGAAACGATATTCGACCCCAATAATATAATAGGAATAAGGAGTCTTATAAAAGATATGACCGAACTGTTTGTTGAAACCCTGGTATTGATCATATACTACTTTCAGCTTATGATCTTCTACCCGGAAGGTGTTGCCAAAATTATCATTGTACGCATGGCCACTGATTTTCATATTCCAACCCGAAAGGTCCTTTCCATTAAATAATTGCTTCCATTTTCTTTTAGTTTGGGCCAATCCGAAACTGTAAATAGCCAATAGGCTGATGAGCAGGAGGTATTTCATAAAATAAATCTAGGTTCATTCAAATCGATAACCGCGTAAAAAATCTTCAATGTTTATTTTCTTTTTTCCTTCCTGCTGTAATTCTTTTAAATGAACATAACCGTTTGCACAAGCGAATTTCAAATAAGTCTTGCCATCGGTCTTGTATTCCCCCGGTCTGACAGTCTCCGTCTGACCATTTTGCATCATGTCCTTTTCGCTCCGATATATCTTCAGCATTTTATTATTCAAATAGGTAAACGCACCCGGAAAAGGGGAGAGGCCGCGAATGAGATTATGTACTTCCGCTGTTGATTTATGGAAGTCGATCTGGCAGGTTTCGGCGAAGATTTTGGGAGCATGTTTGAGGAGTCGGGAACCTTGAGTCGAGAGTTCCGAACCAGGAGCCTGTTGTCGGGCGCCAGGAGTCGCTCCGATATTTGGAGAGTCTTTTTCTCGCGATGAATCACCGTTAACAAGAAAGGATTGCGGAGTTTCTTTCAGTTTCCCCTCTGCCAGGCCTTTCACCGTTTTCACTAATAACTGAGCACCAATTTCTTTCATGCGGTCGTGCACATCACCTGCCGTTTCATTTTCATCAATAGGAAAACTTTCCTGTAACAAGATATCGCCTGTATCAATTTCATGTTTTAGTTTAAAGGTGGTTACCCCCGTTTCTTTTTCCCCATTAATAACGGCCCAGTTGATGGGAGCAGCACCGCGGTATTGGGGCAACAAAGATCCGTGCAGGTTAACGGTACCCATGGGTGGCATATTCCAAACGGATTCGGGCAGCATACGAAAGGCCACTACAATCTGCAAATCGGCATTCAATGATTTCAGTTCCTGTAAAAATTCAGGGTTCTTTAATTTTTCCGGTTGAAGAACTTTCAGGTTATGCTCCACCGCATATTTCTTCACCGCGCTTTGTTGCAGTTGCATGCCTCTGCCGGCTGGTTTATCAGGAGCGGTAATTACGCCAACAATAGTACATCCTGCTTTTGCAAATGCGTCTAAACTGGCGACAGCAAATTCGGGCGTGCCTATAAAAACAATACGTAGCGATGGAAAATCTATCATGTCTGTAAAGGTAACCAATGGATACTAGCCGTCATTGAGGAATTACGATAAAACTCGCTTCTGAATTAACATCGCTGAATTGTTTGCCTACCCTGATAGTTGGGCCCGAATTTTTACACATGATTTTAATAATGTGGTTGCCAGGTCCAACTGTTATCAAACTGCTTCCTGCAATATTTTCCAACGCTCCATTTTCTATATCTTTTACAAATGTTACTTGTAGATTCCCGTCCAGGTAAATTTCAGTAGCGGTTCCCGAGCGTCCACAAAAAGTACAGGGAAGTGCGAGAGCGAAATAGTTATAATTCACCAGAACTAGCGCATTACCACTAAGTGAAATAGAATAATTGAGATCGGGCACATCTTCGCGGGCGTTTGTTAAGACTTGAATGGATGATTGTGATTCTTTTTTTGTGGAATTCTGAAAGATAAAATTGGTGGGGCTTTTCCAACTGGTCGCTGCATTTCCATTAGAAGTTATTACTTGTCCCGCTTGCCCCAAATTTCCAACTATCGCCAATGCACCATTGGGTTTAACTGCAAACCGTTCATTGAATACGCCTGCGGCATCATAACCAATAGCTACATCTGCATTTGGATTATCTGAATAAATCTGCAGGCGGTTACCAGCCACTCCGAAGCCCACATCACCCGTGACACCAGGATACAATGTAATTTTTTTCCCCAGTGCCGGTGGAAATGCCAATGGCGCATTAGGGCTATTGTTACCGATGCCTACCCGGCTGTTAATAGCATCATAGGTAAATCCCCAACCGGCGGGTCCGCCATAAAAACCCAGGTTCTGATTATTCTGTGCTCCCATAAAACCCAGCAGCGCCGTATTATCCGCTTTATACAACCATACGCCACTTCCATAATTTATATCGAGTGGGTTGGTACCATTTCTTAATAGTATCCGGCCATTAAGTAATAACCCATCGCCCCCTGAATTGATGATACGCATTCGTTCAGTAAAAGCACTGCTGCGTCCCGTTCCGAAAACAATATTATCGGTTAACTGGTTAGCATAGATCTGTAACAATCCACCTTGTATGCCCAGTCCATAATGGGATGTATTACCATCGCCCCATAAAACAATTTTGTTGCCGGAATTGCTTGAAAAAGATAACGGTCCGGTGGGATTGGTGGTGCCGATACCTACGTTACCAGTCTGCGAAAAAATAAGAAGGGGTATAAGGGTCATGTTTAAGAGTAGAAAAATACGGGAAGCCATACAATATATTTCTTCAAATTTACTTATTGGCATTACGCAGGACTATCCCCTAAAAGGGGTAGTTTGGTAGTACAAAAATGGGAATACCGGATTAGGAATTCAGGTAATCTATCTTTTGTATGGAAATCAGAGTTATCTTTTTCGTAGGATTTCCAACTCTTGCTGTTGCTTTAGAACTATTTTTTCCAATGCCAGACATTGCAACTTTATTTCATTAATTAGTTTTTGTTGTTCTTTAATACTTTCAATAAGCAGTGGTACCAGTTTAGCATAATCCACCGATTTGAACCCCTCATTGTTTGTACTCACTACTTCAGGCACCACTTTTTCTACTTCCTGGGCAATCAATCCCATTTGTTGTCCGCTTTCAAAAGACAGGGTGGGAAACTGATCGACGCGCATCTCATAAACAACTCCTCTTAATTTCATGAGCTTATCGAGGGAATTATCAATTATAAGGATGTTTTTCTTATACCGAACATCTGAGTTGTATATAGTTCCATTCACATTTAATTGTCCCTGTACTACCATGGCCACTACCCCCGTTGCCGGAACATAGGCACGCGAGGTAAAACCAGAAATATAGCTATCATATCCAAAAGATATCCGGGCATTCACATTATCAGAATATAACCGGAAATCATTTCCGGAAACAGACATCCCTACATCTCCGGTACTACCCGGATATAATGAGATCTTCTTTGCCAATGTAGCGGGGAATGACAAAGGATTAGAAGGATTGGTTAGTCCGATACCCACATTGCCATTCCCTTTTATCCGCATGCGTTCAGTAAATGAACTGCTGCTGCCATATCCGAAAGCGATATCGGCTGCTGATGCATCAGTATACAATTGCAATAAGCCGCTCTGAACACCAATACCATATTGCGAAGCGGTGCCATAACCATAAAAGGATATCTTACTATCGAGCAAATTACTAAAGGCCAATTGTCCATTGACCCCGGCATTATAAGTATAAGTATTGGTGAAAGTACCGGAATTAAAAACACCTGTTGAGATGTTAGCAGAAGCTATTGCAGCGTTGTTTACATTTAAAGAGGCTCCTCTTACTTCTCCTGAAGTATTAATATTGCCAACAACATCAAGGGCCTGTGAAGGAGCGCTGGTTCCAATTCCAACATATCCGTTACTGCGATACACGTTATTTGCCTGGGATTGCCATTGCTGGGAAGTAGGAACTACCCCATTTCCGGAAACGCCCATAGAGCGGGACAAATCCAAATCGAAAAGGCATAAGGCCCTTACATCACCTTTATTAGAAACGCAGATTGTATTTCCCAAAACAGCCAATCCGGTTGCTTGTACTATATGACCATTATTCGAACCTATATACTTTATACTCCCTGGCGTAGTAATATCCAGAATGGTCAACCGGTTGTTAACTGCATTAGTCACGGCCAGATAATTACCTATCACTTTTACATAATTGGGAGAGATAACGGCACCGGCAATACTTCCTTTATGAACGGGGGCAGCCGGATTGGAAATATCGTACGTCACGATCGAATTGTTATCCTGCGAAGCCACATAAGCCATATTACCTGATACAGAAACATCCCTGGGGCTATTTATTTCAAATCGGGCAAACCCCCTAAAAACAACCACCAACGGATTACTCACATCATAAATATGCAACTCACCTCCCAATGTGGAAGTGATATAAACGTAATTGCCCTGCACATCTAACGCAGTGATACCACCAAGTCCCACCCCTCCCGTTGATTTCAATACAATGGCATCAGGATTACTTACATCAAATACTGAAAGTCTTCCTGAAAAATCGGAAGTTACATAAACGTAATTTCCATTGACTGCAACATCTCTTGGATAATCAAGAGAGGTGGAGATGGTTCCCCTCGCAATAGGTAAGTCTGGATTGCTTACATCAAAAATGCACAACTTATTATTACCGGAACAAGTGATATAAACGAAATTTCCCTGGGCCGCAATACTGGTGGGAACATTCAGATTATCGAAAGCTACTCCCCGTTTCTTTAGCTGCTTAGGATCAGAAATATCTACAATAGAAAGCATGTCGCTATTATATCCGATCAAATAAGCAAAATTCCCACTACAGGCAACGCCATTGGCTTGTTCGGGAGTAAGCATGGCATAGCCGAGATAGGCAGGAGCATTAGGGCCAGCAACAGTATAATCAGAAGCGAGCCAATTCCCTCGTTGAATAAAATCCTTTACCGCTTTTTCTGTAGGCACTTTCAGGTGGCTATTCGCGCTGAATAAACTGTCGCGGCTGAAATTATTTATCGCATCTCCAAATTGCAATTTTAGATCACCGTTAACATGTAATGTAGCCTGCGGGCTATTGGTACCAATGCCCGTATTTTGAGCATTGATTATAGTATGGATTGATAAGGAGCAAATAAGAAAGCTGTACAAATGACGAAACATAAGCTGCGTTTTGAAAAATAAAAGTATCGCAGGTCTGTCGGTTTGCAGCTCCCTGAAAAACATGATTTTTCCGGTAATGCTGAAAACCCTTTTAATTAACCAGCAGATCAATATCGGCTACTATTTCATTCTCTTTTTTGTTCTTATCGAAGAAGCGGGTCCTCAGGTGATACGTTTCCCCCGCTGCCATGGGTTCGCCAGTAGTAAGGGTCGCCAGGAGTGTTTTAGCTTCGGCCGCAGTAGTGCCATTAACCATATCTGCGAACGCATCGGGCAGGTTGAGTATTTCTTTGCCGGCTTTGTTAGTAAGAATAATTGTGCAGCCGGGAAATACCTTGCCATTTTTTACTGTAAAATTATCAACCCCTGTTACGGTGATATTTATCTTAGAACCTAATGGAATGATATTGCTGTTTAGCCGCGTATCCTCTTTTGCCAGGTAGATGTCATCAATCGAAAAGCCGTTATAGGATGCAGATAAACCAGTACTAAGGTCCTTCTTTACCCCTTTACTGAAATGGCAGGAGGTAAGCAGAACAATACCGGTAAGCATTAATAGACTTAAGTGTTTCATGAAATTTATTTTACAGGATGATATAAATGGGCAAAAAATAGGTGATTTTCTTCAACAAAGTCAAATGTGGAGCTAATATCATTCACTTGCCATACCCTAAAAAGAGGATTTTTGATTTATTCGAAGATGACTCTCTCCAACTGGAAATTCTCTCTGCCTCCCTTATTCGATAAGTGATTAATGACCACAATCAACGATATCCCAATTGGCCATCATTTATCCAGGTAGTTAGTAGTAATAATTTCATTCTCCGGATTCTGAAGCAGTCTGCGAAATTCTTCCCCGAGGGAGACTTTAACCATGGATGAAAAAGAATTCTTTTCTATGAATCTTCATTAGTAGCCATGAGATTCTGCTGGAATTTATTTGTTACCGTATTAATGCAATGAATACGGTGCAAGGATGAATTATACACCCCGTTAAATAATATCTCAACTGCCATAGGGGTATAATGTCCCTGCATCATGGCATGTAACTGTGCTACCACTTTCCTTTCTCTTGCCAGATCACTTGCCATAATTCCTGAAACACTTCCTTTCAATCCTCCTTTCCAAATACCTGGTTTCTGAATCAAGGATTCCGGTGTACATATCTGAGCTGACAAACAGATGCCAATAAAGGCCAAGATAAAAACGAGAATGTATTTCATGGCACTGTTTTATCGAAATGATTGATTACTCAACAGTGCAATCCTTTCCAAATGCTGTTCCATCTATCCACAATATTCTGGCGCCTTTTATACAGGAAAAAAAGGCACCGTATGTCTTGGGTTTTCCTTCGAGATCCGAAAAATGAATTTGCCAATTGCTGGGCAAGCTGAATGTACCCTCCGACTTTACATTCTGGAATTTAATACTACCCACAAAACCACTGGCCACGCTAAGATTCCATTTAAACGTTGATCCGTCACCGAATATATAGACTTGTACAGAAGAATGCGTATCCATTCCTGCACTGGCCCCTGTATAAGCATTCACATATTGCTGTATACCCGAAAAATTACTGGTCCACTTACCTTTGAGATCAGAAGGGGCCACTGCGAATTTATTATAGCCTGCCATGCCAGCCATTTTATCCCAAATGGGCGCATAAGATTCGGTACTATATATACCAAATTCATTTTCGAAAGTTGCTTTATCGGGTGCAATGAACTCCATATATTTTCCTTCGCCACCCGAGAAATTTTTCTTGAAGAAAACGACATGCACTGTTTTACCAGAACTTTTTTCTACCAGATCGTCTTCAGCAAATTCTATAGATTGCCAACTGCTAACCGGCTTGAATTGAAGGCTGGAAGCACTCGAATACCTGGGAGCAACCAAAATATTCCACGCGGTTTTCAAGCCATCCATCAGTACGGAATTATATTCATCCGCTTTCTTATTTGGATAATGTATCAAGACAGTATTATCTCCTTTAGTCACCTGCACCCAATCTTCCTGTACCGTGCTGGTCCAACCATTATCAAAATTGGAAGTAGTGAAATGAAAGCTATCGCTTTTCGCTGCCTTTGCTGCAGCAACCGGAACCTCTTTTGTCACTTCTTCTTTTTCGCGGCCTGGATATTCGATGAGCCTGCTTGTATTGGAAATAGGTCTATAGTACCAACCGTTAGTAAATGTGGTATTTGAACTGAAGGGACCATCTCTTTGAGTTGCCTTAGATGATTGCAATACAAGGTTCCATTCCTGTACACCTGCCATGTAATATTTTGCAAACTGATAGGTCGCCTTTTCCAGTGTTATTACCTGGGAACTGATAAGTTTTCCCCAACTATCCCCGCCATCTTTTTTACTCCAGGCTTCTAAGATGCTTTTCTTTGGAGTTACTGTGATACTATTACCAATGGCAACATAGGTGCCGTTCTCTTTACCTAAAAGAATTTTATCCATTAGCGGATCGAACGCTTTTGAAACATAACGATAAGTTCCATCGGTATTAAAAGTATACTGGCGACTGATGTAATTCATGATACCATTCTTCATCCGGTAGTTAGAATTGTCACTGGCATTGGCTCCCCAGGTACCAATCATAGAATTACGTCCATCATTTCCGACTGAGGATGGAGGGGTTGTTATGGTAGGTTTTTTTAAATCCACAGAAGATAAAAAGGATTCGATTTCTTTCAGGTAGTCCTGGCTATTGGTAGTGCATACAATGCTCATTACCCGGTTAAAACCGCTTATCGATGTCAGCATTACCATTGCCTCCGAATTATTAAAACTAAACTTTCCGGCACCGGCTTTAATTTTCCAGCCATCAGCTTCCTGCACTTCATTCATCTGGGGAGACTCCTTCACGTTATAAGATTTCACCACCAGGTCCTGCCATTCGCTATCAAAGTCGGTATTGATATCCCCTTTACTGATGGTACTTTTAATAACCCCTATCTGACTCCAGCTACCTTTCTTCCTATCAATCAGGGAATAACTAACTAGATTTTCTTTCACTTCTTTTGTCCAACCGGAGGGAACCGTATAGGAAGCTAAATCGAAGGAGTCTTTTTGAGCCAATGCAGTAAAGGCGGAAAAAAGACAGATAGTTGATAAGATAAATTTCATAGCTTAATTTCTATCGTGAAGGTATTCTTAAGAGATATTCTCCCTATCCCTTAAAATAGGGATATTTCACATTGCTTAATATGTTGTGATTATTAATTTGAAAAATAGGAGGGCACCCTAAACGTAAATTACACTACCCGATGCCTTTCTGGTAACCAGTATGTTCATTGCAATCAAAAGCAGAAAAGGAAAAATATTCCTTATCAGACTACTCTTTCGTTATTTTAATATTGCTGATATAATACATTTCAGTATTGCCATCACTACGGGAATGCTTTAAATACATTGAAGTAAATTTCGTATCCGGTGGAACCAGGGATAATAGTTCCTTTATTATTTGCCCGTCAATGAACACTGACAACTCAGTGTCATTTTTCCGAATCCTGATATTGACACGATTGAATTCTTTATCATTTGAAAACCCCGCTGCTGTTCCATATTTCAGACTATCGCGGGTAGTCGCTTTGAAATGGGTTGATAATTCTGTTGACCCAGCTCTCCCGTCAAATCCTGGCCTGATCTTAAAACTGAAATATTCTCCACCCACAGCTTCTTTCATTTCCGAACCTATTACCCACTCCAGTGATTTGGCCCCCCAGGTAAAACCTTTGGGTACTGCTACATCGAAACTAACAGCAAAATTCGATGGCAAAGGCTTAGCAAGTGTAAGGGGTGTCAGGGTATTTCCTCTTATCACCATCCATTTTCCCTCTTCTCCCTTAATACTGGTAACAAGAGAGTAGAGACCCGTTGAACTTCCTTCATTATACCAGCCCACTGGTTTTTCATTGATGACAGAAGAAGAAAAATCATCAAAGTAATGTATGGTTTTATCCATTGCTGCCTTTTTTGCTGTAGCTGATTTTTCGGCAGCGACTGTTAGCTCTTTAGTACGAGGATCCTTCAAAGGTTGATATTGTTTATTCTTTACTTTTTCAGGGTCAAAAAAGAAGTCGTACAGGTATTGAAAATTAAAATTATTAATAATGGATTCATGCATATGCCTGGTACGCTCATCAGGCAGACTCCAACTCCAGGTAACCCTAATCCATAAAGGCTTATCCTGTTTGGATTCTTCCACTATGCCAGGAGCAAACTTGTAAACCGGGTACGTTTTTAAATTAGGGGTGCCTTCATTGATTTTGTAACGGGTAAAAATATCCTGCCCATTAACAAAATCAATTGAATAGAAAATAGAGGGTATAGAAGCCCACTCTTTCATTTTGCTTTTATATTTTTCTTTATGTTTAGCCAGTGTTACCAGTGCTTTCTGGAAATTGTCATTCTCATATTGCGAAAAATAGTCGATGCTTTTTTGATTGTCTTTATTTTTCTCCCTGATATCTATTAATTTGTTTTCATGATCCGTCACGATCAATTTCTCAGCTTTGGACAGTAATTCCTCAACGCTTACTTTTAAAAATGGAAGCTGATTGTTTTTACAAAGTAATACCGCTTCTACATAGTTGGCATTCCTGTCGTACCGGGAAGCGGTGCTATGCATAGTATGAAAATTCCTGAATTGCCCCAGCTTTTTAATATCGTATTTATCGATAACCTCTTTGGGCACTCCATTTTCAAATGGGTCCGTCTCTTCCATAAAAAAATAATAGTCGCCATTAATGCTAAGATTTTCCAGTGTTCTGCCAGGCACTTCGTTGGCGGTAATTCCCCAGGGTATCTCCGTTTCCCGGATAATTTCAGCCTTCCCGTTTTTCATTTCCAAATCCCAGGTGTACGAAGTGGCTCCAAATCCCTGCGGCGAAAATGCCTGGTGCTTGTTATATAAGCCGATCTTTGGCATAATCACTTTTCGAACATCACCAATGGTTCCTTTGGGAATATAACTAGCCTGGATCCAATTGGCAAAAGAGTCGCATATAGATAACTGGCGGATGCTGAAAGTACGGTCGCCTAAATTCCGGGGTTCTTTTACCCCTTTAAAATGATACACTTTTGTCCAGCCAAAACTACTGTCTGCAATTAGTTGCTCATCGGTTTTCTGTGAGACAGCGACATATGACAATACGAGCAATGTTATAGTTAATAAAATTTTCACTGGTTCCACCACTATACTTTTCATTTTAAAAATAATTTACGAACAAAATCAATTCACACTATTTCTTCAGTTTTTCTTTTGAGAACTAACTACATGAATGATCCAGATTTCATCATATACTTATTTTGCGCCTTTAAAAATTCCTGTGCCATACGCGGAACTTTGCCCACTCACAAGGCTTATCTTTCCTTCAAAACCGGCACTTTTACCAAATTTTGTATCAAGGGCTCCTGCCTGGGCTTTTACCCCGCCAATCAGATAAACATCCTTTACCCCGCCGCGGTCTATCTCAACCCCCATGCCTGCTTCCGCTTTGGCACCCACCACTACCGGTCCGATGTTCACTTTATCACCTCCTATTTTCGCTTTTACTTCTACGTTACAATTTACAAACTGATCAGCAAAGGTTTCTTTGTCCATATCCTGTTTCAATCCCAATTTTATGAATTTTGCATCTATCTCCGTAGTAAAGCGACTGCAGTCTGATTTCATTTTCGCGAAAATAAAATTGGTTTCACTGTGATACTGGCAGGCTACATCATCAAACTCAGAAAGCTTGCCTGGTTTCGCTAACGCTTTTGGGGCGCATTTGTATTTAGTAATAGATTTAAAGGTTGTGGGTGGCTCACAGGAAAGGGTGCCTAACCAGTTGATTTTTGCCTCCAGTTTATGTGCTTCAAATTTTTCTGGCCATTCAGAATACAATTGCCAATAGGTAAGATCATTCAGAAAAACTTTTACCATATCCAGGCGTTCTTTGAAAAGGGGTTCTACTGTTGAGTTGTATGCTTTCAGGTATTTGTCAGTAACATCTTTAAATAAAGGACAAAAATCCTTATTCGGTTTTCCTTCGCCGGTTTGTTCTTCGTCGGCTTCTTGTAGTTTTTCTATTTCAGCATCATATTCATTTGTTAATTGAAACCCCCTACCGGTAATAAACAAAGTCGATTTTTGTGACCAGTCCCTTGTTTTGCGTTCATACATATCCATTACATCCTTTTGCATAAGATAAGCCCTGTCGGCATATATAGGCACCTGGGTGAGATTGCCTTGTGGACTTCCTAGTTTTATCGAAGCATTGATCATATTGATATTCTCATTATTTCTTTTTTCCTGCATTGTTGTAGTATTATTCCATGCTTCCTCTAACTGTTGCTTTAAGGAAGCTGCTTTAGCTTTAAGTTCTGCCCGGTAATTGGCCCATTCTGGTTCCATAGCTATGCATTCATTTACCGATTTAGGAAAAGCGGGAGGGTTGGAACCGCCCAGGTTTAACGGATCAGCGTTTGTTTTTGAGGGAAGGGTAACATCTTTGCTGCTAAGTCTATATCCCAGTTTCCGTAACCGGTCTTCTTTCTCTTTTGTATAAGAATGTTGCATCGAATTCTTCAGTGATTCTGTGGCCCCTGTGTGGTCGCCTTTGTTTTCCTGAATCAGGCTTTTCGTGTTATTCGCTTGTGGGTGATACGCATATAATCGGATAGTGCTGTCTACATATTTTTCAGCTTTTGCAATATCCCCCAACCCGAACCAGGCTTGTCCCAGGTTGTTAAGGATCGTGCTGTTACCGGGAAATTTTTTATTCAGATAATTTAGTACGGGAATAGCCATTTGTTCGGCATTGCTCATAGAGAGCATAGAAGCATAATTATTCAGGTTATCTGTATTGGTAATATCATCTGCACAGGCCTTACCCATCATGTATAATGCGGGTTGTATCCTTCCCATTACCCACAATATGGCGGCTGCATTACCTATGGAACCAGCATTCCCTCCTTCCGCTTTTAACTGGGCAAATATTTTTTCGCCCAGTGATTTTGAAGCTGGCTTTAGCAAGGCACTTGTTTTGCTATGCATTTCGCTGATGAAGGAACCAATGGTACTTGCTGTCAGAGCTGCTTTGGGAATAGCCCCTATCCTGGAATCATCTTTTTTGGGAACAAGACGGTTTTCGTCTTCCCAGGCCGTTTTCAATTGGGCATCGGTAATACCAGACATGTTTTTCTTCATCGTTTTCATATCAGGCATCTTGAAACCCAGGCTATCCATCATCTTTTTATCTTCCGGATCCAGGTTATCCAATTCTTTCTGTGCTTCTTTCATCATGTCTTCCATCTCTTTTTGAGTAGGAGGTTTTTCTTCCACTTTCTTCTTGCCTTTGGGTTGAGCGAAGGCAATGGAAAAGGAAAAAGAGAAGAGAAATGTTATTACAAATAATTGCCTGACCATTTTATTTATTTTTTAATAATTGCCGAACAAGTTTTTTTAGTTCATCAATCTGCTCCTGCTGCTTTTCGATCTGCTGTTGTTGTTCCTTTACCGCATTAATCAATAAAAAAGTATATGCCTGGTTGTTTACAGATCTTAGATCATTGTAACCATTCTGTTTTGTTTTTTCAACCATATAGGGGGCCACTTGTTCAAGTTCCTGCGCAATGATGCCAATTTGTTCTTTGTCGGTATTAAAAGGGGCACTGGCATTATAATAAAATCGTACAGGGTCTATTTTCTTGATTACATTTAATCCATCAGTAAATGCAGTGACATTATTTTTTAACCGCGCATCGCTATAAGAACCTACAGTACCTGTTGCCGTTAGTGCAGTGCCGTTTCTTACTTCAAAACCTTTTACATTGCCATTTAAGTTTGCTACTCCGGCACCGTTGGTATAGAATTCCAATGCGCCGGTATAAGTTCCCAAATCATTGGTTTTGATATAGCCTGGACGCCATTGGTTGGAAGCTCCATAATCACTGATAAATTCAAGTGCTGTTGGCCCAAACCCACTTCTATTTCCTATCCTTAGTGTGACGGGAGTGCCATCTCCGGGGCCAATTACTTCTAATTGTTTTACCGGGTTGCTGGTACCAATGCCAACAGCCCCACTACCTTTAATTCGCATCCTCTCCGTAAAGGACGCACTGCTGCCATAACCAAATGCAATATCAGCGGCCATGGCATCGCAGTATATCTGGAACAAGCCACCCTGTATACCCATTCCGTATTGGCTGGCGGTACCATTACCATACAATATAATTTTACTACCCAGTAAGTTGGAAAATGAAATGGGTGCATCCGGGATATTGACATTACCCAACCCAATATTGCCGTTTCGTAAAATGGTAAGTGCGTTACTCCTTGCCGAATTACTGTTTCCATTACCTAATTGAAAAATACGATCAGAAGAAGCAGGGAGAGACGGGTTTGGTATATCTGAGGAGTCGTTAAAATTGCCTGAAGTAAAACTACCACTGGCTTTCGCAAATGTTGTATTTCCTGTAACAAAAGAAGTCTCACCATACGCTTTTGTTAGAAGTCCAGTTGCAATAGAAAATGCACCGGAAGCTGAATTTTTCTCTCCAAGCGCTACTGCGCTATAATTAGAAGCTGATGATGAACGACCTATTGCAATGGCGTAATCCTGGGTTGCAGAGGAATTCTCGCCCATTGCAATACAAACATTCCCTGACGCAATAGGACCAAGCCCCAATGCCACGGAGTTAAAGCCCAATGCCCTTGCTCTTTGTCCAAATGCTATGGAGCAAAACTGAGGGGCAACACAATTTAGTCCTCCTGAAACAGAAAAAAAGCCAACACTATCTTTAGCCCATTCATTCGCCCATGCAGCCCCTGTCAGAAAAGCTGCTTTGTCAGCATACCAGATCATAGCAGACTGAAATCCGCCATTGATCGGAATGTCCCCATAAGATGTAAAATTGGGATAGGGGGCTTTAAATAGAACACTCTTTTTCTCAACATGCAACCCGGCCAGTGGGCTGGTAGTGCCTATTCCAACAGTACCATTATTTAATACGGTAAGTGCATTTGACCGGGCATTATCAGCAGTGCCATTACCAATTTCAAATAAGCGGTTCGAATTGGTTGTATCGTTATATTGGCCTAGCACTAATGAATTAGGAGAAACGGCCCTTGTATAAATGCCTACTGCCATGGACGATTCTCCTTTGGCAATGGTGAATAAACCTGCACTCAGGGAATTGTTTCCGGTTGCTTTAGTCAAAGTACCAAAAGAAGCGGATTGATCACCGGAAGCGGTATTGGTATTTCCAAATGCTATAGAAGAAAGACCCGAAGCAATTGTACTTATTCCGGTAGCAGTAGCGTAAAGACCAGAAGCCAGTGAATTGTATCCAAAAGAAGTGCTGTATACGCCAGTAGCACTGGTTTGCTGACCCGCTGCAAAGGATACCAATCCGGATGCTTTTGTGTTAGCACCGGTTGCAAAGGATATACTACCGATACTATCCTTATCCCAGTTATTACCACTTACCACGCCAGCACGGAAGGCAGCTTTTTGCGGATACCACATCATTCTTCTTCCTATACCTTCTGCGGGAGGGGGCGTTGGAATTCCTCCAGGTATTACACCATCCGCGGAGAATAATACACTGCTATCGGTTACATGTAGTCGTGCCTTTGGAGTAGTGGTACCAATACCTACATTCCCCGTTTGAGCCTCTGTTAATTGATAAATTGAAAAACAGGTGAGTAATAAAATAATAATTTGTTTCATACATTTTATTTTTTAAGAATGGTCTCTACAATTTTTTCTAACCGTTCGATGCGTTGCTGATCCTCCTTTCTCTGGAGCTGCTGTTCCTTCACGGCTTCTATTAATAAGGGTACCAGCCTGGCATAATCCACCGATTTGAATCCATCTGCATTGGTACTTACTACCTGCGGTATTATTTTCTCCACTTCCTGGGCAATCAAACCAACCTCTATTCCATTGCTGAATTGCATAGCGGGAAATTCATCTTTACGCATTTCATATTGCACGCCCCGTAACAGCATCACTTTTTCCAATGAGCTCGATAGTGTGAAAATATTTTTCTTATATCGGGCATCCGAATTATAAATGGTACCATTGGCATTGATCTGGCCACCTACCACCAGGGCTACAGCCCCAGACGCAGGAACATAGGCGCGGGAAATAAATCCGGAACTATAATCATCATAGCCGAAAGAAACTCTTGCATTTAAGTTATCAGAATACAACCGGAAATCATTGCCCGAAACAGACATGCCTACATCACCCGTTCCTCCCGGATAAAGAGTAATCTTTTTTTCAAGTGAAGCACTAAAGGCTAATTGAGCATTAGGAGCATTATTATTGATCCCAATTCTTCCATTGGTAGTATTATAGATAAATCCCCAATTGGTTGGACCTCCATAAAACCCGATATTATTACTGTTCTGGGCGCCCATGAAACCCAAAAGAGCGGTGTTGGCAGGATTTGTCATCCATACCCCGGCCCCCCCATTCACATCAGTGGTACCATTCCGCAGAATAATTCTTCCATTCATCACCATACCATCGTACCCGTTATTATAGATACGTACCCTTTCTGTAAATGCCGTGCTACTTCCATAACCGAACGCGAAGCTGGCTGCTGCCACATCCGTATATAATTGCAGCAATCCATTCTGTATTCCTATTCCATATTGTGAAGTGGTACTATTGCCATAAAGAGAAAATTTATTTCCCAGGTTATTGGAAAAAGTATGAGCAGCAAATTGACTGGTAGTTCCCAAACTCAGATTTCCGTTTAGGAAACTATTACCTTCCACACTGAAGGGTGCCTGGGGAAAATCAGTATTGATACCTACACTTCCAAATAGGTAAGTGCTGCCTTCCACATGAAGGTTGGCTCTGGGTTGCGAAATACCGATACCTACATTACCATTGCCCCTGTAAATATTTACTCCATTACTTAACCAGGAGGAAGAAGTAGCTTGAAAACCACCGGAGGTAAAACTAATATTTCGGGAACGGTCTAATTCAAAAACACAGAGGCGGGTATTAGAATAAGACGGCACAACAACCGTTTCTCCTTCTACAGCTATACTTCTCGCACCACTGATATTGGTGCTATTGTAGCCCTTCCAAACCATAGTGGATGGAGTACTAATATCAAACACACCTATACCTGCACCACTTAAATCGGTAGTAAAAATGTAATTTCCCGCACCCACTATTTGGTTAGGGCCGGTCAATTCATTAGTAGAAGAACCTGCAAATGAAATCAGGTCTGGATTACTGACATTAAATATCCTGATCACATTATTGTCGATAGAAGCTACATAAGCAAACCCATTTCTTACATACACCCCTCCGGTATTATTCAAACCGGCTGTGATAAATCCACGAGCTACAGGTGCATCTGGATTGGAAATATCAAATATGGAGAATTTACTGGGGCTCGCTATGGCCACATATGCAAAATTGCCTTGCACCGCCACTCCGGTAGCACCACTGGCCGGGAAAGTACCCCGAGCCAAAATAGCCGAAGGATTACTGACATCGAAAATCTGAATACTGGGTATCAGTTTACTGGACACATACGCGAAGAACCCCGATATAGTAACAGCGTAGGGATCTCTTAATCCAGTTGAAATAAAACCAAGAGCCGTTGGTAGTAATGGGTTACTGATATTATAAATGCATAAACGGTTATTATTTGCTGATACTACATAGGCAAAATCACCCTGAATCTTAATATCTTCCGGCCCACTCAGATTGGTGGATATGGTTCTCTTCATGATCGGATTATTATGATCTGTAATATCATAAATAACCATTTCACTGGTTGAGTATCCAATCAAAAAGGCATAATTGCCCTTTACGGCTATGGATACCGGTGAATTAACTCTGTCGGTAGTGAATCCTTTCGCTACTAGAATATTGTCTCCCAGCACTGACGTATCAATCCCCATCCATAACCCCTTTTTCATATAATCCTTTATAGCTTTTTCTGTTGGCACTACACTATGGCTGTTGGAAGTAAATAGACTATCCGTACTAAATTTACTGATGGATACTCCCTGTTGCAAACGCAGGTCACCATTCACATGCAGTTTGGCCTGCGGATCAGTAGTACCGATACCGGTATTCCCGGTTTGTGCTTTGGTAACAATCGAAATGGCAAGGAACAACAATAGGGAGAGCAGTAAATATTTTTTCATGGTACTTTTATTATTCAGGGGTTACTAAATGCAGGTTTTGAGAAAAGTTTTCAATAGGACCTTTGAAAAATTTATCTGTAAAGGCATATACCACGCAGGCGCTTGTCATGTTCTTCCTGAATGAATTCAACATCACCACGCTTTTTTTCTTACCCGCATAATAATTACCGATAGCAAGGGTAGACACCCATCCATCCCATAACTGTTCGGTCAATATCCGGACGGGTTTAGCGGAAGCTTTCCGCAGCCGTTTTACTACCCGCTCGTTCCATTGACGCATCACATCATGAATAACGCTGTCGGTAGCAGGCTGACTTTTATAAAGGGTAATAGTGCAATTATTATTATCGGGGTTGGTTAGGTTAAATTTGGCACTGGAAGGCAATAAGCTTTTTGTAAAGAATTCCGGAGTTATATACGTGAATACATCAAAGCTATCTGCTTGTGCCAGTGAGGAAATGGTAAAAAATAGTATGCAACCAATTACAAGCAGTAGTCTATTCATGTTTCTAGATTAGGGTTGTAAAAATGTAGTCTCCTGTCTTCATTTTCTATCCCTTAAAAACAGGATTTTTAATTATTGAGTATAAAAAAGGCTGTATCGTGATTTCGATACAGCCTACGGGAATAAAGACATTTATAAGAGATATTTATTCTTTCATAAATTTATAAGTCCTGGTTTCAGATTTATAGATTACTTTAAGCATGTAGCTTCCGCTGGCTAAATTATTGACGGGTAAACTATATACCTGTACATTATTATTAATTGTTTTACGCATTACCAGGCTTCCCGCAGTATTATATATTTCCGCCCTATTAACATAAACATCTTTTGTTTCTACCACATGTAATAAATCTTTAACCGGGTTAGGAGCCACCATCGTTTGTAAAAGGTCGTCTCTTTTTAAAACAGTAACCACTGCTGAATATTTAAAATGGCCATCCAGGTCTATTTGCTTAATACGGTAGTAATTAAAACCACTGGCAGGTTGCCCATGGGTAAAATTGTAATTGCGGATGGAAGAACTGTTTCCGGCAGCCGCTACTTCTCCCACCTTACTGAATGATCTTCCATCTTTGCTGTGTTCTATTTCAAATTTTTGGGTGTTACTTTCCTGTGCAGTGGCCCAACTTACCAGGGTTTTGTTATTGGCCACCTGCGCCTTCACAAACATCCAGGTAACCGGAACCGAAGAGGCGGCTGTAAATGGCACTACACTAGTAATACTCCAGGGATTTTGTTTGCTGCGGATATACAGGTAATGGGCTCCCAAACTAAGGCTACCGGATAAATTAATGTTGACAGCATAGTTACTGATATCTCCCGTATTGCCCGGTACGGTAAGTGGGGTAGCATTACCAAAACCAGGATCACTGTCAATAAAATATTCCATATTGCTCACCGCCGGTGGGGCAGCAGGAGCAGTAGGATAAGGCATAATAGCCGAATTATCAAACACACTGAAATTGGTCAGGCTCCATTTGCCATTAGCATCCTTACTCCGTATGAATAAACGGTGCACGCCCGAAGCCAACCCACTAATATTGATATTCGCATTCAGGTTCGCAATATCAGTACCTGCTGAAAAAGGTATTTGTACACAATTCCCAAAACCCAAATCGTTGTTATCAAGGAAGTATTCCAATTGAGTGATATTGACAACAGGTGGGGGACCGGTGTTATAAACAGGCGCGCTGAAATTATCAAAGGCGGTGGTATGGGTAAAGCTCCATTTTCCATTGGCGTCTCTGCTCCTGATATAAAATCGGTGAAAGCCGGGCGTTAGCAATGCAAGACTTACCGTGCCATTAAAACTGCTGATATCAGTAGAAGCGAGGAACCCGGTTAAAGGAGTTCCACTGCCCAAAACCTGGTTATTATCAAAAAAATATTCTATGTTGGTGATATTGACTGGCGCCGGTGGTGCTGAATTGTAAACTGGAACCGTGTAATTATCAAAAAATGCATTGTTAGCATGACTCCACTTGCCATCGGTATCCTTACTCCGAAAATAGATTCGATGGAACCCGGATGCTAAACCAGTAATATTTACGGTTCCAGCAAAATTGCTAATATCAGTCGATGAAGCGAATCCTGTTAATAAAGTCCCGGTGCCAAACCCTGCCATATTATCAATAGAATATTCTATAGTAGTAATATTACCGGGAGCCGGCGGAGCAGTGGGATAAGGCTGCTGCGCCGGTACAAAAAAATACAGGGAACAAAGCAGACTGCTGATGATTAATTTTTTCATGTCGTAATAATTTTATGCGTGAAGGAATCCAATTTCTATCAGGCACTTAATTATTACTCCTGGTACTTATAGTGATAGGCATCGTCGTGGCATTACTGGGTACACTCGCCGGTACAGTAAGTGAATAAATAGTTGGGATGGCCGGTATACCACTCAGCTTGTATGGATCGGCTGTACCAAAAGCACCACAATCGGGTGTAATACTACTGATGGTTTCACCTGCACCAATGGCGGTACTACCAGCTGCTAAACGCCATTGGCCATCAGTACTATTTCCAGTGAGTCCCTGGAACACTACCGCATCTGACTGGTTATTCAAATTACCATTTCCGGCGGGTAAGATTGAACCATTGGAAATATTATTTTTTACTGTTACATTGACGGTTGTAAAAGTTGTACCCGTTATTATATTGTTTGAAAAATAGGCACTATATAAATTTATAGTTCCCCTGATCACATTATTTCGTACCAGGTTATTCAAATTACCAGTACTATTCATATTTAAGGCACCGATAAAAATGTTATTGGTAACTTCCCAGTTTTGAAAAACACAAGTTCCAAGACTGATATCATTCAAATGAGATTTATTAATTTTCCAGCCAGTCATAATGGTATTAGCCACTGGACCGTAGTAGCTGGTAATCGAATAAATTCGGCAACGGGTAAGCGTAATATTATCGGCGGCTGATCCTGTTGGACCTATTGCAAAAGTAAAATAGTCTAAGCCTATCAAAGTAGACCCGGATCCGGTTGAATCAAAAATAATATAGCCTCCGTTAAAGAAGCTTGAATTAGGGTTGGCCTGCAGGCCCGTATTACTGTTGGCCCCGCTTAAAAAATACCCTGTTCCTATAATAACAAGTCGCTTGTTTAGGGTAAAACCGGCATATGCAATAGAACTTCCTTCAACATATAAAGTATCATCGTTTACCACACTGGAACTCAGGACCGCTGCATCGCATGAGGGAAAATCGGCCACCACCCCGGGGGTGTTATTGATGCGCCATACTTTGGCATTGGATTGCAAACCTGCAATAACAAATAAGATAAGAATGGATAATTGTTTCATAAATTTTTATTTTTAAAACGTAAAGATTTGTTTTTGGGCTGTGACTGCCTATCCCCGGAAAAGGTGAATTTTTACGGAACGCGTATATACCTAAATAAAAGCAGACGGATCATTAGCCTCCTTTGTGGGCCCGAATTCTGCATTTACTTAAATGGAAAAACCATTACCCGTCGGGGCGATTCTTGTGCCTATTTACAATCGGTAACAAGTAAAGTAGCTGGCTCAACGCAGATCAATTCGAACTGGGAAGGAAAAATCATGGGAAAAGGGGATGTATAAAAACAACCTCATTCGTTTTATTTGTAAACTGATTAGGAATACATATTTTGAAATATGAGAAATATTCTACTGCTGATAGTATGGACGATTATTGCTCCCAGAGCAAATGATCAACCGGCGAAAGGGGATAGCCTGCTTAAACTTCTTGCATCGGCAAAAACAGATACAGCGAGGTTTAATTTATATTTTTGTCTGGGGGATTACTATGAATACAAGGCGCCTGATTCTGCTAAAAATTATTATCGAAGAGCTATTCAACTCGGTACCCAAATTAATTATACTTATGGACTGATTCGGTTGAAAAGATATTTTGCCGGAGTATGCCTGGTGGTAAGTGAATTCGATTCTGCCATACATTTTAGCAGACGCTCTCTTGAACTGGCCCGGCAATTGAAAGACTCTCTTGATATTGACATTGCGCTACTTAATATCAGATCATCTTACCGGTTTTTATCCGATATGGAATCCGCTGTAACATGCAGTCTCGAAGGAGCGAAGATACCAGAGGTAATTGGACGAAAAGGTATCGCGGCGCAGTTGAATAACGGATTGCAGGTGTTGTATACGACGATGGGTCAATACCCTAAGGCGATCAGTTATGGCGAAAAAGTATTGCAGCAATCGAGCGATCTGAACAATGATATCTTTTTAGCGGTTGCAATCAATAATCTTGCTCTCAGTTATATGGAAATTGATAGCCTGATAGAGAGTGCAAAAGTTGCGTTGACTGAAACAAAAAAGGTGGCAGGAAGATCAGAAAACATAAGTGTGCTGGCTGCTGGCTTTAATAATCTTTCGGGAATTGCTACTAACCAGGGACAGTATGATTTACCAGGTGAATACGCAAAAAAATCTTTGAACATCAATCAAAAACTAGCGTCACCGGAAACCCAGGCGGTTTCGATAAGGGCCCTGTCTATTTATTATCTTCATAAAAAAGATTATGTTAACGCCCGTTTATATGTAGATAGTTCTTTGCGTTTAACGGAATCTACCAATAATCTAGAGGAGAAAGGACAGACGCTTCGCGCAATGACTAATATTGCCTTTGCTTCCGGCGAACTAGTTGGTGGAGAAAAATATTTCTGATCAACAGAAAAGCTTTTCGCCCGTATTTTTAATGAATCCCTGTTAGACAAAGAAGCGGGGTTACGCATTCGGTATGAAACCGAGAAAAAGGAATTGCAAATGGCACAATTGGTTGCAGACAAGAAGGTTCAAGAACTCACCATCAGCAGAAAAAATACCTTGAATTATGTTTTTGTTGTCAGCGGAATATCCATTCTTTTAATCTTACAATTGTATTACAGAAACTACAAGCAGAAACATAAATTGCAGCAGCAGCGCATCACCAAATTGGAAACAGAAAAACAACTCACCGCTACCGCAGCGGTATTAAAAAGGGGAAGAATAGGAAAGAACCCGCCTGGCAAAAGAACTTCATGATGGTTTGGGAGGAATGTTGTCGGGCATTAAATACTCATTAAATTCTATGAAAGGAAATTTAATCATGACGCCTGAAAATGCACAGGCTTTAGAACGAAGTATAGATATGCTGCTCAGTTCCATACATGAAATGCGCCGGGTGGCTCATAATATGATGCCGGAAGCATTGGTAAAGTTTGGATTGGATACGGCACTGAATAATTTTTGTAATGATGTTAACCAGAGCAGTGCTTTAAAGGTAACTTACCAATCCATGGGCCTGGCAGATGCTGTTGTCGACGAGTCCACATCCATAACGATTTACCGGATCATACAGGAATTAATTAATAATATTATCAAACATGCAGCAGCTGCATCTGCTATTGTTCAGTTGAGCAAAACAGGGCAACAATACAGCATTATCGTGGAAGATAATGGGAAAGGATTTGATACAGCTATTTTAAAAAGTTCGAAGGGGATTGGCTGGTCGAATATCCAGAGCCGGGTGGAATACCTGAAAGGTACAGTGGATATTCAGTCGAAACCGGACCAGGGAAGTTCCGTACACATTGAATTTTTACGAAACCCATAATAGTTCCGGTTGCTGATTGAATAGGAGGACAGATATCCAGAATTGGCCATCATTATTTATCCTTGTTTAGTTATGAAAAAATATATCTTGCTGATATTGCTGTTCGGGCTGAACTACTTTTCCATTACAAGGTTGAAGGCACAAGACAGTCAGATCGACAGCATAAAGCAATTGATTGGAAAGGCCACCAGCGATATCGACCGATTATATGCGCGGCTTACCTATAGTTCTTTTTTAAGAAGAACAGATCCGTCGGCCTCACTAAGCGAAATAAACGCTGTTCTGGAAGAAAGTATTTCAAAGAATTTGCCGAGTATCATTGCCAAATCCCACCTGGAAGCCGGCAACCTGTACTACCTGAAAGGTGATTATATCAATGCGATTATTAGTTATGAGTCGTCGGAAAAATGGATGCTTAAGCTTCCTGTAAATGCCAATAGTACGGATGGGAAAGGGGCCGTATATAATAACCTGGGGGCAACTTATTCATTGATAAACGACCTTGATAATGCACAAGTATTCTACCTCAAAGGGATGCAGGAATACAGTTTAAACAATGACAGCACCAAGATGATCACAAGCCTTTTTAATTTTGCCTTTATATTTATCGACATGCAGGAATGGCAAAAAGCGCTTGATTACTTTAATAAATGCATTGCCTTAGCCGCCGGTTGTAAAGACAGGGATATGTTAATCCAGGTATATTCGAGGGCGGCCGCGATGTGCTTCCGTCTTAAAAAATTTACTGAAGGAAGCCGGCTGTTAAGCATAAGCGATAATTATTATAAAAAATACCGGGAGTACCTGGGAGAAATTTACCATGCGAATGCCCACGGGGAATACTATTATGCCGTTAATGATTTTGAAGCCGCTCTTTATCAGCACCGAAAAGCCTATGCTGGGAGCCTGCAATGGAACGATCCTTATTTTATGGTTGATGAAGCATGGGAAATCGGAAGGTGTTTCCTTCAATTGAACCGAATTGACTCCGCGGAAAAGTATCTGGCCTACGCGTTGGACTCTGCGAAAGCGTATAATTATCTGCCCAAAATCAGGTTCATACTAAATGATTGGTGTTTGTTCATGGCTTCTTCCGGGAATTATAAAAAATCCTACGAATTACGCACCAGCCTTCTCTATTTTACAGACAGCCTGATAAACCTGCAAAATCACAACCGGGTACTGCTATTTGATGCAAAGTTTCAGAGCGAATCAAAAGAGAACCAGATTAAGCAACTGGAAACAGATAAAAAAGTGCAGCAATTGTCCCTGGATCAAAAGAACACACTGAATTATATCTTGGTAGTTGGCGCCATGATCCTTTTAGTAATTTCATTGCTTTCATGGCGCAACTACAAACAAAAACAAAAGCTGCAGATGCAGCGCATCAGCGAACTGGAAACGGAGAAAAAATTATTAGCTACAGAGGCAGTACTTAAAGGAGAAGAACAGGAACGTTCGCGGCTCGCCAAAGACCTGCACGATGGCCTGGGCGGTTTGTTATCAGGGATCAAATATTCCTTCCAGAATATAAAAAGTAACCTGGTAATGACGACTGAAAATCATCAGGCTTTTGAAAGAGGAATGGATATGCTCGATACGTCTATCAAAGAGATGCGCCGCGTGGCTCATAATATGATGCCGGAAGCGTTGGTAAAGTTTGGATTGGATACCGCATTAAAGGATTTTTGCAACGATATCAATCAAACCGCCGTTTTACAAGTCACTTATCAATCGATTGAATTAGAAAATGTATCTATCGATCAAACCACTTCCATTACTATTTACCGGATTGTACAGGAATTGATTCACAATTCCATGAAGCATGCAGCCGCTAAAACTGCGATTGTACAGCTAAGTAAAACAGATGGTAAGATTTCCATAACGGTAGAAGATGATGGAAAGGGATTTGACACAGTAATTTTGAACCACTCCAAAGGAATCGGCTGGAGTAATATTAAAAGCCGGGTCGATTTTTTGAATGGAAAACTGGATGTGCAGTCGGGACCTGGTAAGGGAACCTCCGTACATATTGAACTGAATAACGTAAATTGATTGAGTAATGCTTTATATTCCCTGCGAAAAACGAAATGCCAACCAAAGTATTTATAGTAGATGACCACTATATGGTGGTAGAAGGTATTCGTTCATTATTGCAGAACGAGAAAAATATCGAATGGACAGGTCATGCCTCTAACGCAGCTTCCTGTTTGGCCTTCTTGCAAAAACAATTGCCAGACGTAATATTGATGGATATCAATCTTCCGGATAAAAGTGGCATTGATTTGTGTAAAGAAGTTAATGGAAAATATCCTTCTGTTTTTATTATTGGGCTCAGCACCTTCAACCAGCAGAGCTTTATTCAGAAGATGATGGACAACGGTGCGTCCGGTTACGTATTAAAAAATGCTTCCCAGGCAGAATTAATGGAAGCCATACAAACGGTCATGAAAGGAAAAACTTTTTTAAGTGAGGAGGCATCCCAAAGCCTCCGGAAAAATGCGGATGCAGACAGGCCGGTAATAACACGAAGGGAAAAGGAAATACTGGCACTGATTGCGGAGGGATTGACCAATAATGAAATAGCGCAGAAAATCTTCATAAGTACCAGTACCGTAGATACGCACCGAAAGAATTTACTCGCAAAACTGAACGCCAGGAATACGGCAGCACTGGTGAAGATTGCGCTGCATTATGAGTTGATTTGAAAGACTTTTATTAGTTTGTAGTTTGTAGTTTATGATTTGAGGTTTATGGTTCTTTATGTGCGGCACTATTTTTATTTATTAATACCCTGAAGGTGTGCAGGCAAAGAATTTCTAAAAAACGAAATAATAGATTGAGTAATGAATATTGAGCTTGAGGAACTACAAACCTCAAATCACGCTCAAAAATCCTCATACATCAAATACTTCTTCCTTATTTTCTTAAACTCTCTCAAACCAGGTTCCCAGCTTTTACGGATGGCTGCTTCAGACACACCTTTTTTAATCTGTTGCCATAGTTCATTATTCCCGGATAGTTTATTGAAGAAGGATTCTTCCATATTGCCGGATTTGGGTAGAATAAAAAAATTATTTTTTTCAGGAAATAATTTGTACGCTTCTTCCAGCCATTTCAATTGTACTTTATTATTTATTTTTCGTAGTACTTCCTCCGGCGTACCGCTTACATTCCATCCATAGCAAACCTGCCCGTATAATTTGGAATTTTTCGCTCCTTCGTTGGGGTTGGGTGTAAACGAATATAGTTTTTTTGGCAGCGAAGGGTGACCGAATACCTGGAAGGGCTTGTCCGTTCCTCTTCCTTCGCTTAATACCGTTCCTTCAAAAAAACAGGTGGATGGATAAAGATAGATCGATTGAATATTGGGGAGATTGGGAGAAGGACGTACCGGTAATACGTATTTACTTTTATGTGTATAGTTTCCGCATTTAATAACCTGGAAGTGGAAAGCAGTATCCTTCGAATTTTGCGCGGTGCGGTAGTAATCGTACCGGGCATTCGCTGCTGGGCTCAGCCATCGTTCTCCGGCAATCATCATGGCATATTCGGCAATGGTCAAAGCATAAACGACCGGAATTTTATGTCTTCCGATAAAGGATTGAAATTTTTGATCCATTACAGGGCCGTCAATATAAAATCCATTGGGATTGGGCCGGTCCAAAATCATCAATGGTTTGCCCCATTCAAATGCGGCTTCCATAAAATCTTCCAATGATGAAATAAATGTATAAAAACGAACTCCCACGTCCTGGATATCAAAAATCAATACATCTACGTCCTTCATATCTTCTGCTGAAGGCTTTCTTTTGCTACCATATAAAGAGATTACCGGAATGCCCGTTTTCTCATCTGTATAATTCCCCACTTTTTCTCCGGCATCGGCGGTGCCGCGAAAGCCATGCTCGGGGCCAAAAATTACACTGATAGCGATTCCAGATTGGCGGAGTGTATCTACTAAATGGGTAGTTCCCACCATGGACGTTTGGTTGGCAAAAATACCCACCCGCTTACCTTTGATTAAGGGTAGGTATACATTCATTCGTTCGGCACCCGGCACTATTTTTTGGGAAGATACTGGCTGGCAAAAACTGAAAAAGGAACCGGTTATATAGCAAAAAAACAAGAAAAATATTTTCATTATGTTGGATTATTATCAATAAAATGATGCAAATCAGTGATCAAAGATGCTGAAAAATTTTTAATGGAAATTGTAAAACATTCCTTTATTTTCGGGACTTGATCACTGTCGATTTTCTTTTATTTTTTATTGGCGATACCTGATGAAAGGTTCGCCGCAGAAAATTGATAGTAAGTACAATGAATGGTTCTAATCTTTCCATGGAAGTTCCGAAGGCTACTGAAGACGAATAGAAATCCTAATATTGGGTCAACAAAAAATTTAAAAAATAAAATTCAGATTATGCAACAAGTAAAAAGTGGTGATACTGTGAAAGTGCATTACCATGGAAAGCTTACCGATGGTAGTACCTTTGATTCTTCTTCAGGCCGTGAACCTATGGAATTTGAAGTAGGGAGCGGAATGGTGATCAAAGGTTTTGATGACGGAGTTACCGGAATGAAAGTAGGAGATAAGAAAACAATTAATATACCTGTAGACGATGCATATGGACCTAAGCAGGAAGAAATGCTGGTGGAGTTTCCCATCGATCAGTTTCCTCCCGATCTCAAACCTGAAGTGGGAATGCCGTTAACCATGACTACCTCCCAGGGACAACCCGTACAAGTGGTGATAGCGGAAATAAAACCAGAGTCTGTCGTATTAGATGCGAATCATCCCCTGGCAGGAGAAGAATTGGTATTTGACCTGGAACTGGTTGAAATTGTATCTGCGAAGCCGTTAATCATTATGCCATAATGAGTGCTGGAAGTTTGTAAAAAATGAAAAGGTTCATAGTTTAAAACTATGAACCTTTATTGTTTTTGTTCTTCCTCCTTTCCCAATTCCTAATTCCAAGCGTTCCAGCAACTATTTCCTGCTCAACCACCATCCCAGCCAAATTCCACAAAGGCTCCAGGATAACAATGTATCTAAGAAATTAGTCATCACTCCGGGTGTTTCGAACCAAATAGCACCCGAATAGGGAATGAATAGATAACCGACAATTCCAATTAATACAGTACTAATAAAAATTCCTCCAAACTTGCGGTTTGGATTAGCAGCTATGATCCAACACACAAATAAGACGGATATAATACTCACCAGCAATCCGCGAACGATATTATTTGTCATATTGATGCTATACGCTTTGTGATAACTTACCACCGCCCAGGGTTTGCCCTGCATGGCTTCCATTGCTTTTTGTTGCTCTTCAGCCGTAGCATTTGCATCAACAGAAGGTAAATAATATTGCCCTGTTTCATTGAAATGATTCGTAAGAAAACTCATGATGGTATCCTGACCAGGTGCTTTCTGGTATTCTTTAGCATGAAGATTGAGAACAGTCCAAGATAATGTTTGCCAAAGAAAAACAAGGAGGCCGCCCACCAGGGCGCCAATGACAAGCTTTTTCATATTGAGTGTTGTTTTGGTTGATTAAAAGGTATGAAGTTTTTCGACAGTTACCAAAAGGGTTTGTGGGGCGATTCAGTAACTTGCCGCCTCAAATTATTTTCATGTTTGAGAACTACATCTTTACTGTAACCGAACGATTCCTCCGGTATGTACAAATTGATACGCAAAGTAATCCGCAATCTGATAGCTTTCCCTCTACTGAAAAACAAAAAGACCTAAACCGGATGCTGGTAGCTGAATTGCTGCAAATGGGAATTGGAGATGCTCACCTGGATGAATTTGGATATGTATATGCAACCATTTCTTCCAATACTGCGAAAGAGGTTCCGGTAATATGTTTTTGCGCGCATGTAGATACCTCCCCCGATTGCAGTGGAGCCGGCGTAAAACCAATTATTCATGAAAAATACAATGGCAGTGCCATTCAACTGCCCGATGATATGTCTCAACTTATTACTACTGCAGAACATCCTTATTTATTAGAACGAATAGGGGACGATATCATAACCGCCTCTGGTACCACTTTGCTGGGAGCCGATGATAAAGCAGGGGTTGCAATAATAATGGATATGGCAAACTACCTGATAACACATCCGGAAATAAAACATGGAGCGATAAAAATTTTGTTTACCCCTGATGAAGAAGTAGGTAAAGGCGTTAATAAATTGAATCTTGATAAACTTGGCGCCGCTGTAGCGTATACGTTGGATGGGGGAGAACGGGGATCATTAGAGGATGAAAATTTTTCAGCGGATGGAGTTACCATTATTTTTCATGGAGTGAGTGCGCATCCAGGATTGGCGAAAGATAAACTGGTGAATGCGCTTAAAGTGGCATCCTCCTTCATAGAATCAATACCGAAAGACGAGTTATCACCCGAAACTACAGAAGACCGGTATGGGTTTGTACACCCGGTGCAAATTGAGGGTATTGCGGAAAAGGTAACCCTTCAATTTATCCTACGCGATTTTGTAACGGCAAAATTAACGGCGTATGAGACATTCCTGCAGGATAAGCTCAAAGATGCGCTTGCCCGCTTTCCGGGGGCGCGTGCCGAGCTCACAGTAAAAGAGCAATACCGCAACATGAAAGAAGTGCTGGATCTTCATCCGCGGATGGTAGATTATGCTAAAGAAGCCATTGCAAGAGCAGGACTGGAACTAAAGATGGAAAGTATCCGTGGCGGTACAGACGGCAGCCGCTTATCCTTTATGGGTTTGCCTTGTCCCAATTTATTTGCAGGTGAACAGGCCATTCATTCCAAATTGGAATTTATCAGCGTTCAGGATATGAACAAGGCAGTAGAAACTATGGTTTATTTAACGCAGATTTGGGAGGAGAAAAGTTAATTTGCAAATGAGA
>JANMBO010000007.1:0-3726 GCA_031360425.1 Chitinophagaceae bacterium | reverse complement strand
GAACGAAGTTTATTGATGGCCACATCTATATTCAAAATAAGAGGATTGGCCGCCGGGGTATTTGACATAGTAGTTGCCCGTTCCAATAGCAACCGGTTGTATTCGGTGATTTGTTGTAATAAGGAAGGTTCTATGATCCCCAGTGAAGTAGGAACTATACGCAAAGGATTTTTCTGATCATTGATATAGTTGTAGAGCTGATCCACAATCTTCATTTTTACTGATTGCTCCGAGATCTCTTTTGAGGACTCACTGATATTATTAAGATAGAGCGTGGCCTGTCCTTCCGGGTCTATAACCCGGTTCTTTTCTTTATAATTCTTGAGAATCCTTTCCACCTCGCTCAGTTCTATCCGGACCGTATCGAGTTGCTCGTCGATAAAGGCTAGCGTATTGAGTGCAACCTGTTTTTTGTCTTCCAAACTGTATTGCTGGTACTCAGCCATATATTGATTCAATATATCAACCCCCATGCTGGTATTATCAGTTTCATAGCTTAGGGTAAAAATATTGGAATAACCCTCCCCTTTTACCACATTCACGGATTTACTAAGGGTAGCCGCGGCGTTCTCCGAAGATGGTTTTGAAATAATAAATATAGTGCTGGCGAATATCTTTGGATCCTGCCTGGTACGTTGTAATTTCCATTTTACTCCTCTATATTCTATCCATTCGCCGAAATGTTTGGTTACAGGAGGTTCCCCGACTGTAAATTCATTCTCATTGAGCACATTTATGGTCAGTGAATAATTCGAGGAAGAATCATGTCTATCGAGAAAAGTAATAAAAGGCATTTCACGGGGATGAATAGTGGAAGATTTAAACTTTCCCTTATTGACATACTGAAACTGAAAACTCAATTTATTAATCACCCTTTTGGCCATCATCCGCGATTTGATGATATCTTCTTCATCAGTTATATTGGTACGGCTGCCCCCCTGCATCAGGAAGATATCGTCGAACTTTTCGCCCACATTGCTACTTCCAGCATTATTTTTCACCAGCAACTTGGCATTTACATTGTATATAAGTGTTGAATACCTCAGGCTGACATAGGCGGCCACCAGGCCCAGCGTTAATGAAAAAATGATCAGGGGTAAAAACCTGATATATTTCATAACAATCTCCCGCGGAGTGAATACACTTTTCTTTTGCTTTTGTATTTCCAGAAATTGGTCCTCTGACATGGTATACTTTATAAATTTATTTTTTCAAAACACTGAGCACTATGGCGATGGTTGATATAACGGAAGTAGCAATGCTTATATTTCGAACCAGTAACTGTTCGTTTGCAGTAGCCTTTTTCCTGGTTGGATGTACCACCACCACATCGTTCTGTTGCAAATAAAAAAAATCGGAACTAAAGATATCAGGTCTTCTGACATCCAGCCAGCCGAATTTCCGTTCATTGTTGATTTCCCGGACAACCATAATACTATCCCTACGGGCAAAATCGGTAAGGTCACCTGCCAATCCAATTACCTCCAGAACTGATATCTTTTCAGAGGGAATAGAAAATACATTGGGATTTTTAACTTCTCCAAGAATAGTCACTTTAAAATTATTAAAACGGACCTGGCAATACGGATTCGTTAAAACAGGTTTAAGTTTCTCAGAAATTATTGCAGACAATTCCGCCCGGGTATGACCTTTTACTGCCAAATTGCCCAGGCTATGAAATTGTATATTTCCATTGTAGTCCACCAGGTAACCGCTACCAGTAACTGCAGCAGTAGTAGAAGCTGAAACAGATGCTTGATTATAAATTGCGCTGGCAACGGGGTTATCGCTAAACACTGTTATGGTAAGGATATCTCCTGGCTGAATAACCGGTTCTTTATAATTAATTGATGAGTATTTGCTAGCATCAAGAGGCCCTTGCAAGTATTGCAGTTTTTTTGTATCTCCGCAGGATTCCATCATCACCACTCCTAAAAACCCTAGTACAATTAATGATTTCATGATTTTTTATTTATTGCATGTAATTTCCCGGTACTATTCCACCATCGTTATATTGGAACGGTCAATATAGGCCGTTAGCGAATACCCGATACTCTCAATTACTACTTCCACTTTTTTGCTCATTAGCCTCTTCACTACTCCTTCCTTATCCATAAACGCCCCTCTGTTGATGCGCACCCTTGAATCGGGCTGCACATTAACGGGATTAGCCTCTACATTCATATATTCATTCAAAAATTTCTGGATCGTTTCTATTTCCTTTTCCTTAATTACGGCCGGTTTATTTAACCAGTACAGAAAATTCACTACCCCATTAGTCATTCGCACATTGGTCATTCCGTCCTCGCTAATCCGTACAAAAACATACGATTTGAAAAGTGGCTCTTCCACCACTTTTATCCTGTCACTCCATTTACGCCTGACCTTATTCAACGGGCAGTAACATTCAATACCTTTATCCTTCAGTAAGAGATTTACTTTTTTCTCCCACCTCGGTTTTGTATACACCGCCAGCCACCTCTTTTTTTCCATTTTACTTTGCTTCAATTGAGTGCACGGCTTCGCCTGCTCAGTCACATTATTTTTTGTAACCGGCTGACAATAAAGAAAATTTGTTTGGCTGAAATTTTAGCAGCCCGGAAAAAGATAAGGGTATAAGAGAGTATTCAAATTGAAGTACTCCTTATACCCTTCCACTATTTTTATCTTGCAATAATCCTTTTTTTTTCACAGGAAATATGTGCGCGGTTTTAATTCTTAAATGGTAAGAATGCAAGTCCCAATCCGCTGTTGCTTTTTCCACTCTCTACATCGCTCCCATTGTCCGATAAATAGGTTCTGATTTTCTGGGTGCAAATATAGGTGATTTTAAATGCCAGCAATGTTTTTCTGTGAGTGAGAGGATAGCTCAATATCAGGGAAACCAATTATTTGAAGCAGCTGTTTAAAGATTGACCTAAATAATTCATTTAAACGATTACCCGTTTTTAAGGACCAAAGATTCAAACCCCCAAATCCCTATCTTTAAGGTTCTTAACAACCTGCTTTGAAACAACGGTATTATTCGCTCGATGTATTCCGCGGGGCCACGGTTGCCCTGATGATATTGGTGAACAACCCGGGCAGTTGGGCCCATATATTTTCTCCTCTGGAACACGCCCCCTGGCATGGATGTACCCCTACCGACCTGGTTTTTCCCTTTTTCCTTTTTGCTGTGGGTAATGCCCTGGCCTTTGTAATGCCGAGCCTGGAAGCGGCGGGCAGTGCTGCTTTCCTGAAGAAAGTATTCAAAAGAACTCTCTTGATTTTCGGAATCGGACTTTTCTTAAACTGGTCTCCTTTTGTAAAATGGAGCGGAGAGTCCCTGGTTTTTAAATATTGGGTGGATCCGCAGAACGCCGAAACGGGTATCCGCATCCTGGGAGTTTTGCAGCGGATAGCGATATGTTATTTGTTTGCTTCGTTGATCCTGTACTTTTTCAAAATACGGGGTGCCTTTGTTGCCAGTGCTATTATTTTGCTGGGCTATTGGATATTATGCCTTTGGGGCAATCCTGCCGATCCTTATAGTTTGGAAGGCTGGTTCGGAACCGCCATCGATAAAAAAATCCTGGGCGCTTCCCATATGTACAAAGGCGAAGGGGTTCCGTTTGATCCGGAAGGATTGGTAAGTACGCTGCCCGCCATTGTCCAGGTGATCTTTGGCTACTTTGTGGGAAACTATATCCAGCAAAAAGGTAAGACCTATGAAATGCTTGCGAACCT
>JANMBO010000055.1:0-188536 GCA_031360425.1 Chitinophagaceae bacterium | reverse complement strand
CCTTGCCTATAGTTGAAAACAGCTCAAACTTCAGTAACCAGCAGGTTCCAAACTCCTATCTGATGGAGAATGGTTCTTACCTGCGCCTGAAGTCGTTGATTGTTGGATATACTTTACCAAAGACAGTTATTAACCGGATAGGTATTGATAAGTTCCGCGTCTATGTCCAGGCAACCAACCTCTTTACCATTACGAAATATACAGGATTGGATCCTGAATTTATTGGAGGGGATACTGCTTTTGGAATTGATTATGGAAATTATCCAAATCAAAAACAATTCTTATTCGGAGTAAACGTAACATTCTAATTTTTTAAAAGAATAAACAATATGAAAAGGACACTCTTTTACGCCACTTTGATAGCACTCCTGGGAGTCACTATCTTTTCGTGCAGTAAGAGCTTTCTGGAGAGAAAACCGCTCGGTTCGCTGGATGAAAACGTATTGGCGAATCAGAAAGGGGTAGAAGGCTTATTGATTGGCGCCTATTCCTTATTAGATGGATTTGGAGCAGGCGGTAACTGGGATGCATCCGGAAGTAACTGGGTATACGGTAGTGTAGTGGGTGGAGACGCCCATAAAGGCTCCGATGCCGGTGACCAACAGGACATCAACCCCATGGAACGTTATGAAGCAGGAGCTACCAATGGTTATTTTGATAACAAATGGAAAACCGTTTATGAAGGTGTTACCCGCGCTAATAACGTTCTTAGAGTAATGAAAAAAGCTACGGATATTTCTGCCGCGGACATTAAGAGAATTACCGCTGAAGCCCGTTTCCTGAGGGGTCATTATCATTTCGAGGCGAAAAAAATGTGGAACATGGTTCCTTATGTGGACGAAAACAATACCACATTGAAACTGGCTAATGATAAAGACATTTGGCAAAACATTGAAGGTGATTTTCAGGCGGCGTATACTGATTTACCAGAAGCCCAGGATAAGATCGGTCGGGTTAATAAATGGTCCGCAGGCGCTTTCCTGGCTAAAGTAAAAATGTTCCGGAAAGATTATGCGGGTGCTTTGCCAATTCTCAATGCAATTATAGCAAGTGGTAAAACATCGAAAGGCACTAAATATGCATTAAACGCTAAGTTCGATGCCAGTTTCGATGCGGATACAAAAAATAGCCCGGAAGCGGTATTCTCTGTTCAATATTCCGTGAATGATGGAGCCAATGGAGACAACGGCGGATGGGGGGATGTATTGAACTTCCCTTATACGGGCGGTCCGGGTGGTTGCTGCGGATTTTTCCAGCCTACCCAGGATCTGGTTAACTCATTCCAGGTTGATGCAGTAACTGGATTACCAAATCCGGACACATATAACGCCACAGAAGTAAAGAATGACCAGGGATTAAACTCCAGCGATCCATTTACTCCTGAAACAAGACCTTTAGATGCACGTCTGGATTGGACCGTTGGACGCAGAGGAATTCCTTACCGCGATTGGGGTCCACACCCCGGCCAGCAATGGATTCGCGATCAGGCTTATTCTGGTCCTTATGCACCCATTAAAAACACTTACAAAAAATCTCAGGAAGGAGTATTGACCGATAAATCTTTCTGGACCAGTGGGGTTACAGCTAACAACTATACATTGATTCGTTATGCAGACCTTTTGCTTTGGGCCGCAGAGGCAGAGGTAGAAGCCGGATCATTAGAGAATGCCCGCGCTTTGGTAAATCAAATTCGGGGCCGCGCAGCAAACCCGGCTGGTTTTGTAAAGACTGCTGGCGGTGCTAATGCAGCTAATTATAAAGTAGGCCTTTATATCGTTCCCTGGATTGATAAAGTTGCCGCTCGTAAAGCGGTACACTTTGAAAGAAAACTGGAATTGGGAATGGAAGGTCATCGCTTCTTCGATTTAGTTCGTTGGGGTGAAGCGGCCACTTCGTTAAATGCATATCTAACTTACGAGAAAACAAAGCGCAGCTATTTAAATGGCGCTACTTTTACCGCAGGTAATGATGAATACTTCCCTATTCCGCAAGCTCAGATCGATAGAAGCGTGGACGCCGGCGTATCAACGTTGAAACAGAATCCTGGATATTAAGTAAGATCTTTTTTATCTTTTATAAAGGCAGAGTTACTCAACTCTGCCTTTTATTTTTGTGTAATTTGCATGCCGTTTATCGAACTATTTATTTCAACCTATGCATAAAGTTTTAATGCTGTTGATAACTGGATTGTTAGTTATTGCATGTTATTCCTGTAATCAGAATAAAACCCTGTTTGTCGCATTACCTTCTGAAAAAACAGGGATCGATTTTCAAAATACAATAATGGAAAATGATTCTGTTAATATTCTTGATTTTGAAAATGTATATAACGGCGGAGGTGTTGGGGTAGGGGATTTCAATAATGATGGCTTACAGGATTTATATTTTACGGGCAATCTCGTCGCCAATAAACTTTATTTGAATAAGGGAAATTTTAGTTTTCAGGATATTACTAAAGAAGCATCTGTCGAAGGAGAAGGTAAATGGAACCGGGGAGTAGCAGTAGTGGATATTAACAACGACGGATTGCTGGATATGTATGTATGTGCTACATTAAAAAAAGATCCGATTCAAAGAGAACACCTCCTGTACGTTAACCAGGGCACCGATAAGACAGGTATTCCTCATTTTAAGAACCTCGCAAAAGAATATGGACTTGCCGATACATCCCAGGGCACTCAGGCGGCCTTTTTTGATTATGACAATGACGGTGACCTCGATGTTTATATTGTGAACAATGAAATTATAAAATTTGATTTTCCGAACCGGTTCCGGCCGGCCATGAAAGACGGAAGCCATCCCAATACTGATAAATTATTTCGAAACGACTGGAATGATTCTTTGAAGCATCCGGTATTTACAAACGTTTCCCGCCAGGCCGGTATCACAATTGATGGATATGGCCATGCCGTTGCCATTACCGACATCAATCGCGATGGATGGAAGGACATTTATGTAACCAACGATTACCTGTCGAACGACCTCTTATGGATCAATAATAAAAATGGTACGTTTTCCGAACAGTTGAAGACTTATTTCAAGCATACTTCTGCCAATGCAATGGGTAATGAAGTAACGGATATTAATAACGACGGATTGGTGGATGTAGTAGTATTGGACATGAACCCGGAAGATAATTATCGGAAAAAAATGATGCTGAATCCCAATAGTTATCAAACGTATCAAAACAGCGATTATTATGGGTATGGATACCAGTACGTACGAAATACACTACAGCTAAACCAGGGACCCAGAGTACTGCAGAATGATTCCATAGGAGCTCCTATTTTCAGTGATATTTCTTTTTATGCTGGTATAGCTGAAACCGACTGGAGCTGGGCCCCTGTTGTAGCAGATTTTGATAATGATAGTTACCGCGATATCATTATTACAAACGGTTTTCCCAAAGATGTTACCGATCATGATTTTGTGGCATTCCGGAATGAATCGTTTTCTATTGCTTCCAAAAAACAACTGTTGGAACAAATACCAGAAGTGAAAATTCATAATTATGCTTTTCGTAATTCAGGAAAATTGCAGTTTGAAAATGTTTCCAAATCCTGGGGATTTACCACGCCAAGTTTTTCTAATGGCGCGGCATACGTAGACCTGGACAATGACGGAGATCTTGATTTGGTGGTTAATAATATAAATGATAAGGCGGGAGTTTATAAAAACCAATTGCGGGAAAAGCAAACTGATTCTGCAAATTATCTCAACATTCAATTCAAGGGCGACCGTTTTAACATTAATGGAATTGGCGCTATAGCTGAAATCTATTACGATAATGGTAAACACCAGATCTGGGAAAATTCTCCTTATCGTGGTTATCTTTCCAGTATTCAGAATATAGCAAACTTTGGTTTAGGGAAAACAACACAGGTAGATTCTGTTATTATTCACTGGCCAAATGGAATGATTTCCCGGGATAAAAATGTTCCGGCAAATAAAATATTAACCACTTCAATTGTCAATGCTAGTCGAGAGCCAATAAATCCATCCGGGGTCTTTGCCACCCAAACACTATTTAAAGAAATAACCAAAGCTGTTGGAATTGATTATGTACAGGAAGAAAGAGATTTTATTGATTTTAATATTCAAAAATTATTGCCCCATAAATTATCCGAATATGGCCCCGGCTTAGCCGTAGGAGATGTGGATGGAAACGGATTAGACGATTTGGTTACCAGCGGGTCTTTTTCTTTTAGTGGTCAACTTTTTCTTCAGCAGCCAAATGGCGTATTCATTCAAAAAAAATTATTAGCCGATGATGGCAATACGAATAAACGTTGGGAAGAGTTAGGTTTATTGTTGATAGACCTGGACAAAGATGGTGACCTGGATATTTACGCTGCCAGTGGAGGATACGAAAATCAAAATAACACGAATGCATACCAGGATCGAATATATATAAATAATGGCGTTGGCGTATTTTCCATGGATACCTTTTCGCTCCCCAGGAATTTTACCAGTAAATCTTGTGCAAGAGCTTTCGATTTTGACAAAGATGGCGACCTGGATATTTTTGTGGCCGGCAGGGTGGATCCCTGGAATTATCCAAAACCGGTATCGAGTTTTATTTACCGGAATGACTCTGAAAATGGAAAAATTATTCTTACCGATGTTAGCGCTTCCGTATCCAAAGACTTGAATCTAATTGGGATGATCTGCGATGCCGTATGTACTGATTTTGATAATGATGGATGGACGGACCTGGTATTAGCTGGTGAATGGATGCCGGTAACTTTCTTAAAAAATGATAAGGGGATATTTAAAAATGCAACTTTTGGAACGGGGATAAGTAATCAAAAGGGTTGGTGGAATACTCTTGCTCCGGGAGATTTTGATAATGATGGAGATATTGATTATATAGCTGGTAACATGGGGCAAAATTCTTTTTACCGGGCATCTGCAGAATTCTCCGCTTATATTACGGCAAAGGATTTTGATAATAATGGAAGTTTTGACGCCTTCCCCTCCCTTTATTTGCCAGATCAAAATGGAATTAAAAAAGAGTTTCCGGCCCAAACCAGGGACGATATTGTGAAACAAATGATCGGCATGCGGACATTGTTCCAGAATTATAAGACGTACGCGAATGCAACAATGGATGAAGTGCTAACTACTGAGCAACGGAAAGGTGCAATAAGGCTCGAGGGAAATACAACCCAATCAGTTTATATAAGAAATGATGGCCATGGCAAATTCTCCTCTATTCCATTGCCGGCAGAAGCTCAATTCTCTACTTTGAATGGAATAGTAGTAGATGATTTTAATGGCGATGGCAATCTCGACGCGATTATAAATGGAAATGATTATGGAACAGAAGTATCAGTAGGAAGATATGACGCGTTGAATGGTCTATTGATCATTGGAGATGGCAAAGGAAAATTCACCTCCCAATCTATCCTTCAAAGCGGGATATTCATTCCGGGCAATGGCAAGGGCCTGGTGGCTTTATCGGGTAACCGGGGAAAATATTGGGTAGCTGCTGGTCAGAACAGTGGGCCTTTAAAAGTATATGAACTAAAAAAAGAAAAGAAGACCGTTAAGATAAACTCCGATGACTTGTTTGCTATCTTGACCTTGAAAGACGGAAGAAAACAGAAAAGAGAATTTTATTTTGGATCGTCTTTCTTGTCACAGTCCGGGAGGATCCTATTCTTTGATAACACAATTACCGCTATTGAAATAATCAATACAAAAGCGGAAAAAAGAAATATTCCTTTACAGTAATATATGAAAGATGAAAATTAAGATTCATTACGCAGGAGCTGTTTTCACCATTCTATTAACACTTGCTTCCTGTAAGCAAAAGGCAACCGTTCCAATTAATGATGCAGCACTGCTTCATCAAAACCAGGATCTGCTCACCGAAATTATCATCTATGATGCATTTACTCCTCCCGTAGCCAGCCGCATTTATGTATATTCTTCCCTGGCATCATACGAAGCAATTAAATATAGTATAGAGGGCACTCCTTCTTTAACCGCACGCTTGAAAGGATTCAAGCCCATGCCTCAGCCCGAAAAAGGGAAGTCATATAACTATACCCTGGCAGCAACCAAGGCCTTCTTCACGGTAGTCAGGAAAGTGAAAGTTTTTTCGGTCGATTCATTAACCAAACACGAAGAGTCAGTTTATGCTAATTATAAAGAGATACTTGATAAAGAAACTTATAACCGGTCAGTTGCGTTGGGCGAATCAATAGGCGGAGTAATACTACAGCGGGCGGCTACTGATGGCTATCTTCAATCGAGAGGTAAACCTAAACATTTGGGAAGTAATGATCCGGGGAAATGGCGGCCTACTCCGCCAGATTATATGGATGGTATTGAATGGTGCTGGAATACCATGCAACCGATGGTTCTTGATTCGGCTTCACTCTTCATCCCTCCCCGCCCTCCAGCATATAGCAAAGATTCCAACAGTACTTTTTTCAAGTATGTTAAAGAGGTATATGATATCAGCAGAAACTTAAGTGAAGAACAGAAAACAATTGCGAAATATTGGGATGATAATCCTTTTGTAATGGAACATTCGGGGCATATGATGTTTGCCAATAAAAAAATAACCCCGGGCGGGCATTGGATGGGAATTGCAGCTATTGCAAGTAAAGAAACAAAGGCAAACCCTGTTAAAACTTCCCAAACCTATGCACTAACTGCCATTGCTTTATATGATGGCTTTATTTCTTGCTGGGATGAAAAATACCGGAGCAATGTGGTTCGCCCGGTAACCGTGATTAATGAATGGTTTGATCCGGGTTGGTCACCTCTTCTCCAAACACCTCCTTTTCCTGAGTATATCAGTGGACATAGCACGATAACTGCATCAGCGGCTACCGTGTTAGAAGCTTTATACGGAAATAATTTTGCTTTCCAGGATACCAGCGACCTGCGTTATATTGGAATGCAGCGTCATTTCAATTCTTTTCGTCAGGCGGCTGATGAAGCATCCATTAGCCGGGTGTATGGTGGTATACATTATCGCTCCGGTATTGAAGCAGGAACGGAGCAAGGGAAAAAAATAGGGGAGCTCGTTGTCCGGAAAACCCTCGGCAAAGAACAAAAGATACAATAGCTACCAGGTTTTATTTACTACTGAGGATATTTATATAGTTAGATATAGAGAAAAGAGGTAATGCTTACTTTTAGCATTGCCTCTTATATTTATTAGTTTTGCCGTTATGCTGAAAGTGATTCTTAATAAGAAAATAAGCAACCGGGTATTGAATGGTCATCCCTGGATATTTGCTAATGAAGTTAATGCCGTGGAAGGTGCAGCCGGTGGAGGAGATATAGTTGAAGTATTAACCCACGATAAAAAGTTTGTGGGAAAAGGATACTTCAATCCCAAATCACAAATACAGGTTCGCCTCCTCACCAGAAGCAGGCAGGAAGAAATAAATGAATCTTTCTTCCTACATCGATTGCAACAAGCCTGGCAATATAGAAAACAGCTGGGCTATACAGAAAATTGCCGGTTGGTTTTTGGAGAGGCGGATGGGTTGCCACAACTGATCATCGACAAGTTCAACGATTATTTTGTGATGCAAACATTGGCATTGGGTATGTATGGAAGCCTGCTATTGTCAATGCCCTTGAAAAAATATTTCAACCGAAAGGAATATATGAACGAAATGATGTGCCCGTTCGGGAATTAGAAGGAATGCCTCAGCAAAAAGGATTTCTATCTGCTCCCTTTGATACCAAAATTGTTATTAGGGAGAATGGACTTCATTTATATGTAGATATTGAGAATGGACAAAAAACAGGATATTTCCTTGATCAACAGGATAACCGCAGGGCCATTCAGCATATAGTTAAAGGAGCGGACGTACTTGGAACTTTTACTTATACAGGAACTTTTGAAATTCATGCAGCCCACTACGGAGCGAAATCGGTATTGGGTATAGATATTTCTGAAAACGCCGTCCAGCAGGCCGTTCTTAATGCGGCATTGAACAGTTACCAGGATATATGCCGGTTTGAATGCGTTAATGCTTTTGATGTGTTGAAATTATGGGGAAAGGAAGGAAGGCAATATGATGTGGTAATGCTTGACCCTCCTTCATTCACCAAATCCAGGGAAAATATTCAGAAGGCCATAGCCGGGTATAAAGAAATAAACCTGCGGGGGATGAAGCTGGTAAAACCCGGTGGTTTTTTGGTTACTTCCAGTTGTACCAATCTTATTCAGGCAGATCTTTTTTTGGATATCATACAAATGGCCGCCAAAGATGCGCGGCGTAAACTAAGACAAGTATGTTTTCAGTCTCAATCGGCCGATCATCCAATTATTCGTGAGTGGGAAAATACCCAATACCTTAAATTCTTAATTGTACAAGTGCAATAGTTTTACCATGAGAGAATTATTATTAATAAAACGGGCCTCTTATAGAGGCCCGTTTTATTAATACGATAAAATCTGTAAAATTATTTAGAGACCTGGAACTTACCGGTGTCAACCACTTTCCCATTTTGATTGCGAAGTTGGAAAATATAAACACCCCGATAAAAATCACTGAGATTAACCACCGTTTTCGGAGTTACATTATTTACCTCATATACTTTCTTCCCGAGCATATTAATAATTTGGAAACTGTATGATTTCTCATACGATTTTTGAAATTCAAAATTAATAAACGAGGAAGCGGGGTTGGGGTAAAACTTAACAATGCGGCTAACCGGATCTCCTATGTAGGATCTATCCTGGCTTTTCGCGGTTAAGGATACCAATAGAATAATGGATAATGTGTAAAAAATCTTCATCAACGATGATATTTTACTATGAGTAATCAAGATATATCCTTTCAAACAAATTTACAACTACTTAGCTAAAAAAAATGCCTTTACAAAGAATTATCTAAAAATCCGCCTTTTTAACTGATTGCTAATCAGTTGATAATAGCAATGCCCTTATTTTAACGATTCCAAAACCTGGTTGATTGATTTAAAATCTGGCAAATCACCCGCGTTCTCGAGTACTTCAGCATATAGAATGATGCCTTTCTTATCCACGATAAAGGCAGATCTTTTGGATACCCCTTTCATGCCAAATCCAAAGGTCGTATAAAGGCTATCAAACTGTTCAGATACCGTTTTATTGAAATCACTCAATAAAGGGAAATTAAACTGTTGTTCCTCTTTATACTTATTTAACGTGTACAACGAATCAACGCTTATTCCGATTACCTGAGCATTAGCTTCATTATACATTGCCATATTATCCCGGATGGCACAAAGTTCCTTTGTACATACACTGGTGAATGCCAGTGGAAAAAAAAGAATCAATACATTCTTTCCGGAAAAATCTTCAAGGGCAACCTTATTTTTTTGCGAATCATAGAGCGAGAAGGACGGAGCTTTTTGCCCGATTTCAATCTTCATTTTTATTTTTTTTGTTTAATAATTACGATCTATTTGGTGAAAAACCCATTAATCAACACACGAAAGAGAAAAATGTTAAGGAATATTTTTTTTTGAGTTGATCGTAATGCGCAAAGGGATACAAACTCATATCCTGGAAGAGATTCATAGCTAACCTTATTAAAACCGTGGGCACAATACTTTATCCCGACTGCTGTTATCTCTGTCCAGGAAGCCTACATAAGCAAGGGATAGCTCAAAACCTCCTCTTGCCTGGCTGGCTGTTTTTAATTGAGATACATTCACGTCATAGCTGATAGCGATAGATAGTGAGTTTATATCCATTTTTACGACAGGTATAAGGGCATCTTTCCACCGGAGAAAGGCGCCGGCATGTAATGTGTAAGCAGGGTTTTCAGGATCGCCTCCCAATTTATATGAATACAAGACTCCTCCAATGGTTTCATTAAATGATCCTTGCGTTGAATGATCGGCCTGCAGGGTAAAATAAGTGTATTCGTCAACATTAAATTTAACCCCGGCGGAAAAAACATACTTTGCGTTTAGTTCTATTTTGGGGTCACGATAGAACGAATTCTTGGGACGGTTCAAATGGTGATAAGCAGCTCCGACGAATAACAGGTTCCGTTGCGCTTCGCCGAAACTGGTATTGAAACTCATACCAACGCTTGCGTCCCAGGTAGTAAAATTGGGTACGTTTAGTAATTCCCCCGTGGGAAGGGTGGGGTCATAACCCGTTCCATTATATTGATTATTGGTGGTCATTTTTGCGATATCTATATTCTTCCGAATCATTCCCCCCATAAAACCAAGCGAGAGATACATTGCTTTTTCATTGCTCAGCGATTTGTGATAATTCAATGCTGGTAACAAATGAGTAGAAGTTAATCCAACCGTACCTGCCTTATCAAACAAAACTTGAATTCCCGTTGTCATAAAATCATCTCCTTTACCAATGGGCATCTTGTATTCGGCATTCATTGATCCGGTGCGGTATGCATTGGTGAAGCTGTTCCATTGATCCCGGTATACACCTTGTACGCGATAATCACCGGTGAAGATTCCCGCAAGGGAAGGGTTACGCAGAATAGGCGCTTCAAAAAATTGGGAAAAATGGATGTCTTGCGTATGGCCCCTCACCAAAGCAATACAAACAGTTGCCGTTAAAAAAATTCTGAGAGGCAGTTGATGTTTCATAAAACAGCATTTAAAATATTCTATAAGCAGTTGCCAAATTAACGGATCAGGGTAACGTTTCCTTTGTAAGGAATAATCACCGAGTTATCGCAAACAAATTCTATGATATATATATAAGTATCCATTTCTCCTTTCTTCCCTTTGTAGGTTCCGTCCCATCCTAGGCTGGGGTCGTTGGCAACAAAATTCCTTCTTTCAAACACAATTTCACCCCATCGGTTAAATATCCTCATGGATTGAATACGCGCAACCCCGTTTCCTCTTGGATAGAATCGATCGTTGTTCCCATCATTGTTGGGAGAGAAAGTATTCGGAATAAAATAGTTCTTCTCATTACAAACCACAATTACCGTTACCTCATTGCTGATCGTACATCCATAAATGTCGTTCACCGTAACTTTATATTTGGTAGTTGATTTAGGAGATGCAAAAGGAGTGGGGCAATCTGTGCAACTTAAGTTCAATGGGGGCGTCCAGTTATATGTTGCTATATTCGGTCCGTACGTTATCGGTAGCGCAACGCCTGTGCCTACAGGTATCACGGGGTTATTCAATACATTAATAACCGGGGCAGGGGGCACCAGGATAGATCTGCTGGTATTATTTTTACATCCCAGTTTGTTGGCCGCTTCTAATGAAACAGTATACCTGCCCGCACTACTATAACTGGTGTTTGGGTTTTGAATAGTTGAAGAAGAGCCATTTCCAAAACTCCACTTCCACGTGATAGCTGTATCGGGCAATGCAAGCAATCCTTGTAAAAGCAGCAGTTCATTAATACATACAACCGTATCACCTGAAATGGAAGGTGCAGGTGTTGCATAAACTCTTATGGTGTCGCTAATGGTTTTTGTACAGCCAGCTTGTGTGTTAACGGTTAAAGAAGGGTAATAGGTTCCGGGTACCGTATACAGATGTGATGGATCGGAAACGCCAGAAGTATTTCCGTCACCGAAATCCCACACGGTGCTAACTACCGGATCATTCCCTATTGTGAAGTTGGCGAATAACACATTCCCCGTATCACAAAAAGCCTTTTTATTCAAACCAAATAATGGCTCGGCACCCAAAATACGAATTAGGTTAGGGCTGCCTATTCCTACTACGCACTTGAGGCTATCCTGGATATAAATGCTCGGGAAATAATATCCAAAGGCAGAATATAAATGCTGAAAAGATTTTGACTGGCTGCTATCAACAAAAGAATCGCCGGCAAAAAAGGTAAATTTGGTAGAAGGCGGGGTGGTTATAGAAAAGTCTACCAGCAAAGAATTACACGCGGTGAGTGGCCCAAAAAGCAGCGAAGAGTTAGAGTAAGGATTATATATATTGACTGGAATGCTTGCGCTATCTAAACACCCTCCATATCCAGTTAAATATAATTTGGCTGTGTAATTACCATAAGCGTTATAAAAATGTGTTGGATTGGGGCTGGTTGAATTAGTTCCGTCTCCAAAATCCCAATAGAACGATTCGTAGTCCAATCCCCGAAAAGTAAACTTTGTTTCGAGTGGAGGGCAGATGGACGAAGTATCTTTAACATCAAAAAATGGCTTCGGTAGCCTGGTAGTAATATAGTTTAATTTTGTTAAGGAATCGCTGCATCCGTAATTATCGGTTACAACAAGCTTTACGCTATACATACTATCCCTGCCCGAATAGGAATGGGTTGGGTCTTTTTGGGTAGAAGTGTTCCCATCTCCAAAATGCCATACATAACTTAAGTTATTCCCGATCGAAGAATCAGTAAATTGTATGCTGGCGCCGGGACAAATCAATGCCTTCGATGCAGAAAAATTTGTTCTCGGTTGCGAAATTATAATTCGGTAAGGAAGTGTATAAGTATCCGAACATCCCAAGATGTCTGTGGCAGTTAGCCGGACCAGGTATATCCCCGTATCAACATATAGGTGGGTGAAAGGGGGCGCGGTAAACACTTGGGTATTTCCATCCCCAAATTCCCAGGTCCAGCTGGCGATACTGGCAACCGATGTAGACAAATCATTAAAGGTAATGTTAGTATTTCGGCACCCACCCTTGGGAACAGGATCAAAATTAGCAATTGGACCTGACACAATTACTGCTGCGTTACGGGTGATAGTATCTGTGCAGCCATTAAGATCTGTTATGGCTAATGCAATACTGTGCGGACCGTTAGTAGTAAAATACCCACTGGTAACTGGACCATAATTTGTAAATGGGCTGCCGTCAAAAGACCAATCGTATTGTGTAATATTTGCCGGATTACTATTAATAGCGCTCACTGTAAATTGTTCGTTCTTGCAAATATTAGTCTTGCTAACACTGAAATCAGCAATATCGGCGTTAAGATTTAGTATTTGAGTATAAACTCCTGTGCAACCACCATTGGTAACCGTAAGTCTAACGGTATAATTGCCAGGAGAAGGATAAGTAAAAGTAGGATTCGTGACCGCAGAGGTGTTATTGCCCGGGTCGCCAAATTCCCATAAATAAGTTATTGGACCATATGCCGCATTCGTTTTTGAATCACTGGAAAAAAATACCTGCTTTTTGTTGGCACAGGTATTCGAATAAGTAAAATGAGCAACCGGCGGCAAAATGTATATATACTGGTTTCTGGTAAATGATTGACCACACCCGTTATTGTAGGCAATAAGAGTAACTGAAAAATATCCGGTATCAGTATAAGTATATTGGGGATTTTGCAAAGACGAAGTGCCTCCGTCTCCAAAACTCCAGCTCCAGGCGTCGGTAGGCGGTGATGAAAGGTCAGTAAAGTTTACCGGGGTGGATGCACATCCGGAAAGAGGAACCGCTGAAAAATTAGCCACCGGTGGCGTTCCTACCCTTACGCCATTAGTGATAACTGAAGAGTCTGTACAACCTCCCAAAGTTGTAATGGTCAGTTTTATAGTATAGGTTCCTATGCTGGCGTACGTATGGCTTGGAGAAGGGGCAGTGCTGGTAAATCCATCTCCAAAATCCCAGAAATACGAGGCAACCCCATCTATGGTTGTTATGGAAGCTACCGGGTTAAAAGTAAATGGAACACAACCACCTGCTGGGGCATTACTGATGGCAAGTGTTGGGGGTATAATGCGAACAAAATCTGATTTGCTTATTGTGTTGCGACATCCCTTGCTATCGGTAATGGTTAGGGTTACTGTAAATTGTCCGGTAGTATTATATTGATGCGTTGGGTTTTGCAGGCTTGAAGTTCCGGCATCCCCAAAATTCCATTGCCAGCCAACAGCATTGGGAGAAATATCCTGGAAATTCACCGTGAAAGGAGCTTTGCACCCAATAACCACCGGAGCAGAAAAATCAACAACAGGGTTAGGTCGGACTACAATGTTTTTCGTTATCGAATCTTTACAGGCAGAATAAGTATTGACCAGCTTTACCAGATACGTTCCTGGTGCGTTGTAGGAACTGGTATCACTGATTTTTTTTGATTGCCTGCCGTTTCCAAAATTCCAGGTCGATGAAACAGGAGATGGAGTTGAAGTATTTTGAAAATTTACCGGTGATCCGATACAGGCAGTATCCGGATTTGTGAAGGCAGTGGTAATGGTAGGAATAGTTACATTTTTTTGAATAGTTCCCGAACATCCAAACTGGCTCGAAACGGTCAGCCTTACCGGATACGTTCCAGGAGCACCATAAGTGGCTGTTGGATTGACTTGAGTGGAAGTTGTACTATTTCCAAAATCCCATTGATAACTTAATGTGCCGGGCCCGCTTGTTCGATCAGTGAAATCTATAAGAAATGGAGCGGTGCAGGTAGTAGGGGGTTTAAAGGTAAAATCAGCGGTTACACCAGAAACTATTCTAATAAAATTGCCTTTTGAAACAGTTGCCTGGCATCCGGTACTGCTGGTAACGCGTAATGTAACAGCATAAAAACCGGTAGCATTATACTGGTGCGAAGGATTTTGTTGCGTTGAATTAACTCCATCTCCAAAATCCCAGTTCCATTTAGTTATCGAGCCTGCATTGGGAACAGATAGATCCGTAAATTGAATTATTCCCGGAGCACAAGAAGTAGTAAGATTAGCAGAAAAATCGGGCGATGGGGAAGGATTTACGGTGATATAATTTGTTTTGGTTATAGAGTTAATTCCGGTAGCATTCCTCACTACCAGCGTAATAGTATATGTGCCGGGCGTTGTATAATAGGCTACGGGATTCTGCGCGGTAGAAAGTTGACCGTTTCCTAAATCCCAATTCCAAAAGATAGGGTTACCTGAAGATTGATCAGTAAACTGTACTGTTAAGGGAGAACACCCTGTGGTAGGAGTCGCCGTGAAGTTTGGAACTGGCGCCTGGGCAGTTGCAAAAATTGATAAGGATAGAAAAAGCAGTAGCATCAACCAGCGCCCAAAAAAAACCGCTTGGTTAATTGATATTTTTTTACTCTGTCTCGTTCCAAAAGGTCTCAGCATGTTCTTATTTTCAATAATTGTTTTCAAAGTTTACCGGATTAAGGCAACATTTCCTCCGAAACTGAGCACTACCTGATTTTCGCATATGACTTCTATAGTATAAACGTATACATCCTGTGGCGACTGTTTGCCCTTATGGGTACCATCCCACCCTTTGACGACATCATTTGCCTGGAAGTTGGTTCGTTCAAAAACTACTTCTCCCCATCGATTAAATATCCGAAGAGTCCGTACGGTAAAAAGCCCCTTTCCTCTTGGATAAAATACGTCATTATTGCCATCTGCGTTGGGGGAAAACGTATTGGGTACGAAAAGATTACTGTTATCACAAAAGACAAAGATCGTCAGGTCATCCTTGCTTACACACCCCCCCTGGTTCAGAACCTCAATATAGTAGGTAGTGGTTTGCCTGGGTGAAGCCACGGGTCTCGGGCAGTTATTACAACTCAATCCGGTTTTGGGTACCCATTTAACTGAGGTAATATCCCCTGACAATACGGGATCCAATGCAACGGCACTACCTACAGTAATTGTCTTGTCTTCACCTGCATTTACCTTCGGATAAGGATAAACAGTAACAGGAATAAAGCCTGTGTCGGAAAAGCAATTGTATTGATCCATTCCGATTACCTGGTAAAGAACTGAATTTTCAGGCCTGGCTATTGGTCGATTGATTCGGCTATTGTCCAGCCCTTGCGAAGGACTCCAAAGATATTGGTCGGCTCCCGATGCAAAAAGCGGAGTGCTTTCACCAACACATATGGTATCTGCCCTGCTGACCTCCAACGTTAACGGCTGTTGCACGGTAATTAGTACTGAATCAGTTGCAATACAACCGTATATATTTTTTCCTGCCAGATGATATAAGATGGTTTGAAGAGGCGCTGCTTTGGGAGAAGGGCAATCCGAGCAGGATAAGCCAATTGCCGGGGTCCAACTATATTCATAGGCACCCGTTGCGCTGAGATCGGTAACACTATTTAGGCAAATAACCTGGTTGGGGCCTGCATCAGTATTTGGAAGGGGGTAGGCGAAATAGTTATGATAAGCTGTATCAGCACATCCGGATGAATTGGTTGTTGTCAAACGAACAGGGTAATTACCGGCAGTTATATATGTAACAGGAACGGGATTTTGCAAGAATGAATTAGTTCCATTGCCAAAATTCCATTGCCAGTGCAACGTGGAAGTGTCATTTCGAATTAACAATCCTTCGAAAGATGCAGTGGCAGGTATACAATGACCTGGATTAGCTCTGATAGCAATAACCGGGCTTTCAACAATACGAATAGGCACAGTAGAAATGGCTGTGTCGGTACATCCTAATTGCGTTTTTGTAATAAGTTGAATTGGGTAATTACCTGTTTGTTTATAAAAGTGAGAAGGGCTTTGTTGGGTAGATGTTGTGCCGTCACCGAAATCCCAACGATAGCTGGTAATAAGATCATTTGATATAGAAGAATCCCGAAACTGAACAAGACCTGAATCACAAAGTAACTGCTTGCTTAATCTGAATTTTGCATCTACTCCGTAAATATAAATAGTATCAGTGCCGGGAATAGAAACCTGGCACCCTTGGGGATCTTTTAAAATCATCTTGGGAATATACTTCCCGCGATGAATATAAGTATGAGTGATCATTGAATCAACCGTTTCAATAACTGTTCCATCATCAAAATCCCAGATAAAATTTACTATGTCTTTTGTCATGCCGGTAAAAGCCACGGAAACTGGCTCACAATTTCCGGAATTTCCATACCGGAAGGTTCCCTGGGGACCACGTACAGTAACTTTTTTTATTAATGTATCGATGCACCCACCAATACTGGAAATGGTAAGTTTGGCCCGGTATACACCCGGGTAAGTATAAAAGTGAACAGGATTGTTTATTGAAGAACGGGTACCATCTCCAAAATCCCATTCAAATCGATTGAAGTTTTGTGATTGATTAGTGAAATTAACCACCAATGGCGGACAAGTGGCAATCGAATCACTCATACTAAAAAGGGCCTTCGGATCCCTGATTTTTATATAATTGTTTTTGAAAAGGCTATCCCTGCATCCGAAGCGGTCTGATACAATAAGTTTTATTGAATAATCTCCTTCCATGGTATAACTGGTAACCGGTTGTAGCCCAATTGAGCTATTTCCATTTCCAAAACTCCATTGATAATTCAGCGGACCATTGCCAGTGGTTTGATTCAGAAAGCGGATTGACTTATTAGTACAAGAAATTGTATCAGCGGAAGAAAATTCAGGAAAAGGCTTGGATATAACCAGGTAACTATTTTTTTGTTGCAGATTCCTGCAACCAATACTATCTACCACAGTAAGCGAAACAGTAAAAACACCCGGATTTATATAGAGATGCTGAAAAGGCGGACCGGCAAGGGTATCATAATTTCCATCTCCGTAATTCCATATCCATTGCTTAATGGGATGCATCCCATCTGACAAAGAGGAATCGGCAAATTGAACCACTGATTGAATACAAACGGACGGTGTTAGTGCTTTAAAATCCGCGGTAGGTCCGTTTACTCTTATATATTGTGGTTTATTAAGTGTATCAGCACAACCATTTACATCCGTAATTATTAATTGTACGGAATAAACACCTGTCTTGGTGTAGATATGACCGATAGTAGAATTTCCGCCAAATGTTCCATCGCCAAAACTCCAGCGATAGGTACGGATGTTTTGCTGGTTGCTGTTATACGAAGAAAAAGTAACAACACTTCCTTTGCATACAACCGTGTCGCTGGCCTTGAAAGCAACCGGTTCTGCAACGATTATTGTTTGCCGGATAGTGGTATGTTCACAAGTATCGTTCTTAACAGTGAGTGATACCAAATAACTTCCAGCAGAGATAAAAGTATGCGAAGGATTTTGCTGATTCGATGTGCTGCTATCACCGAAACTCCAAAACCAGGAAGTGGCCCCAATAGATTGATCGATGAACCAACGGGTAAATTTGCTTTCGCAACTGGAAGAATCTATATACTTGGCAATGGGAGGTTTTATGTAGATGAAGTTCGGAATGCGCAAGGAATCTTTACATCCATTATTCCATACAACCAGTGTAACGGCAAACCAACCGGTATCCTGGTAAATATGTGTGGGATCTTTTGCAATGGATGTTCCTCCGTCACCAAACTGCCAAAACCATTGATCACCAGGCGGGCCGGTACTAAGGTCTTTAAAACCTATAGATTGAAAGGCACAGGCAAACCGGGGAGTTGCCGAAAAATTAACCAGGGGTTTTTCTCCCACTTTTATTGCGTTAACTGAAATTACTGAATCGCTGCAGCCTCCGGTGGTAGTGTAAAAAAGTTTGACAGTATAGGTGCCTGGAATAGTATAGCTGCTTATAGGGTTTGGCAGACTGGATGTATTACCATTGCCAAAATCCCATTGGTAACTTGCAATAGAATCTGTTGAAACAATAGTAATTACTGGTTGGAAGGAGAAGGGTACACACCCTTGTTGTGGAGCATTGTCAATGGTTACCTGTGGTTGTTGAATTCGAATGAAATTGATTTTTCGAAGCGTATCGGTGCAGCCGGCCGCATTAGTGGAAATTAATGTTATCGTAAAAGAACCATAAGCATTATAGGTATGGGTTGGATTGCTTAGTATAGAAGAGTCTCCATCCCCAAAAAACCATCTAAAATTTGCGGCACCGGAAGTGGCTTGCAAGAAAGATACGGTGAGCGGAGGTTTACAGGCATTGGTATTTGAGCTGGTAAAGTCAGTAGCTGGTTTGGAGAGCACTTGAATCGGTTTGCTTACGGAATCATTGCAGGCACCAAAACTACTTACCAATTTAATAACATAATTACCGGGATTATTATAGACCTTATCCGGATTGATATCCGAAGAAAAACTGCCATCCCCAAATGTCCAGCTTGCCCCTGATGGGTTCGGAGAAGAATTATTAATTAGTGAAATAGACTTTCCTGCACAAACTATAGATGGGCTCGTAAAACCAGCGTTAAGGGTACCAATAATAACAGCATTTATTTTCTCAAGCGAATCAATGCACCCCGTGTTATTTCTGACGATTAATCGTATAGTATAAGTTCCTGCTGTATTATATAAATAGGTGGGATTGGGTTGGGAAGAAGTTCCTCCGTCTCCAAAATCCCATTGATAGGAGAGCAACCCCGTGCCAGAGCTATTATTGTTAAAGCTAACGGCGGTGGGGGGGCGACAATTCGCTGAACCACTAATTATGAAATCGGCTTTAACCCCATTGTTCAGTTTAATATAATTCAGGCGGGTTATTGAATGAATACAACCCCTGCTATTACGGACCTGTAATGAAACATTGTAATTCCCTGTATTATAATAAGTGTGAGCGGGGTTTTGAAGCGAAGACGTATCTCCATCACCAAAATCCCATAGCCAGCTGCTGATAGATCCGCTGCCCGGGCTGCTTAAATCGTTGAATTGAACTTTTAACGGAAAGCAACCGCCGGTATCCGATACAGTAAAATTTACAATAGGTGATGCGTGAACTGTAATGTATTGCGTTTTTATTATAGAATCACTTTGGGCTCCATTACTGACTACCAGCTTAATGCTGTAGGTGCCAGGATTAAAATAAGTAGCGGCCGGATTTTGAAGAAATGATAATGTTCCGTTACCAAGATCCCACCGCCAGTTAGTAGGGTTGCCGGCCGACTCATCGCGAAACTGAACTACTAAGGGAGCGCATCCTTCTGTTTTGTTTGCTGAAAAGAGGGCTGACAATTGCGCATATGCGGGAACTGAACCAATGGTGAATAATAGTAGAATCAGGAGTCTTGCCAGGAGCTTTGATTTTATCATAATATACCCGGGGTAAAACAATGTGGATAAGCTGTGGAAAATTATGATTTTTGAGGGGGACAGAAAAATAAAATGCAGCCCTGAGAAGGCTGCAAAAATTATACTTAATTAATGGAAAATTAAAAATCAGGGCTTTTTACGCAAATGCAGAATGTTCTTTCCGGATGCTGTTGTCATTTCGGCTTCCACATAATCCCAGTAACTATCGGTTAATTTCCAAACCCCATTCATTTTTTGGAGGGGATCTACGGCAGAGGGAAAATTGGAAGTAATGGAATAATTAGATGCATTACCCACCCAGGTACCATTGGTTGCGTTGCCGGCTTTCGTGCCCACCACACTTCCATCATTATTAAATTTAAAATCATAATTCGCAAAATCGCTGCTGATATTATTGGCTCCTTCTAAGTATTGTTCAACAACCCAGATTCCATCTGTAATGGCACTCATTATCAGATCCTGTTTCTTATTTTCAACCGCCTTTTTGCAGGAGAAAATGCCCATTGAGAGCATTAATAGTAGGTAAAAAGGAAAACGTTTTTTCATAAAAGGATATTTGCGAGTTTAAAATTGGTAAATATTATGGTATTTAGCAAGCAGGTAGTCTAAAAAATAACGGGTATTTAGTCCTTCTCCACAAATATTCAGACATAATTCTTCGCTAGTATACTGACGACCATACTGGTGCACTTCCTGCCGCAGCCAGTTCAATAACGCTTGATTGCTGCCTTTCCTTATCTGTTCTTCCAAAAAGATGATCTTTTCATCGGCTTTTGAATAAAATTGGGCCGCATAAAAACTACCCTGGCTATAGGTGGGGAAATAGCCAAAACTTCCATGGCTCCAATGCACATCCTGAAGGCAGCCCTGCCTATCATCCGGAACTGCCAGTCCGAGGTAATCCCTGTAATGTTCGTTCCAATAAGCGGGTATCTCTTTTACATTGATAGAACCATCAAGTAATTTCTTTTCAATTTCGTAACGGATCATTACATGAAAATGATAGGTTAGTTCATCAGCTTCTGTTCTGATGAGGCTAGGCTGAACTTTATTAATACCCCTGTAAAATTCAACAGGAGTTATATTCTTTAGCAGTTGGGGAAAATAATCTTGCAGTGTTGGCAGGTATCGTTCACAAAAAGCTAAACTCCGGCCCACATGGTTTTCCCATAACCTCGACTGTGATTCATGAATTGAAAAGGAAGCCGGTTCACCAAGTGGTAATCCATATTCAGTTTCTGGTAAACCCTGTTCATATAAGGCATGTCCCACCTCGTGAATACAACTCCATATCATACTACTTAAATCACTTTCATCAATTCTGGTGGTGATGCGGACATCATGACTGTTGAAATTAATAGTAAAAGGATGCTCGGCAATATCCTGGCGGCCTGCTTCCAGGTCGAATCCAAAATCTTTCAGTACCTGCATTCCAAACTCCCATTGTTCTTTCTTGGGAAAATGCTGGTGAAGAAATTTATCATTTACCGGTGCGCACGCCACTATCCTATCAAGCAATTCTTTTAATGGCACTCGGATATCAGAGAACAAGGCATCCAGTAAGCTGCAATCTGAACCTTTATCATGATCATTTAGTAATGCATCGTAGGCGTGTTTGGTATAACCTAAGAGGTCGGCTTCCTGTTTTTTTAATTCCACCAGGTTGGCGAGGTCCTTAGCGAAGAATTCGAATTTATTCTCTTTTCGTGCCTGTAACCAGCTATGGAAACTTTTTTGAGTGGCTTCTGATAATTTCCTGACAAAGGAGGAGCTGAATTTTTTTTGTTTAATATAATCCTCCTGGGTAAGCTCAACATTTCTTCTTTCGGAAGAAGCGAGGTCATGGCGAATTAACAATTCTGCCAACAGGTTACCAAGCTGCTCGCCGGTAAAAAACTGGTGGGCGATTTCCGATAAGGTAGCTACCTGCTGTCCACGAATAGCCGCTCCTTTGGAGGGAAGATACGTTTCCTGGTCCCATTGCAGCACCGCCGATGCATATCGTATATCAGCTATTTTGCGCAATTGTTCCTTGTACTTGTGAAATAATTCAGTGGTTGATTGACCGTGCATGATTGATTATTCTGATTATTCCGCTAAAATCCGAAATTTATTTGGCTATAATTCATTACATGAAAATGGAGCAGGAATAAATCAGTACGGGTGGGTAGGCAGAATAGGCAGCATACTATGTATCTTGACACCGTAATAAATTTCTAAACCGGCAAAAATGATTTACAGTTTGAGACTGACTCCATGCTTATTATTTTTATTCATTGTCCTATCTGTTAACGCGCAAAAAAGTCTGGTTGCCAAAAAAATACACCAAAAAACAATAACCGATTCGGCGGCAAAAAAATACACAGAGGCCGCCGATGGGTTTGCTATGGCAGCTAAAGTAGAATTAAAAATAGCCGCACCTGATGTTCTTTTTGTTGCCAATTGTTTTTACTGTGCCGGCATCAATTATGAAGCGATGGAGCAATATGCAAAAAGGGCATGAGGTATTTTATCTATCAATGGATCAATACCGCAATATTAAAAGCCCAAAGGAAGTTTCAAAGATGAAAAAAGCCATTGTCTCACTCTGCCAGGAAACCCGAACAAAGAACGTGGTGTACCAATTTCCGCGCAGTAAAAATGAGGAAACCATTCTGGCCTATCTCTCTATTGAATCAATAAAAAATATTTCGGATAATTCTTTAGAAGCATTGATTGACGGTGGCTCAAATGATGGAGTGTATGAAGGAGCCGAAGCGGAAGTATATGGGAAGTATCGCAGGCAGGGTGAGTATCGAGCCAACCGGTTACTGGGTTCGGCTAGAATTTCAGAATAGCTATTAATTGTTTATCCCTGATATCTTTTATTATTGGACCAATCAATAGGTCGTACAGCTCGCCACACAAGGTGTACTGGATTACAGCAATGCCGAAAGTTCTTACCTGGTACTCGCCTCAGACCCCGCTAACCATGACGATGGAAGATTAATGATCGCAAACACAAACCATGACCGATATCGACCGCTTTCCCATGGTTACATTGTCAGCCTGCGAAACCGCCGTGATCCGCGAAGCAGCGGAAGGCTGGCCCATCAGTACTGCCTCTGCGTTTATTGAAATGGGAGTTCCAACTGTTATTGCCACGTTGTGGTCGGTAGACGATAAAGCTACGCGTATCCTTATTGATAAGTTCTATGAAAACCTTGCCAAAATGGATAAGGTGTGGGCATTTCAACAAGCACAGGTATACCTGAAAAAACAAACCGGCTATGAAGATCCGTATTATTGGGCCCCTTTCCAGTTAGTGGGGTTATGGAAATAAAGGGATTTTAAACGCATGCAAAACTAACCTACTCCATTCCGTTATATTTTTTGAGAAATACTAGCCGTAATTGATATGGAATCGATTTTCATAGTAAATTGCTTTTCTATGAAAAAACAATTGCTAACTGTTTCATTTATCCTAGTCGCACTATTGCTTTCTGGCCAAAACCCACAAAGGGTATTACAGCAGTTGAAAGATAGTTTTCCCCAGGAACGTATCTATATTCATTACGACAAAGAAGTTTATTTGGCTGGCGAAACTATTTGGTTTAAAGCCTACCTGTTTGCCGGTTTTGTGCCCAGCGACCTGAGTGCTAATTTTTTTATTGAACTTATTAACGGGAATAATCAAATCATCCTACAAAAGAGAATTCCGATATTGTCCGGTACGGCTATTGGAAGTTTTGAATTACCAGATTCTATACCGGCTGGTAATTATATCGTCCGGGCCTATACTCCCTGGATGCTCAACTTTGATGAAGATTTTTTATACGGGAGATCATTTTTTATTTACAAGCCCGGCGAGAAAAACACGACTCCTGTAAAAAATAAACCTCAATACAAGGTCCATTTTTTTCCTGAAGGAGGGGATATCGTCAATGGAGTGGTGAATGTGGTGGCTTTTAGGGCCTCCGACCATCAAGGCCTGCCGGTAAGCATTAATGGGAGATTGTTAGATGAAACGGGAAATGAATTAACAACCTTTATTACCCTGCACGATGGAATGGGCACATTTGGTTTTTTGCCGGCAACCGGATTAAAATATGAAGCGGAAGTTTCATTCGCAGACGGCACAATTAATAAGTATCCAATGCCAATGGGAAAAGAAAGCGGTTGTGCGTTGCAGGTGCGGGAAGAAAATGAAACACGGCGCCGTATAATTCTGACAATGCCGGGAACTGAAACAGCGACCGACCTGGTATTGGTTGGTCAAATCCAGCAGCACCTCATATTCGAACAGTCAGTACAGGTACAGGGCAACAGTGCCATTATATCTATTGATACCCGTTCCTTTCCCAGTGGTATATTGCAGTTAACCGTATTAACAATGAACGGCACTCCATTAGCCGAACGCTTGCTTTTCATAAATAACAACGATATGTTGCTCCCGGTCAATCTTTCTGCTGATTCTATCTCGCTTAAGAAAAAAGGAAAGAATGTTTTCTCTTTTTCTTTGCCGGATTCAGTGCTGGGCAGTTATTCTTTGTCGGTGGTAGATGATGGAAAATATTTGGGTAGGGAAGGAAGAGGAGATATCTTATCGCACCTTTTACTTACTTCCGATCTGAAAGGATACATTCATAATCCCTCCTTTTATTTCAACAATAATGATAAAGCTACCCGAAAAGCATTGGACCTGGTAATGATGACAAACGGCTGGCGTAGGTTTAACTGGGCCTCGGTGTTAAACAATCATTTTCCTAACATTACAAATCGCGACAGAAATCATATTCAATTGTCGGGTACCATTTTTTCAGAGCGAACAAAAAAACCGGTTTCCGGAGGAGAAGCCAATTTTATTTTGCGCACAAAGGATTCGCTCACCGATTTTTTCCAGGTAGCCATTGGAGATAACGGGAGATTCTTTCTCGATGACCTGGTATATGCCGATTCCGCCCAATTTAGTTTTCAACTCAACAGCAAAAAGAACCGTGAAAAAGAATTGTTTATTCAATTAGATAAAGACACTACTACTTTTTCCTTGCCGGTGAAATCTCCTCTCAGTGCTTTTGGAATGAATAACCCCGCTTTATTACCGGTGTCGGATTCGCTGAAGGCCTTATATATTTTTTCGAAAGATACTTCCGGCAATTACCGCATACTGGAATCAATTACCGTAATCGGAAAAAAGAAACGACCCCTCGAAGAATTGAATCAAAGATATACCACCGGAATTTTCAGTTCTACCAACATGGTACGTATTCTCGACTTGGTTAATAACAATCCAGGGGCGGGGGCTCAAAATGTATTTCAATATATACAAGGAAGGATAGGGGGGCTTCGTATCATTCCATCTGGTAATCCTCCGACCTATACAATTTATTCAGGACGGGCTATGAGCCTGACAGGGGGGCCCATACCGGTACCACTTTTTTTAGATGAGGCGCCTACCACTTCCCAGCAACTGGCAACCATCCCTATGAACCAGGTTGCGATGATTAAATATTTCCAGTCAGGTTTTATGGGAAACCCGGGAATTGGGTCTACACAGGCTTTGGTGGTATATACCAAGAAAGCCTCCGACGTAAAATCCATCGGGCCCGGTTATTTACATGCTTTCACGTACCCGGGCTATTCGCCCATGAAAGAGTACTATGCTCCCGATTATGAAGAAACGCCGTCAGCAAAAGATTTACCTGATCGTCGAACAACCCTGCTTTGGCAACCCGATCTTAAGCCAGACCCCGTGGCCGGCAAATACCTCATCCGTTTCTTCAATAGCGATACTGCCAGGCGTATTAGAATTAACCTGGAAGGAGTAACCGCAGATGGTAAACTGGTGAAAGTAGAGAAGTTAATTGAATAAAATGGGTATGAAAAAAATCTCTTTTGCAGCTTTTATTTTTTATGATGGGATCATATGGTAAGCAATACGTTTGGATAGATCTAATTCCTGATTTTATACTTTACATTTTACATTCTATATTTTACATTTTAGTTTCTTTCCCTTCCAACCATCTTATCCCGGCTCAACCTTACGGGGTTGGCGCCGGGATTAAGGATGATCGGTATTTTTAGTTCTTCGGAAAATTAGGATCTGCCATCACTTCAGCAATTTGCTGCGTGTGCCGGTTGGTGTGCCCGCTGATAAACAATATCAATTGATAGGAATCCACTGTGCCAAACGGGGCTTCCGTTACATGATTGCGCAAATCATCTTTGGTTGTTTTTACGTATTTAATCAACTTTTCTCTTGATGCTTTAAATCCGCTTAACGCATCGAGGGAAGTGGTATAGGGTGATTTATCCGGCTGCATTTCCGGCGTAGTTTTTATTTTGGAGCTTCGGTCGGTGATCATCTTAATAATTTGATCATCCGTTGATTTTATTTCAGCCCTTTTTCCTGGATTGGGTGCGGCTTTGATGACTCCTTCACACCATTTCCAAAGGCCATCTTCCGTGATTGCAATGTGTTGAAGGCATTCCTTCACCGACCATTTATCCGGTGCCGGCTTAAAATTGAACTGATCTTCACTCAAGCCACTAACCGTTTTTTGCAAATCGTCTCTTGTTTGTTCAAGATAATTAATGGCGAATTTTTTTTCTTTTTTATTCAACCCTGCATCTTTCATGCCGTAAGAAAATAGCATGAATGCGGGTAACAGGAGCAATAGCTTTTTCATTTATAGCAAGATTTTAAGGTGAGATAATAAGGTCTCAGGGAGCGGCCGGGTCACCAGATTGTTCTTAAGTTACAACAGTTCCGAAGCTTTATGAAAAAGAATTTTGCACGCCAATTGCCACCGGCTTAGTTATCTTTATTTCATGAAAATCGATGCCATAGTCAATTATTTGGAATCCATGGCTCCGCCTGTTTTGCAGGAGGGGTATGATAATGCCGGCTTACTTACCGGTAACCAGGCCTGGGAATGTACGGGCGTATTATGTACCCTCGATTCTACCGAAGCCATTATTGAAGAAGCAATTCAAAAAAAATGTAATCTTATTATTGCGCATCACCCCATTATTTTCAAGGGGCTAAAAAAAATAAATGGAAAGAATTATGTTGAGAAAACGGTAATCGCGGCCATTAAGAATGATATCGCCATTTACGCCATTCATACCAACCTGGATAATGTCATAAGTGGCGTAAACAGCAGCTTGGCTTCCCGGCTGGGCCTGTTAAATTGTTCGGTTTTAACTTGTAAGGATTCCACATTGATGAAGCTCTTCACCTTTGTACCCCTGGCTTATGCCGACAAAGTGCTGGAAGCAATATTTAAGGCAGGAGCAGGATATATTGGAAATTACAGTGACTGTAGCTTTGGAGTTGATGGAACGGGTACCTATAAAGCGGGAGAAGGAACTGATCCTTTTGCAGGAAAAATTGGTACCCGACACGCTGAGCCCGAAACTAAGATAGAGGTCCTGTTTCCTGCTCATCTGGAAAAAAATATTATACATGTTTTAAAGAGTGTTCACCCCTACGAAGAGATGGCTTATGATTTAATAAACCTGGCCAATGAACATCCGGGAATAGGAGCCGGTTTGATTGGTCAATTACCAGAACCTGTTAGCGAAACCGCTTTTTTGTCAAAACTCAAAGAACTATTTGGACTTAAGGTCATACGACACTCAGCTTTAACAGGTAAGCCAATTCAAAAGGTCGCTCTCTGCGGCGGAGCTGGCAGTTTTCTCATTTCCAAGGCATTAGCTTTGGGGGCCGACGTATTTGTTACAGCCGATTTAAAGTACCACGAGTTTTTCGATGCCAATGACCGCCTGGTTATTTGCGATATTGGTCATTATGAAAGCGAACAATTCACAATCAATCTTCTGTCTGATATTTTACGGCAAAAATTTCCTACTTTTGCCGTCCTTAAACCGGACACGCAAACAAACCCGGTTAATTATTATTTCTAGACTATGAGTACAGTAAAAGAATACTCCGTAGAAGAAAGACTCTCCTCGGTAGTGGCCCTTCAAAAAATAGAATCTAAAATTGATGAGATACAAATTCTGAAAGGAGAACTTCCAATGGAAGTAAGCGACCTCGAAGATGAAATTCTCGGACTGAATGCACGGCAGACCCGCATTGAAGAAGAGATCAACGGAATTCAGGAGTTCATTAACCAGAAAAAAAATCTGATTAAAGAAGCCGAGGCATTGATCAAGAAGTATGAGAAACAGAGTGAAAACGTAAAAAATAGCCGCGAATTTGAAGCCATCAATAAAGAAATTGAAATGCAGCAGCTGGAAATGAAGCTGGCGGAAAAGCATATCAAAGATGCAAACGAAGAAACGGCAGAGAAATTAGTAGTACTCGAAAAGGCAAAAAAAAATATAGCGGCAAAAGAAGGCGTATTAAATAATAAGAAAGGGGAGTTGGAAAAAATAATCACATCTACTGAAAAAGAAGAAAAACATTTCGCAAAATTGTCTTCTGAAGCCAGGGCGAAAGTAGAAGAGCGCTTACTTAATTCTTTCAACCGTATTCGTAAAAACTACCGTAATGGGTTAGCGGTAGTGCCAGTAGAGCGTGATGCTTGTGGTGGTTGCTTCAATGCTATTCCACCCCAGCGCCAAAGCGAAATCAAGCAACGTAAAAAAATTATCGTGTGTGAAAACTGTGGACGGGTATTAGTGGACCGCGATCTGTTCGACACTATTGTAGCAAAGTAATCAGCCATAGCGTTAAGATATTATCAAAGGTGTTCGCCATGCGGGCACCTTTTTTTAATTTACATAATCCAAAGTGCGTATATAGAATGAGGAACTGAGCTATATTGCAACTATTATGCGTTGGTTGCGTCGCACACTTCAGCAATGGGTAATCCTATTCAGCATGTCATCCCGGACACTCCTGGTATTCCGATTTACTGTCTCTTCATTCAAACGAAGGACGCATTTTACTATCATTATTCTTTTGTTCTCGCTAACCGCGTTCACTCAAAAAACCTTCGACTTTAATACGAATTGCCGCCTCGCATACAAAGAAATCATCCAGCTTAAATTAAATAACGGACAGCGGATGCTGAATGCGGAAAAGGCACAGCATCCCGAAAATCTTATCCCTTATTTTTTAGAGAATTATATCGATTTTTTTACCCTTTTTCTTAATGAAGACCCCTCAGAATATAAAAAACGAATAAAGAACCTGAAGGAACGCCTGGATAAAATGGCGGAGGGGCCAGAGAATTCGCCCTTTCAACTATTCACCCGGTCCATTATTCATTTTCAATGGGCAGCTATAAAAATTAAGTTTGGTTATACCTGGGATGCGGGCTGGGAATTCCGTCGTTCTTTTTTACAAATAAAAGAAAACCAGGAGTTGTTCCCTTTGTTTTATCCTATCCAGCTTTATCGGGGTACCATGCAGGTGGCTGCAGGTACGATTCCGGATGGTTATAAGTGGTTAAGTAATATGCTGGGCATTAAAGGAACGATTAAACAAGGGATGAATACCATCCAGGTTTTTTTAAACCGGACTGATGAATGGTCGAAATTGTTTCAGGAGGAAGCCGCTTTCTATTATTGTTACCTGAAGTATTATATCGAAAACGATAAAGAGGGAGTGTTTCGCTTTATTCAGCAACAGCAGTTGGATCTTGTAAACAATCACCTTTTCACCTATCTCGCCGCCAACCTGAGTATCAGTTATCAGCAATCAGAGAACGCAAAAAAAATTATTGCAGGAAGAAATCCTTCCGGCGATTATTTGGTATCACCTGTTTGGGACATGGAAATGGGCTTTGCAAAACTCAATCATCAGGAACCTGATGCAGCCATATATTTTGAACGATTTCTGGAGCAATTTAAGGGAAGGTATTATGTAAAAGAAGTGCTCCAGAAATTAAGCTGGTACTATTACCTGCGCGATAACCAGGTGATGGCAGATAAATACCGCGCCGACGTATTAAAAAAAGGTTCGCTGGAAAGTGAAGCCGACAAACAGGCCCAGAAAGAGGCAAAGACCGGCATTTGGCCCAACAAATTATTATTGCACGCGCGGTTGCTTAACGATGGGGGGTATTACCGCGAAGCACTTCGGCTGTTGCATGGAAAGAAGTTTACTGATTTTACTCTTCCCCAGGAACAAACAGAATTTGAATACCGCGTTGCCCGGCTCTATGATGATTTGGGCGAAAAAGATGAGGCACTTGATTTTTATAAAAAGGCAATTACCCTGGGTGAAAAACGAAAAGAATATTATGCTGCCAGGGCGGCCCTGCACATAGGATACATATATGAACAGCGGGGGGAAAAAATAGAAGCGATAAAATGGTACCGGTATTGCATGAATATGGAAGACCATGATTATAAAAATTCGCTCGATCAGCGGGCCAAGGCAGGCATTGCACGTTGTAAAGGAGAGTGAAAATGCTGTGGGAATTTTTGGCAGCCTGGACAATCAGAATCCATTAATTTGCTGATTGGTATTTTAGACTATGCTGAAAAAATTAAGTATACAGAACTATGCTATCATTAATGAAATAGAAATTCAATTTAGTGATAAGCTTAATGTAATTACCGGCGAAACAGGCGCGGGTAAATCTATTTTGATGGGGGCATTATCGTTGATATTAGGCGATCGGGCCGATACCTCTGTTTTATTGAACCGCGAAAAGAAATGTTTTGTAGAAGGCAGTTTTGCAGTAAACAGTAAAAAAGAAGTTAGAAAATTTTTAAAGGAGAATGACCTGGATGCCGAAGAAGAATTGGTGATACGAAGAGAAATTACAGCCAATGGAAAATCCCGGGCTTTTGTAAACGATACGCCCGTTAACCTGGAGCAGTTAAGATCATTGAGTTCTTTTCTCGTTGACCTGCACCGCCAGTTTGATACCCTTGAGTTAGGAGAAAGTGGTTTTCAAAGAGAAGTCATTGATGCGTTGGCTGGCCACGCCGACCTATTGCTTCAATATCAAACAATGTACAGGCAATTTCAGCAATCCCGCCATGAATTGGAAGAACTCTGGCGTCTAAAAGACCAGTTTGCCAAAGAGTATGACTATAATAAATTCTTGTTTGATGAATTGAAAGAAGCTTCACTGGCACCTAACGAACTGGAAGAGGCAGATACGGAATTGAAGTTATTGAGTAATTCGGAGGGCATAAAAGCGATGCTCTCGAAGGCAGTGTATGAATTAGGTGAAGGAGAGCATCCATTGGTACAGCAGTTAAAATCGCTGGCTAATCAGATACAGGTATTTAGTGGATATCATGCGGCGTTACCCGGTTTGGTACAGCGCTTACTTTCTGCCCAGGTAGAGTTACAGGATATTAATGGAGAAATAGAACATATCAATGATCATATTCAATACGATCCCCGCCGTATTGAACAACTGAACGACCGGATTGCGGTTGGATATAAGCTGCTCAAAAAGCATGGGGTTCAAAAAACGGATGATTTACTATTCATAAAAAATACGCTCGAAGAGAAGTTACAGGCTGTATTGAACATGGATGAGGTAATAGCCGGTAAAGAAAAAGAAGTGGAGCAATTATTTAAGAAAGCAGAAGTTTTAGCAATAACTCTTTCTGGCAATAGAAACAAACAGGTAAAACCTTTGCAGGATAAGGTTAATAAACTTCTCCACCAGGTAGGCATGCCCAACGCGCGGTTGCAGGTTCAGGTTCAAAGTACGGCCCTCAACCAATACGGAAAAGACATGGTGGAGTTTTTGTTTAACGCCAACCTCCCTGCCGCCCAGGCAGGGCTGCCTGCCGGACAAACTAATAAGACCGGTCCCTTTGAACCCATTCGCAAAGTGGCCAGCGGTGGCGAATTAAGCCGGCTGATGTTATGTATTAAATCCCTGGTGGCGCAATCGCTCGATTTACCAACACTCATATTTGATGAAATTGATTCAGGCATTAGCGGCGAAGCCGCAAAGCAGGTTGGCATAATAATGAAAGACCTGGCCCGAACAAGGCAACTGATCAGCATTACTCATCAACCCCAGATTGCAGGCAAGGCCGACAGGCATTTATTTGTATATAAAGAAATTAAGGGCAATGCCATTAAAACGAGCATACGCGTTTTGTCGCAGGAAGAACGGATAACCACCATTGCCCAAATGTTGAGCGGGGAAAAGCCCACCGCCGCCGCTTTAGAAAATGCACGCGAAATGGTGCGGAATTAATTTTCTATTTTTTAGGAAAGCAAAAAGAAAATTACATTAGACAATTATGCTGCCACTCTTTAAATCATTAGTATTTTTTATTGTATTGGCTGTTGTTGTTTTGTTAGGGTATTGGAGCTATAAAAAATCAAATGAAAAAATCATTCCAAGCGAAACACTCACTGCTCTTCTTTGTTACTCTTTGATTTTAATTACCGCCAATATGTTATTATTTTTCGAGGGAAGTCTATTATTGCTTAGCTTATATAGGCTCCTGTCTTCCGGATTAAAGTAATTATAACCGTGTTTTATACATGCTTCTTCGATCCCTTATTTTTTATGGAATACTGGCGGTAATTCCTGCCTTTTATTTCAATCGTTGGCTGATTAATAATCTGCAGCCAGGTCAATCTCTTTTACGATTCCTGTTTTTTTAGTTTGTATACTGGCCTTTGCTTTTTCCTACACTGCCGCCTGGGCATTCCTGCTTTTCCGGTTTGTATGGCTATTGCAGGGAAATGGGTAACAAAATATGATGGTATTATTTTAAGAATGTTCATGATCCTGCAAAAGACTTTCCTGCCAATTTACCGGGCTGTATTTTCTTCCCATTTACTTCTTATTTTTACCCGCATATTCACTCGGGCAGTACAACCTGTGCCGGTATTTTCAAATTATCAAATTGTTTTCTATGGCTAATAACCTGCTGAAAGGGAAAAAAGGAATCATATTTGGCGCTTTGGATGAAAAATCAATAGCCTGGAGAACCGCCCTTCGTTGCTACGAAGAAGGAGCCCGGTTAGTACTTACTAACGCGCCCGTTGCATTGCGTATGGGGGAAATAAATAAACTGGCAGAGGCGGTGAATGCACCGGTTATTGGTGCAGATGTTGTGAATATGGATGATTTGAAAAACCTGTTTGAAAAATCAATAGAACATTTTGGCGGCAAAATTGATTTTATATTACATTCTATTGGAATGAGTATTAATGTGCGAAAGGGAAAACATTATACCGAAATGAATTATGAATGGAATGCCAAAACGCTGGATATATCCGCAATGAGCCTGCATCGGGTATTACGAACAGCCTGGGATATGGACGCGCTAAACGAATGGGGTAGCGTAGTGGCTCTTACCTATATCGCTGCACAAAGAGTTTTTCCCGACTACAATGAAATGGCAGATGCAAAATCTCTTCTGGAAAGTGTAACCAGAAGTTTCGGCTATCATTATGGGGTTAAGAAAAAAGTAAGGGTGAATACCATTTCTCAGTCGCCCACTAAAACAACTGCCGGCAGTGGCGTTAAAGGTTTTGATGGATTTGTCAGCTACGCAGAAAAGATGAGCCCGCTCGGAAATGCCTCGGCCGATCAATGTGCCGATTATGTAGTTACCCTGTTCAGCGATCTCACTAAAATGGTAACGATGCAAAATCTTTTCCATGACGGGGGATTTAGTTTTACCGGGGTTACCCAGGCGGTGATTGAACAAATGGAAAAATGAGCGTGCGGATAAGCACAAATTGAAGACGAATTCATGCGAATGAAGAAGCGACATTTAATTTGCTTTAACGAAATATACTACCGCAAAGATAAATTTAACAGGTTGTCTTAAACTTGACAGCCTGTTGTTATTAAATAACGATCTTACTGAATTAAACTCGACTCATGGAAATGAAGATCGAACACATCGCCCTATTGGTAAAGGATCTGGAAAAAATGAAAGAATTTTATACCCGCTATTTCGGAGCGGCTCCCAATGAGAAGTACATCAATTCCCGCAAGCAATTTGAATCTTATTTTCTCTCATTTAACAACGGACCACGACTGGAACTGATTTATATGCCTTCGGTGCCTTCCAGTAATGACGACGTGTATAAACAATTCACCGGCTTTATTCATATCGCTATTTCGGTTGGCAGTGAAGAAAAAGTAAATGCCCTCACCGGTCGATTCCGGGAAGATGGATTTGAAATTATTGATGGACCGCGGTGGACCGGCGATGGGTATTACGAGACTATAGTATTTGACCCGGAAAAAAACAGGATTGAAATTACTATATAGACTTTTTACCCCATAAGGAAAAGCGGAAGAAGCGGTTCAGTACAATAAGATGGGGTCAAAACGACTATGATTATTCCTGGATTGGAGAACTCTATCTTTCGTTTAAATTATTTATTGATAAAATTTGCAGCATGTCAGCTTTGCGCGTAAATAGTAATGCCGGACCGCTCGATATCGGTCAATCAAAATAAAACCAAACAGCCGTTAGTTTTCTATTTAATTTCGATTATTTTTGCGCCTCTAATCTTTCATACCATGCAGTTTCAACTTTCTGAGGAACACCTGATGATTCAACGGGCCGCCCGCGACTTTGCGCAGAACCAATGTTTGCCAGGAGTGATTGAGCGCGATGAAAATCAGAAATTTCCAAAAGAACAAATAAAGCTGCTCGCCGAACTAGGCTTTATGGGCATGATGGTGGATCCCCAATACGGCGGTGCCGGAATGGATACGATCAGTTATGTATTAGCGATGGAAGAAATAAGTAAGATAGATGCCAGTGTAAGTGTATGCATGAGTGTAAATAACAGTTTGGTTTGCTGGGGCCTTGAAGCATATGGCAACGAGGAACAAAAACAAAAATACCTTAGCCCGCTCGCACAGGGCAAGAAGGACGGCGAATTATATATTGGCGCTTTCTTATTAAGTGAACCCGAGGCGGGCAGCGATGCCACCTCGCAACGAACAACCGCAGAAGATAAAGGCGATTATTATTTAATAAACGGTATCAAGAACTGGATCACCAATGGGTCCTCGGCCTCCGTTTATTTAGTAATGGCACAAACGGATGCTTCCAAAGGAAGTCGGGGTATCAATACTTTTATTGTTGAAAAAAAATGGCCGGGGGTTACTGTGGGCGCCAAAGAAAATAAACTGGGTATCCGTGGTAGTGATACGCATAGCATCTCTTTTACTGACGTGAAAGTGCCAAAGGAAAACCGTATCGGGGCCGACGGTTTTGGATTCACTTTCGCGATGAAAACCCTCAGCGGTGGTCGTATCGGGATTGCTTCACAGGCTTTGGGTATTGCGAGTGGAGCCTATGGGTTGGCCCTTAACTATTCCAAACAACGCAAAGCTTTTGGTAAAGAGATCATGCACCACCAGGCCATTCAATTTAAGTTAGCTGATATGGCTACCCGAATTGAAGCCTCCAGATTATTATGTTTAAAAGCTGCCTGGGAAAAAGATCACGGCATAGATTATACTTTGAGCAGCTCTATGGCAAAAGTGTACGCGAGTGAAACAGCTATGTGGACGGCTACCGAAGCGGTACAGATACATGGCGGATATGGTTATGTAAAAGAATTCCATGTTGAGCGACTGATGCGGGATGCAAAGATCACGCAGATTTATGAAGGAACCAGCGAAGTACAACGGATTGTTATTAGCAGATCCATATTAAAATAGTTGGCAACTGGCCAATAGCTCTTAGCCGTTCGCGTTGCTGGCGGCTTTTTTTTATCAACTCCCGAATACAAAGATTATTACGGGGAGAAGACTTACTACATGGTCGAATCTTCATAACTTTTGATAAAAACTCCGAAATTTACGCGTCCATTATGGCCATAAATAAAGAAGCATATCAACAAATCATCAACGAACTCAAGGAGCACCAGGTAACACTGGTGGCTGTTTCCAAAACGAAGCCTGCAACGGACATACTGGAGTTATACCAACTGGGCCAGCGCGATTTCGGAGAGAATTATGTGCAGGAACTGGTGGACAAGGCGGTGCAATTACCGAAAGATATCCGCTGGCATTTTATCGGTCATCTGCAGAGTAATAAAGTCAAATATATCAGCCCCTTTGTTCATCTTATTCATGGTGTTGACAGTTTCAAGTTGCTCCGGGAAATTAACAAACAAGCCGCCAAACTTAACAGGGTAATGGACGTCTTGCTTCAGATTTATATTGCACAGGAAGAAACAAAGTTTGGATTGGATGAGATAGAGTTACATGAGCTGATCAAAAACTTTGAATATAATCAGATGCCATATGTACGAATTATAGGATTAATGGGAATGGCTTCGTTTTCGGTGGATAAAGAGAGAGTAAGAACAGAATTTAGAAAATTAAAAACAATACTGGATAATCTTCGTCCTGCGGCGCCCGGCTCCGAACTCCCAACACTGTCCATCGGCATGAGCAGCGATTATAAAATCGCCATTGAAGAAGGGAGTACCATGGTTCGTATCGGCAGTATTTTATTCGGAACACGTAATTAATTATGCAATTAAGAAACAATAAACAAGAGAGAAATTTTTTTAAAAGCGGCAATCTGACTTCGCTTTTAATAATTTTAAGTTTTTATTCAACCGCGCAAGATCGTGATACAAATTATATACAGCCGTATACCAAAATGATTACCGGCCGCGCTTATTTGTCACAGAAATACACCATTTTTGGAATAGACGGCGCGGGTGGTTTTCGCGAAATACAATATCGCCCTAATACAAAGCTCAGTGTGGGAGTGGGGGCCACCTATCGGGCCCTAACGCTAAATGTTGGTTATGGTTTTTCCTTTCTTAATCCCGGGAAGGAAAAAGGCAAAACAAAATACCTGGATCTGCAAACACATTTATATGGAGCTAAATGGCGATTCGATCTTTTCGGACAATTCTATAAAGGATATTTCATATTTCCACGCGGCTATGGTTCATCCGATATTAATACATTTTATAAGCGTCCGGATCTAAACGTGAAAGAAATGGGGGTGAGTGCTTATCAAATCTATAATAGCAAACGTTTTTCGTACCGGGCGGCCTTCCTGCAAAGTGAATGGCAGAAAAAATCGGCGGGGTCTTTTTTATTGGGGGGTAGCATCACCTATGGAAAAATTAGGGGAGATAGTGCAATTGTGCCGGCTGCATTAGCTGCTGATTATCCGCAAAAGAATATTGAACAGGTACGTTATATAGAAGTCGGCCCTGGTGCCGGTTACGCATACACGCTGGTATGGAAAGAACATTGGTTTATTACCGCCTCAGCTACCCTCAGTCTTGATCTCGGATTTGTAGAGGAAACAATAAAAGAAATTAATAAGTTTACCCGCCAGATTTCTCCCAACTTCATGTTCCGCTCTGGCATTGGATATAACAGCAGTAACTGGAATCTCAATTTCTTCTGGGTTTCTAACCGTACGGCCATAAGCGGGCAATTTCCCCAAGGAGGTTACCATGTGAACACGGGTAATTACCGGTTGGCTGTGGCAAAACGTATTATGCCCGGACCGAAGTTGAAAAAACTTTTAAGTTTGGTAGATAAGGTGCTGGATAGAAAATAAAGCAGTTTTTTTTCAAATCAAATTTTTAACTAAGAGGTCAGAAGAGGAAAGGAGTTTTAAAGAGATTCTGTAATGAAATGAATCCTTTTTCTCCTGTGTTCTCGTTGGTTCTTCTAGCTTATACTTTCCAGAGAGCTTAGCTTTCGTTCTTTTTTCATCCTTTCGGGTAGCTGGGAATATTTTTACCAAGATGGATATTACGTTCAGCCTTCAAAAACCCTTTTTCCACCTCTACCGTTTTCAATATGCCATTAGCTCCCCGGCCAGGTTGCCGGTTACGTTCTTCCAGGGTTAAGAAAGGGTCATCATCAAAAAGATATTCGTCTATATAATATTCATTCATGCCCGGTTCTTTAATTGTTACATGAATATGTGCCGGTGCTTTACTGTTTGGATAGGAAGCTGGTTTGAGTGTGAAGAATTTGTATTCTCCTTTTTCATTTGTTTTCATCCAGCCGCGAAGGTAGCCATGTCTCTTGCCCCATCCGGTTTCATCACCTTTCTTAACATAAACACCGTTTTGATCAGTATGATAAATATAAATGATTACCCCGCCAGCAGGGGTCACCCCATCCGCTTTATAAACTACTCCATTTACCGCTAATTTGGTCCCTTTTTCTTTCCAATCAGGTAACCAAGTCATGGACTCTAGTTTTTCAAACAATACGGGGCTTTCATATATGGCTTCACAGCCTTCGCAGGGTCCGCCAATATTCCCTGCAACTCTTTTATTGATTGATGAATGAGTGACTGGAGCCTGGGAACAAGAGCCGCTCGCAATAAACAGCAGGGATGCAGTAATAAATTCAAAGTGTTTCATATAGCTGGTATTTTTGTATCATAAAATTGAACCATTTACCCGGTGGCGGCAATATTTTTACATCAATGGCAGGTATGGCCTGATTAAATGCAGGCTTACGGTTCATCAAGCCATGCACCCCGGTTATGTAAGGTTTTTTGCGGTTGGTAAATCGTACTTTTATTTTGAAGAAGGAAAGACATGAGTATTGTAAGGAAATACCGCCTCCATCATTTATTATTCTGGTTGCTTTTATTTGCGGCCTGGCACTTTTTTCGTTACCAGGATTATCCCAAGAATACCGCGCTGTGGATGAGTTTGATTAAAGTGGCGGACCTGGCCCTGTTGGTATATATCGCCAATTATGTATTGATTCCAAAACTTCTGTATAAAAAAAGATATTGGTTATTTGGTACTATTTTTCTGCTGATGATTGTTACCAGCAGCGTAATTAAAATGTATGTATTGGGGCTATTGATGAATAATCCCCGAATGTTCAGCCTGGCTGGTGGACTAAAAGGAAGAATTTATGATAATGTTCTTCCGCATATATTACTGGTATGTACGGGAGCGGCATTTAAATTGATGCTCGACCAGACGCGGATTCAGCGCCGGATGGCTGACCTGGCCAAAGAAAAGGCAGATGCTGAACTCAATTTTCTAAAATCACAAATTAACCCGCATTTTCTTTTCAATTCACTTAACTCAGTTTATTTCTTAATCGATAAAGAAAACGCGGAGGCACGAAAAACGCTTTTGCAATTTTCCGATTTGTTACGCTACCAGTTGTATGATTGTAATGCCGACAGAATTGAAATCGAAAAAGAGGTAGCTTTTTTAAAAGACTATATTCATTTGCAGGAGTTACGCAAGGATAAACAATACAGGGTATCAGTTAATGTGGGAGAGGAAGTAAAAGGTTTTTATATCTCTCCGTTGTTGTTAATACCTTTTGTAGAGAACGCCTTTAAACATATCTCGCATCATAATGATCAAAATAATTTTGTCGAAGTTTCCTTGAACCGTACTAATGGAACTCTCGAGTTCCTGGTAACAAATTCAAAAGAAGAACGGCAATACCGAACAGAGCCTGCCGGGGGGATTGGGCTGAATAATGTAAAACGCAGGCTGGAATTACTCTACCCGGATAAACATGCATTGGTGGTGAAGGATACGGATACTACGTTCTCAATTGAACTGAATTTGAAACTGGAGAAGGATCGATCGAATAGTCAGTAATCCTGTGTGGTTAATTTATTCATTTATGTTTTAACCGTTTTTTATGCTCCAATGTATCATAATCGACGATGAACCGCTGGCCCGAAAGGGATTGAATGAATATATCGCTGATGCAGATTTCCTGCACCTGGCCGGCGAATTTGATAACCCATTAAAGGCCATGGATATTCTCTTAAAAGAGAAAATCGATCTCGTTTTCCTGGATATACAAATGCCGAAGATGACCGGTATGGAGTTCTTAAAGAGTCTGCCTCATCCGCCCCTGGTAATTTTTACCACTGCCTATCCCCAATATGCCGTAGAAGGTTTTGAGTTGAATGCCGTAGATTATTTATTAAAGCCATTTTCGTTTGATCGTTTTTGGAAGGCAGTATTGAAAGCAAGAGCCGTTATTGAAACAAACCCCACGGTCCGGCCAGCGGCTGAGCCAGATTATTTTTATATTAAAAGCGACAATAAGCTGGTGAAGATTAATTATGCAGACGTATTATTTGTAGAGGCCCTTCAAAATTATGTAGCTATTCATACCATCCAGAAGAAGTATGTCACTTACCTGACTTTGCATAGTATTGAAGAAAGCCTTCCTGCCGGTCAATTTGTAAAAACACATAAGTCATTCATCGTTGCCATGAATAAGGTGGAAAGCATAGAAGGCAATGAAATAAAAATAGGATCGCATGGTATTCCTATCAGCCGCACGGAGAAAGAGGTTGTACTGGAAAGATTAATTCAAAATAAATTATTGAAACGATGATTAGCGGGCCATGGCTCTTTTCTTTATCATTCTCCCACGGGTATCATTAATACTGGGCGTCACCACAAACGCATTCGGATCTATAAGTTCAATTTCACTTATAGTTTCATGATTTGAAGAAAATTATCCCCCCCAGGCCATTATCAGCAACTCCTGAATTAATTTGACGGTGAAATAAGTGCCAATGAATCCTTAACTTTGCCCGCTTGAAAAATAAGTAGGGAAGTCGGAAAGAACGTAAGCATTACAAACCCCCTGCAAAATTTTTGTAGACTTCCCGACTTCCGTATTATTCATATGAAATATATCAACGAAATTCTTAAACGCAGAACCTTTGCCATCATCAGTCACCCCGATGCGGGTAAAACCACCCTTACTGAAAAATTACTTTTATTCGGCGGCGCTATTCAAACAGCGGGCGCGGTAAAAAGTAATAAGATCAAAAAACATGCTACCAGCGATTTTATGGAAATTGAACGTCAGCGGGGCATTTCGGTGGCAACGTCGGTAATGAGTTTTGAATACAAGAACATTCTGATTAACCTCCTGGATACGCCCGGTCACAAGGATTTTGCGGAAGATACTTATCGTACCCTTACGGCAGTGGATAGCGTAATACTTGTTATTGATAGTGTGAATGGAGTGGAAGCTCAAACACGCCGGTTGATGGAAGTGTGCCGCATGCGCGATACGCCGGTTATTGTGTTTATAAATAAAATGGACCGTGATGGAAAGAACCGTTTCGATCTACTGGAAGAAATTGAAAAAGAACTGAACCTCCAGTTACACCCAATGACTTGGCCCATCAATAGTGGTAAAGAATTTAAAGGAGTATATAACCTGGATGAAAAGAGCTTGGTTTTGTTTACTGCTAACACCAAGGCAGCCGATGAAGATGTTGTGCAGATTAATGATTTGAGTGAGCGCTTACTGGATAATAAACTGGGTGAGCGGGATGCCAATACGCTGCGGGAAGATGTGGAATTGGTAGATGGGGTACATGGGGAATTGAGTGTGGAGGATTACCTCGCAGGTAAAGTGGCCCCCGTATTTTTTGGAAGTGCCGTTAATAATTTTGGTGTAAAAGAAATGCTGGATACTTTTATCCGGATTGCCCCTACCCCCCGCAGTCGCGAAACTTCGGTACGCATGCTGGATGTAAACGAGGAAAAATTCAGTGGGTTTATTTTTAAAATTCATGCCAACCTGGATCCCAAGCATCGGGACCGGATTGCTTTCCTGCGCGTATGCAGTGGTAAATTTGAAAGAAATAAATATTTCTATCATGTACGGCTTGAAAAAGAAGTTCGCTTCAGCAATCCGTATACTTTTTTGGCCCGGGATAAAGATGTAATTGAAGAAGCGTTTCCAGGTGATGTAGTTGGATTGTTCGATACGGGTAATTTCAAAATTGGCGATACCCTTACGGAAGGGGAAAGATTCTATTTTACCGGTATTCCTTCTTTCTCCCCAGAAATATTTAAAGAAGTGGTGAATAAGGATCCAATGAAGACGAAACAACTGGAAAAAGGTTTACTTCAATTAACGGATGAAGGAGTAGCCCAATTATTTACCCAGTTTGGAGGAAATAAGAAAATTATTGGCTGTGTAGGAGAACTGCAGTTTGAAGTGATTCAATACCGGTTGCTGCAGGAGTATGGCGCTTCGGTAGAATTCAGGGCCCAAAATTTTTATAAGGCATGCTGGATTACCAGTTCCGACCCAAAGAAATTAGATGATTTCACAAGATTTAAATCGGGTAATGTAGCTACCGATAAAGACGGGCACCTGGTTTATCTTGCTCAAAGCGAGTGGTTCCTTAATACGGAGCGCACGAATAACCCAGATATTGAATTCCATTTTACATCAGAAATTCATAAGGAGGCTGTGTGAACATATTTGAAACAGAACGTTTACTGGTAAGACAATTTACCATTGATGACCGGGAAAATTTTTATCGTATGAATAGTCATCCGCAGGTGATGGAATATATTCGACCGGTGAAAAACCAGGATGAAACGGATCATTTTCTCCAGTTAAATATTGAGCAATATAACGAGCAACCTTTATATGGCAGATGGGCTGTCATTGAAAAAGCAAGTGGTATGTCTATCGGCTCTTTTGCTATCATACCCATTGAAGGTACCGGTAAGATGCAGGTAGGCTATGCCCTGATGCCAGATTATTGGGGGAAGGGGTATGCAACCGAATTAACCTTTGCCGGTTTGCGATACTTTTTTACTCATGCAACGGTCGATTTGATTTATGCAGAAACGGAGCAACCCAATGCGGCTTCCCAAAATGTTTTATTAAAAGCAGGATTTAAACCAAGCGGCTCACGAATGGAAGAGGGCAAACAATTATTAGAGTTTGTAGTTCGAAAGGAAGAGTTTTCTGCAATTACGGGGTAACTATCTTACTTTCTTCTAAAACTCCGGGTTCACTCCTACATAATTATGTGGTGTTATTTTCTTTAATTCCTTTTTGATAGCAGCAGGTACTTTTAATTTATCTATAAACTGATGCATGATTTTTTGATTGATACCCTCCTTTCCCCTGGTTAATTCTTTCAACGCCTCGTAAGGCTGGGGATAATTTTCACGGCGCAACACGGTTTGAATCGCTTCGGATACTACGGCCCAGTTATTATCCAGGTCACTGTAAATTTTTTCGTCGTTCAGTACCAGTTTGCTTAAACCGGCTTCTATTGATTTAAAAGCAAGCAGGGTATGTGCAAAGGGAACACCAATATTACGCAGCACAGTAGAATCGGTAAGGTCGCGCTGCAATCGGCTGATAGGTAATTTAGCCGACAGATGTTCGAATACTGCATTTGCCATTCCAAGATTACCTTCCGCATTTTCAAAATCAATGGGGTTTACTTTATGAGGCATAGCGGAAGAGCCGATCTCTCCTTTTTTTGTTTGCTGTTTAAAATAATCCATCGAAACATAGGTCCATGCATCGCGGCAAAAATCAATCAGAATAGTATTGATCCGTTTCATTACATCGAAATGAGCGGCCAGGTTATCGTAGTGTTCAATTTGGGTGGTGAATTGCTGCCGTTGCAACCCCAGGATTTCTTCAACAAATTCATTGCCCAGCGTAACCCAGTTTTTTTTGGGGAACGCGATATGATGCGCATTGAAATTTCCCGTTGCGCCACCAAATTTGGCGCTTACCGGAGTTTGAATAAGGTGTTCTACCTGTTGTTCGATTCGCTCAACAAATACCATAATTTCTTTTCCCAGTCTGGAAGGAGAGGCCGCCTGTCCATGCGTGCGAGCCAGCAGCGGAACGTCTTTCCAATCGCCGGCTAACAGTTCAAGCTGGCGATTCAAATTCAATAAAGCGGGCAGGTATTCAAATTCGAGCGCATGCTTCCACGAAAGCGGGATGGCCGTATTATTAATATCCTGTGAAGTAAGGCCGAAATGGATCCATTCTTTTATAGCTTCCCCTTTGCCCGCCGATAGTTTTTCTTTCAGGAAATATTCTACTGCCTTTACATCGTGATTGGTAATAGCTTCTGTTTCTTTTATTTTTTGCGCATCACTGATTGAAAAGTTGTCCAGTATATCATTCAACAGTTTTTTAACCGGGGCTGTTAACGAAAAGAATTTTTTATCTGCCAGGAAACGGAAATATTCCACTTCTACCAGTACGCGGTATTTGATAAGGGCGTATTCAGAAAAGTAATCATCCAGGTGCTGAACCTTTGAACGATAGCGCCCGTCGATGGGAGAGATGGCTGTAAGTGCTTGCAGTTCCATATTGGTTGTTATTCGTATTGTGCCAGGTAGTGAGGAGCGAGAAGTTAATGTGAATGGTGAATAGTCAATAGTGAATAGTCAATAGTTGAAATCTATACAGGAACACTAAATTCGGAATTGAACCACAAACCACAAAGCACAAACTCCCTTACCTTTGCAGGCAAAAATAAATCAATTGAGTAAGATCAGGGTAGGAATTGTTAATTATCTCAACACAAAGCCTCTACTATATGGAATTGAACATGCACCCGTGCGTGATAAAATAGAGTTGATACCTGGTTATCCTGCAAATATTGCGGCTATGTTGCTGGAGGGAAAAATAGATATGGGGTTGGTTCCGGTGGCCATAATACCTGGCTTACCCGAAGCTCATATTATTACTGATTATTGTATTGGCTGTGATGGTGAGGTGGCCTCTGTTTGCTTATTGAGTAATGTTCCGTTGCAACAAATTAAGAAAGTGCTGCTCGACTATCAAAGCCGCACTTCTGCTATCCTGGTTAAAATATTATTTGAGAAATACTGGAAATTGGAGGTGGGGTGGGCCGATACCCAAAATGATTTTCGGAATCAAATTAGTGGTACTACGGCAGGTCTTGTAATCGGCGATCGATGCCTTGAGTATCGTGTAAAGGTTGATTTTGTTTACGACCTCGGTGAAGCATGGAAAGACTTCACTGGCTTACCATTTGTATTTGCAGCCTGGATCAGTAATAAACAACTATCTACTGAATTTGTCTCCGCCTTTAATGACGCGAATAAACAAGGGGTTGCTGCCATTGAAAAGGTAGCGGCTGAAAATATAATTAATGGCATTGATAGCATTACCTATTTCAAAAAGAACATCAGTTACATGATGGATGAAGAGAAGCGGAAAGGGATGGAGAAATTTTTGGGTTACTTGGGAGAAGAAGAAAAAAGTTGAGTTTAGTAGTTGGAATCCGGCGGATATAAAATTATTTAATTTTGGTAGTTTCTCTTCGTATTACTGGTGCCACTTCGGTTCCAAATAATTCTATCGAACGCATCATTTTTTCATGGGGCAAAGTTCCAACACTCATTTGTGCCAGGAAACGGGTATTCTTGAAGAGTTCATGTTCAAATAAAATTTTATCAATAACCTGTTGTGGACTTCCCACCAGCAACGAACCTTGAGGTGACCGCATCAGCTCAAATTGTTGCCGGTTCATGGCTTGCCAGCCCCGCTCTCTTCCGATTTTTGTCATTACATCGGCATACGAAGGATAAAATTCATCAGCCGCTTTTTGAGAATCGTCTGCAATATATACATGCGAGTTAATGCCTACGGGAAGTTGATTGATGTCGTGACCAGCTTTCCTGGCTGTATCACGGTATAGCTTAATCAGGGGAACAAATTGTTGCGGATTTCCCCCAATGATTGCTAAGGCGAGTGGCAAATTTAGCGTGCCGGCCCTCATAACAGAAGCTGGTGTGCCACCAATCGCAATCCAAATAGGTAATTTTTTTTGGGCGGGCCTGGGATATACTCCCAGGTTATTAATAGCGGGTCTGTACTTTCCTTTCCAGGTAATTTTTTCTTTTTCGTTTAGTTGAAGCAGGAGATCCAGTTTTTCAGAGAATAATTCATCATAATCATCAAGGTTATATCCGAAAAGGGGAAAAGATTCAATAAATGATCCCCGACCGGCCATGATTTCTGCTCTTCCTCCGGATAATAAATCAATGGTGGCAAAATCCTGGAACACCCTAACCGGATCATCGGAACTTAATACCGTGACTGCACTGGATAATTTTATTTTATTAGTTAGAACGGCCGCGGCTCCCAAAATAACAGCCGGGGATGATACCAGGTAATCGGATCTGTGATGTTCACCTACGGCAAACACATCCAGGCCAACCTGCTCGGCAAGCGTCACTTCTTCCATAAGGTCCTGGATTCTTTGCTGCGCACTAATCATATTCCCGGTCAATGGGTCAGCGGTAAGTTCAGCGAATGTGTATATTCCCAATTCCATAATACGGTAACATTTTATGGTAATATATAGAAAGGTTCGGATCCATGAATTCTAATTACAAAAAAAAATCCCAATCGTTGCAGCGAATGGGATCATGTATAAAAGCAATTGTATTTTATTAAGGGAATATTCCTAATTCGGCATAAGAAGTACCCACCTTATTTATCGCGACCAAATATGCAGCAGTTCGCATATCCGGAATAGCAGGATTGCTTTTCCAGGCATCCATAATTTCCCGCGTAGCGGCAATCATTGTTTCTTCCAATCCACTGTATACCAAATCGGCTTCGTCGGGGCCATGTATTATTGTCTCTTTTTCTTCCTCACTTACTTTTTTACCTGTTGATTCTTCAATCTTCTCCAGCATCTGGCGGTTCTGGTTTTCAGTAAAACGTTTTTCCATACGTCCGTATCGAACGTGGCTTAAATTTTTCAGCCATTCAAAATAACTAACGGTTACGCCTCCAGCATTCAAATACATATCAGGTATTACCAGGGTTCCTTTTTTCACAAACACCTCATCGGCCTCCGGAGTCAATGGGCCATTAGCAGCTTCCCCAATTATTTTTGCTTTTACTCTAGGGGCGTTTTCGCCGTTAATTACGTTTTCCAACGCAGCGGGAATTAAGATATCACATTCTAATTCCAACGCTTCCGCGCTGGAGGCAATATTTTTTGCTCCGGGGAAATTTAATATGGAGCCTGTTTTCTTCTTATGCTGAAAAACTTCTTCTTCATCCAGGCCATTGGCATTATAGATAGCCCCGTCGTGTTCGGCAAGCGCAATAACTTTTGATCCACCCTGGCGGAAAAATTTAGCCGCATGATAGCCTACATTACCAAGGCCCTGAACAATAACTGTCTTACCTTCAACACCAACACTTAGTCCAAGTTTGCTCATGAGGTCGGGCATATCACAAACTTCGCGAACTCCATAAAATACGCCCAGGCCAGTGGCTTCTTTTCTTCCTCTTACACCCCCTTGTGTAATGGGTTTGCCGGTAACACAGCCTAAAGCATCTATTTCACCGGGCCTCATACTTGCATAAGTATCGGCGATCCATGCCATTTCTCTTTCACCAGTTCCATAATCGGGTGCGGGAACATCTATACCGGGACCAATAAAATTCTTCTTGATTAACTCGGCGGTATATCGCCTGGTAATTTTTTCCAGTTCGTAGGGTGTATATTTTTTAGGATCAATCGTAATACCCCCTTTGGCTCCTGCAAACGGTACGTTTACTATGGCGCATTTGTAAGTCATTAGGGCGGCAAGCGCCATTACTTCATCTAAATTTACGCTTAGGGCAAAACGTATTCCACCTTTACATGGTAATTTGTGGTGCGAGTGTTGTACCCGGTAGGCCTTAATCACTTCAATATTTTCTCCAATTTTAACGGGGAAATGCATTCTGTACACGGCATTACATTGCTTAATCTGCTCCAGCGTTCCTTTATCCCATTTGGTAAAAGCGGCGGCCTTGTCGAAACTTTTTTCAACGGCGCCAAAAAAACTGTACTCTGACATGACTTAGTAATTTATATTTTTCCAATAATAACAAGCCCCATGTAAGTAATCAACGGTAAAAAGATAATTCATTTAGTAGCCTGCGGCAATACTCGTGTATTGTATTCATTCTATTCCATCTCCTTAACACTAATACTAACCGGCAATTATTCCCCAAATACATTCATTGCTCTTTTGATTCTACATCTTCTCGAGCTTCGAAATTTTACGATCGAGGCTGATCACATAAATAATTAGCCCCGTCAATATCGTAATGCAAACGGCCATAACTACCCATATTTTACCATCGGCGCGTAAACCTGTTGCATCCTGCACCGATTTTTTGTCTTGAGCGTGGGCCACTACAAATGCCAGTAAACAGGTGCTGCTATATATTATTCGTTTCATAGTTTATGCGGAGATTAATTTTCTATCTTCTAACGCTCTTACTCTTATTTTAAGCGTGCTGATCCAAACACCCAACAACACCCAACCGATTACCGCCGGCCAGAAAATGGCACGCATCGAGGGGTCAAGGCTGTTACCACTGAGCCCCGGATTGCCTTCTACTCCTTTACCTCCGGGATGCAACGATTCTACCATACGGGGCAGAATCATTACCATAGGTATATAGATGAAATACGCAAAAATATTATAAACAGCCGCCACACGACCTCTTTTGTCAATATCTGAAATAGAATTACGTAAAACAAAATAGGCGAGGTAAGTGAGGAGCGCGATAGCGGCACCAATCTGTTTAGGATCATTGTTCCAGGGGGCACCCCAGGTATAGTTAGCCCAAATGGAGCCGGTTATTAATCCCAGAAATCCCATAACAGTACCTGTTCTGGCAAACTCTACAGCGTACCAATCGTTTTTGGAAAGGGGTGTACGCAAGAACCTGATGGAATACACCAAAGACACTGTAATAATGATCATTTGACTGAACCACATGGGTACATGAAAGAAGAAATTGCGCATGCTTTCATACATGTTACTTTCTTCGTAAGCAACACGGTGGGGAAGCTTCACCAGGAAGCCGGCTATAAAGGTGTAGAGTAATAAAACAATACTTAATATTTTCCACCAGTATTGGCGCATATTATTATTAGTCGGTAGTTTATAACAATTAAATCGTAACGAGAATAAGTGTGCGGCAAAATTAGGGGAAAGCGGTATAAATGCAGCAAATTCCTTACGCTGTTGGCAAAAGGTGAGCGGGGAAAATTTGAAATTTTTGTTAGTATAAGTTGGTTAATTGAACACCTTATGTAAATTTTTTTTCCAGTTTCAATGTTTTCAATCTAATCTTTCCATAAAAAAGGGAAAAGAATAATAGCCAGCGCTACAACCAGCACATCAAGGCCGGTTAATAGGGCTACCATTTGCCACAATCCGCCCTGCACTACATCGGCAAAAGCAATATTAGAAATTCGCATTAATAATAATATTTGCGGGGTAATCAGGGGAAAACCCAGGATAGCCATAATAGCAGCATTTTGCTGGGCTCTTGCGGCAATGGCAGCCAAAAAAGTAAAAACGAGGCTCAGGCTGCATCCGCCTAAACATACAATACCTGTAAATACAACTGGGTGTTGCAGGGGATTACCCAGCAACACCTGGAACAATACCAAACTTACAATACTCATCAGTATAATCAACACCACATTAAACACCAGCTTTGATATCATGAAATCTTTAGCTCCCGAAACAGAATAGAAATACAACATACGCCCGCGGCTCTCCTGTAAAAAACTTTTTGCCACTGCATTTACACAGATAAACAATTGAATCATCCAGAATAATCCGTTCCATACTTTTTCTTCTGGCTGCCCCATGGCCAGGTATAATACGAAAATGGTTGAAGCCACATATAGGACTATTCCATAGAAAGAGTACTGCTGCCTTATTTCCAGCAATAAATCCTTTTTGATAAGAGCCACGATATGACGGGAGCTGTTCAATGGTTTAATCTTGGTGCTGATAACAAATTCGGCAACGCGGTTCATATATATCTTTTTCTCCCAGTACTACCTGCCCCTCATGGTCAGATTTACGGTATGAGTAGTTGGCGATATTTCCGCATCGCACACAAATAGCATGTAATTTGGTGATATAATCAGCTTTGGCAAGCAGGTTTGGGATTTGGCCAAAAGGTTTTTGCTGGTAATCCATATCGAGTCCGGCTACGATCACCCGGGTGCCACGCATAGCCAATTGCTCACAAACATCCGGTAACTGCTCATCAAAAAACTGCGCTTCGTCAATGCCAACTACATCAACTTCATTGGCCATTAACAGGATAGTTTGTGAATTATCAATTGGAGTTGAAAGGATGGCGTTCTCGTCGTGCGACACGATATTCGTTTCGTTATACCTGGTATCTAATTTGGGCTTGAAGATTTCTACCCTTAAGTTGGCAATTTTGGCCCTTTTGAGCCGGCGAATCAATTCTTCGGTTTTGCCGCTAAACATGGAGCCACAAACCACTTCGATCCAACCCCTTCTTTCGCCTGATATATTTGGTTCAATAAACATGTATGCAATAAAACGGAATGAAAATTGTTTAATTTTATGACTAAATATAATCCCTCATAAAAGAAAGTTCCTACAATGGATCGTTTAGCCGAACTGATCAGCAAATTAAATGAACAATTTGCACAAAATGCCGGTCCTGCCCAATTAATGATGACCACCCGGTTAATTGAGGCAGAGTTGGGTAAGCTGTCAAGCCCTCCTGGCAAGGTTTTGAGCACGGCTAAAGTATCTGTGGTTATGCCCTCCCAGGCTCGTATAATTGACCGCAATTTAACGGCTGTTAATCCGGGAAGTGATGATTCAATGCCCATTTTTCCGGAAAAAAATGGCAATCATTCCTCTTCAAAAAAGCAGGATCAGGGTGGTTGGTTGTTCGATCCCATGACTGAAATACCGACTCTTTCACACCAGCTAGACCGAAAAGAATTGAATGAAACCATGGTTTCTTCTGAATCTTCACTTAATGATAAGTTAAAAGCTGATATAGTCGAAGTAGGTCATTTGCTTAATGAATCGCCCGTTCGCGACCTTAAGAAAGCTATCGGAATAAATGATCGGTTTGTGTTTATCAGTGAATTATTTCGGGGCGACGAAACCATGTACGAGCGGAGCATAAAAACTATCAATGGCTTCCGCATTTTTCCTGAAGCAGAGTATTGGATGGAACGTGAGTTGAAAGTAAAGTTAGGATGGGATGATAGCAAGGAGTGTACACGTCATTTTTATCAGCTAATCAAAAGACGGTTCACCTGAATAAAAGATAGTATTGCTTTGGTGGCTCCTGCCTTTGTCTTCACATAATCTTCTGCTGCTTTTCCGCACTCGTTTAGCCATTCCCGGTTCCCCAGCATATCATTTATTAATTGTTCAATTTCCACAGCACTTTCAATAGAAAAGGCCGCTCCTTTTTCTATTAGTTCAACCGCTTCTATATATTTTTCATATTCCGGACCAAATATTACGGGCTTTCCATATACCGCCGCTTCCAATACATTATGAACGCCATCGTATCCAAATCCACCTCCTATATAACAAATCGTTGCGTATTTATATAATCGCGAAAGCATTCCAATATTATCAATAAGCAGCACATTGTTAGTTTGAAAGCCGGAGGCTGTTGCTTGTTGTTGGATTAACGCTTCAGGCTTCTGGTTCCTTTCCATTACTTCCCGACTTAACATTGAGTATCTCACACAATTCTTAAACAATGCCTCCACCTCTTTGAGTCTTTCCTCGGAAACGTCATGCGGGGCAATTATAAATTTAATTTGATGATAGGTATTGGCATAGTGATCCAATTCCTCCTCATCTTCGATCCAGGTACTTCCGGCCACAATTACCGGATCATTGCCACAAAATTCTTCGATGTTCAGAATAGTTTCAAAATGTTTGGTTAATTGCAAAACCCTGTCAAAGCGGGTATCACCCACGATGGTTACATTATTTTCAAAGCCGATGCTTTTAAGTAATTGCGCAGAAGCTTCTGTTTGAACAAACAGGTGGCGGAAACTTTCCAGCATCTGGCGGTGCAATTTTCCATACCATTTAAAAAAAGGCTGGTCCATTCGAAATAAACCCGAAATAAGCAAAACTGGTATATTCTTTTGTTTGAAAGTAGAAAGGTAATAATACCAGTAATCATATTTTACCCAAAGTACCAAAGCGGGCTTTACAATTTTCACGAAGCGGCGCGCATTTTTTCTTGAATCGGCCGGCAGGTAAAAGACATAGTCGGCCCCTTCGTAATTCTTTCTTATTTCGTATCCAGATGGTGAAAAAAAAGTAATCATGAGTTTATAAGATGGGTGGGTTTCCTTAATCATTTCCAATAAGGGGCGACCCTGTTCAAATTCGCCCAGGGAGGAGCAATGCATCCAGATAATAGGAGCGGAGTTGGAGCTTATTGCGTTCTCCAGCTGATTAAAAATGGAACGGCGCCCCTTTATCCATAATCGTGCTTTTGGATTGAAGGCGGACGCGATCCGTATTCCTGCATGATACAGATTCAAGAAGAGGTTATAGAAGAAAAGCTGCAATTCCAATCAATTAATAATTAACAAATGTATAATCAAACTTTAAGTTAGAAGGAAATACCCAATTTGGGCATTGTAAAAACCACATTTTCGAATTAGCTTTGTGCCCGTTTTGAATTAAAACATAATAAGCATGGATCCAATACAAATGGTTGATTTAAAGAAGCAATATGCGAAAATAAAAGCAGAAGTGGATGGAGCAATTCATGAGGTTTTGGATAGCACGGCCTTTATCAACGGAAAGGCGGTTTCGGATTTTGCGCTAAATCTATCAGAATACCTGGGCGTAAAACACGTTATTCCCTGTGCAAATGGTACCGATGCTTTACAAATAGCCATGATGGCATTGGATCTTAAACCAGGCGACGAAGTAATTACACCGTCTTTTACCTATGTGGCAACTACCGAAGTGATAGCCTTGCTAAGAATAACACCGGTTTTTGTCGAAGTGAATCCAAATACGTTTTGTGTTGATCCGGCAGCGATTGAAAAAGCTATTACCCCCAACACAAGAGCCATTGTGCCCGTACATTTATACGGACAGTCGGCCAATATGGAAGCGATAATGGCTATCGCCCAAAAACATAATTTATTTGTAATAGAAGACAATGCACAGGCTATTGGTTCTGATTTCCGGTTTAGTGACGGATCGATAAAAAAAACAGGAATTATAGGAACAATCGGTACTACCTCCTTCTTTCCGAGTAAGAATTTAGGTTGTTATGGCGATGGCGGTGCAATATTCACCAATGATGATTCGTTAGCTAACAAGTTAAGAATGATTGCAAACCACGGTCAAAGTAAACGTTATTACCATGACCTGGTAGGATGCAACAGCCGGTTGGATACAATTCAGGCGGCGATATTGAACATAAAATTGAAAAACCTGGATGTCTATATAGAAGCTCGACGAAAAGCAGCCGATTATTATGATAAAGCGTTTGCCAATCATGCTAAAATCAGCACACCATACAGGGCCTCTTACAGCAATCACGTTTTTCATCAGTACACCTTGATCCTGGAGGGTGTTGATCGGGATGCATTGAATAAATTCCTGGCCGATCAGCAAATCCCCTCTATGATTTATTATCCTGTACCGGCCCACCGTCAAAAAATGTTCGATGCGTTTGGTGGAGGCAACTATATTTTGAAAACTACCGACTGGTTAACTGAGCGGGTGATTTCCTTGCCCATTCATACCGAATTGGATGGGGACCAGCTGAAACTGATAACTGATAAAGTTCTTGAATTTTGTAAATAAATATATTTTACGACTCACAACCCTAAGAAGATTGAACCCTTAAATTAATCATACAAGATGAAAATCGCCGTTGTAGGTACAGGATATGTTGGATTAGTCACCGGAACCTGCTTTGCAGAAACCGGTAACACTGTTACATGTATTGATATTGACAAGGAAAAAATTGCAAAGCTCAACAAGGGTCAGGTTACTATATATGAGCCTGGCCTGGAGAAAATATTTCTCCGCAACCTGCGGGAAGAGCGTCTTTTCTTCACCACCAGCCTGGCTGAAGGTATTAAGGATGCCCGCATAGTATTCCTCGCGCTTCCTACCCCCCCCGGCGAAGATGGTTCTGCCGATCTTAAGTACATTTTGGGTGTAGCATCAGATCTCGGCAAATTATTGAACGATTATAAAGTGATTGTTAATAAAAGTACCGTGCCGGTAGGTACCGCTGAAAAAGTTCATGAGACTATTTCAAAGAATTTTAACGGCGAATTTGACGTGGTCTCTAATCCCGAATTTCTACGGGAAGGAGTTGCGGTGGAAGATTTTTTAAAACCTGACCGGGTAGTAATAGGAGCCTCTTCGGAAAAAGCGAGAAAAGTAATGGGTGAGTTATATTCTCCCTTCCTTCGTTCCGGTAACCCTATTCTATATATGGATATCCGATCGGCCGAATTAACCAAATACGCGGCTAACTCTTTTCTGGCTACGAAAATCACATTTATGAATGAAATTGCCCACTTGTGCGAACGCATGGGGGCAGATGTGGATATGGTACGAAAGGGTGTTGGTAGCGATGAACGTATAGGCAAACGGTTTTTGTTTCCTGGTATTGGTTATGGAGGAAGTTGTTTTCCCAAAGATGTGCAGGCTCTTGTCAGATCTTCCTCAGAAGTTAATTATGATTTTAAAATATTAAATGCGGTAATGGATGTGAATGAGAAGATGAAGCTGCACCTGATGCCAAAGATTCTTAAGTATTTTGGCGGTAGTTTGAAAGGAAAGAAGTTTGCTATGTGGGGGTTGGCGTTTAAACCTAATACCGATGATATTCGGGAAGCCCCTTCATTATATATGATCGATGCATTAATAAGTGCAGGCGCTACCGTTTGTGCCTTCGATCCGGAAGCAATGAGTAATGTAAAAAAATTAATAGGCGATAAAATACAATTTGCCGAAACACAGTACGATTGCCTGGATAAAGCAGATGCGCTGGTAATCGCTACGGAATGGAACGAGTTTCGTACACCCGATTTCCTGAAGATTGTTAGACTTATGAAGAATAAAGCGATCTTCGATGGCAGAAACCTTTTTGATACAGAAGGAATTAAAGAACTCGGGTTTTTTTATGAGAGTGTTGGACGGGCTACTTCTATTCCAACAAATGGTACGAATCACAAATAATAAAGCATGGCTAAAGAAAGAGTATTAGTAACCGGCGCTGCCGGTTTTTTAGGTTCTCATTTATGCGACCGGTTTATCAAAGAAGGATTTCATGTAATAGGAATGGATAACCTGATCACCGGCGATCTACGTAATATTGAACATATTTTCAAATTAGAACAATTCGAATTTTATCATCATGATGTATCTAAATTTATTTATGTGCCAGGTGAGCTACGGTATATTCTGCATTTTGCGTCGCCTGCCAGCCCGATCGATTATCTCAAAATACCAATACAAACTTTAAAGGTAGGATCGCTGGGTACACACAATTGCCTCGGATTGGCCAAAGCAAAAAATGCCCGGATATTGGTGGCTTCTACATCCGAAATTTATGGCGATCCCCTGGTTCATCCTCAAAATGAGGATTACTGGGGTAATGTCAATCCCATTGGTCCCCGCGGAGTATACGACGAGGCTAAGCGGTTCCAGGAAGCGATCACCATGGCCTACCATACTTTTCATAAATTAGAGACGCGCATCATTCGTATTTTTAATACTTACGGCCCAAGGATGCGACTCAATGATGGCCGCGCTTTACCCGCTTTTATCGGGCAGGCATTACGGGGAGAAGATTTGACCGTTTTTGGCGACGGTAGTCAAACCCGATCTTTTTGTTATGTCGACGACCTGGTGGAAGGAATTTACCGGTTGTTGCTGAGCGATCAGTTCATGCCCATTAATATTGGTAACCCCGATGAAATTTCACTTAAAGATTTTGCGGAAGAAATTATTGCGCTAACCGGTACCAAACAAAAAATCGTGTATAAGCCACTGCCAGTGGATGATCCAAAACAGCGGCAACCTGATATTACCCGTGCCAAATCATTACTCGGATGGCAGCCCAAAGTGAACCGTAAGGATGGATTGAAGATTACTTACGATTATTTCCGTTCTTTACCACCGGAAGAGTGGTCCAAACTACCCAAGGAATTTGTAAGTAATAAATAATATTTTTCCTGCATCCGGGTTAATATACGGATCGATCATTCAATTCTCAAATTCTAACTGAACAATGTACAAGGAATTAATTGAAAAGAAAACCAAACTGGCTGTTATTGGGCTCGGGTATGTTGGACTTCCCATTGCACTTGAATTTGCAAAGAAAATTTCGGTAATTGGTTTTGATATCAATAGTAAGCGGGTAGAAATGATGCGTAATCATATCGACCCCAGTAATGAACTGGAAAAAGCTGATTTCGAAAACTGCGAAATTGTCTTTACCGATTCGCTTGATGTATTAAAGGAAGCCAGCTTCTTTATTGTGGCGGTACCCACCCCGGTAGATCACCACAATGTTCCGGATTTGAGGCCCGTGACCAGTGCGGCCAAAACGATTGGTAAAGTTATTAAGAAGGGCGACTATGTGGTATTTGAATCTACTGTTTACCCCGGTTGCACGGAAGAAGATTGTTTGCCGGTAATTGAATCTTTAAGCGGACTGAAAGTGATTTCGGATTTCAAAATTGGTTATTCTCCTGAACGTATTAACCCGGGCGACAAGGTTCATACACTGGCAAATATTATTAAAGTAGTATCCGGTTGCGATGCGGAATCGCTGGAAGAAATTGCCAAAACATATGAGCTGGTGGTGAAAGTGGGTGTGCATAAAGCACCTACCATAAAAGTGGCGGAGGCATCTAAGATAATCGAAAATACACAGCGCGACCTGAATATTGGATTGATGAACGAACTATCGATCATTTTTGATAAAATTGGTATTAACACCTATGATGTGCTCGAAGCAGCCGGTACCAAATGGAACTTCCTGAAGTTTCAACCCGGCCTGGTAGGGGGGCATTGTATTGGTGTAGATCCCTACTATCTTACCTATAAAGCAGCTGCCCTGGGATATGATTCAAAAGTAATTTCATCCAGCCGCTATATTAATGATGATATGGCCAAGTACGTGGCCCGGAAAATTATTACCCATGTGCTCCGAAATTCTACTGAACCAAAAGTGCTGGTAAAGGGAGTTACTTTCAAAGAAAACGTAAGTGATATACGAAACTCTAAAATTATTGATACCGTAAAAGAGTTGCTTGCTTTTAATATCCAGGTAGATGTCGAGGATCCCTATGCGGAGGCGCACGAAGTTTTTGAAGAATATGGGTTACACCTGGCGGTTAAAGTGGCCAACGACTACGACGCCGTTGTCATCACTGTTCCGCATAATACTTACCTGGAATTAGGAGATAATTATTTCGAATCAATTACAAAGCCCCATGCATTGGTGTACGATTTGAAAGGTATCTACCGAAATAAAATTGCTAAAAGAAATTACGCCAGTCTATAATGCCATCCACCAAGAAAACAATAATGATAACGGGAGGTGCCGGATTTATCGGTTCGCATGTGGTACGTTTATTTGTAAACAAGTATCCAACCTACCTTATTGTAAATGCTGACGCGTTAACCTACGCTGGTAATTTAGAAAATCTCAAAGATTTACAAGACGCGGCTAATTACCGATTCGAAAGAGCGGATATTACTGATGAAAAAAGAATAAAGGAATTATTTGAAAAATACCATTTTGACGCCGTAATTCACCTGGCCGCGGAAAGTCATGTGGATCGATCTATCATGGACCCGCTGGCTTTTGTAAAAACGAATGTTTTGGGAACGGCTATCCTGCTGAATACCTGCCGGAACTACTGGAAGGATAATAAAGAAGGGAGACTTTTTTATCATGTATCTACCGATGAAGTGTACGGATCGCTGGGCAGGGAAGGATTTTTTACAGAAAAAACTCCCTACGACCCGCATTCTCCCTATTCCGCCTCCAAAGCTGCTTCCGATCATTTTGTCATGGCCTATTATGATACCTATGGCCTTCCGGTTGTAATGAGCAACTGTTCTAATAATTATGGATCCCATCATTTTCCGGAAAAGCTGATTCCACTCATGATCAATAATATCAAAAACTACAAACCCCTTCCTGTTTATGGAAAGGGCGAAAATGTGAGGGACTGGTTGTATGTAGAGGATCACGCTAGCGCTATTGATATTATTTTTCATAAAGGTCGGATTGGACAGAGTTATAATATTGGAGGATTTAACGAATGGAAGAATATTGATATCGTGCACCTGCTTTGCCGGGTGATGGATAAAAAGCTCGGGCGCCCCGAAGGGGAATCAGCCAGATTAATTACCTATGTAAAAGACAGACCTGGTCACGACCTGCGCTATGCTATTGATGCCAGTAAACTCAACAAGGAATTAGGCTGGAAACCCTCCCTCCAATTTGAAGAGGGATTAGAAAAAACGGTGGATTGGTACCTGGCAAATGAAGATTGGATAAATCACGTAACAAGCGGCGAATACCAGAAATTTTATAAGGACCAGTATGCGGGATCTTAAGTAGCGAAAGAGATATCGTGAGAGCAACTAAGTAAATCAAGTGTGAACCGCATATTCTTTTCTAATAATTACAAATGGTGAAGTGTGGGCATCATACAAGGGTGCAAAACAATCCGGGAAAAGCAGAATCCGATATACTGTATCAAACTATCATTACTTAATAAAAAATCTTTTTCCTTAATGCCATTCATCGAAACAGCATTTCCTGGATTATTTATTTTTGACCCTTTGGTATTTACCGATAACCGGGGATTTTTTTTTGAATCGTTTAATAGCAAAACCTTCGGGCAACAGGGCATTACTGATCATTTTGTACAGGATAACCAGTCCCTCTCAAACTACGGGGTGATCAGGGGATTGCATTATCAATTAAATCCACATGCGCAAAGCAAATTAATAAGAGTGTTAGCCGGAGAGATTCTGGATGTAGCAGTTGATATGCGCAAGGGGTCTCCTGCTTATGGAAAAGTGTTCTGTATTGAACTATCTGCTGAAAACAAAAAGCAATTGTATATTCCCAAAGGGTTTGCCCATGGTTTTTCCGTATTGAGTAAAACAGCGGAAGTTTTGTATAAATGCAATAGCTACTATAGCAAGGAAAGCGAAGGGGGAATTGTCTTTAACGATAAAACGCTTCAAATTGACTGGAAAATTCCTGCCGGTAAAACCATCGTGTCTGAAAAAGATATGCAACAATCTTCATTTGAAAACTGCCGGAATAATTTTGTTTTTGAACCATAATTTTCGTGATGAATAATCCCGTTATACTTGTTACCGGCGCCAATGGCCAGTTAGGAAAAGAGTTTCGGGCATTGGAAAACAAATTCCCATCTTTTCATTTTAATTTCGTTAGTCGCGAAGACCTGCCTGTCGAGGATAGAGCGCTGTTAATGGATTTCTTCCAAAGGCATCAGCCTTCATTTTGTATTAACTGTGCGGCTTACACAGCAGTAGACAAAGCGGAAACTGAAAAAGATGCAGCCTTCCTCGTTAATGCAACAGCCGTTGGCGTACTCGCCTCGGTATGCAAAGAATTCAATACAAAACTGGTTCATATTTCAACCGATTATGTATTTGACGGACTATCACCAGTTCCTTATACGGAGGAAGATACTACTTGCCCGGTAAATACCTATGGTGCCACCAAATTAAAAGGAGAGGAGCTTTGTTTGCAAAATAATCCCAACGCGATTATCATCCGGACAGCGTGGGTTTACTCAACATTTGGAAATAATTTTGTAAAGACGATGATACGGTTGATGAAAGAAAGAGATTCTCTTACTGTAGTAAATGACCAGGTGGGTGCGCCTACTTACGCAGCTGATCTTGCGGGAGTCATTATGCATGTTATTGAAGGTAACAATTGGAAAGCGGGGCTCTTTCATTACAGCAATATGGGAAAAATAAGCTGGTACGATTTTGCGGTAGCTATTAAAGAGCATACCGGTAGTTCCTGCCAGGTAATTCCCATTTCAACGGCCCAATATCCCACGCCGGCGAAGCGACCCTCTTTCTCCCTGATGAATACTACAAAAATTAAAAATACTTTTTCAATTTCGGTACCTGATTGGAGAACCAGTTTGGAAAATTGTTTGCAACAACTGAAGCCGGGCTCATGAATAAATCATGCGATATTATCTGTTTCTCTTTATCCAGATGGGATTCTGCGATCTCCTCGCCGGCTTTGTCGCTGGCAAAGGAATTTGCCAAGAATAACCGGGTTTTTTATATTGATCATCCCTTTTCGTGGAAAGATTTTTTTACCGGCCGCAAAACGGAAGCTATCCAATCTCGTAAGATAGCATTACTAACAGGGAAAAATCAATATAGCCACCCGCCTTCCTTACCTGCCAATCTTACGGTGGTAACCACTAAACTCACGATACCTATTAATTTCTTGCCGCCCGGTGGGATTTATAATCGCTTATCTGCAATAAATGATAGGATTGTTTTGAAAGTTATTCGTAATGTAATTAAAGATTACCGCCTTACTAATTTCGTTTATATAAATTTCTTCGATCCCTATTTTGTACGAATTCTTCCCCAGGATATAAAGCCATGGCGTTCGGTGTACCAATCAATGGATGATATTTCCCAGGTGACCTATTCCGATCGCCATGGCACGCGCCTGGAAGAAGAGATCATCCGGAATTTTGATTATACCCTCTGTACTTCCAAAGAACTGACAAGACTAAAATCTGCCTTTTCAAAGAATGTATACTTCCATCCGAATGCGGCTGACACGGCTATTTTTAAAAAAGCAGCAACCGAAATATTACCAAGGCCCGATGAATTAAAAAATATTCATACAAAAATTATTGGCTTTACGGGTAGCATTGAATACCGCTCCGATTTTGAATTACTCAAAGAAATAGCTTTATATCATAGTGATAAGACACTGGTCTTTGTTGGGCCCGTTCAAACAGAGGAACATAAGAACATAGGATTAGATAAATTACCGAACGTGGTGTTTATTGGTCCCAGGCGTATTACTGAGTTGGCAAATTATCTTCAATATTTCGATTGCGTATTGATACCCTTTCGGAAGAATACCCTTACTAAAAGTATCTATCCCCTTAAAATAAATGAATACCTCGCCGCGGGTAAGCCGGTTATCGCCACTCATTTTTCTGAAGACATATATACTTTTCGCGACGTGGCATACGTGGTAGACTCTAATGAAGAATTTATACAAATTATTGACAGAGCCATCGCAGAAAATAGTATAGAAAAGCAACAAGCCCGAATTAAAGTAGCCGAGCAAAATACCTGGACGGCCAGGGTAGAACGTTTTTGGAATATTATTGCGAACGATCCGGCTTAACTTTCTCTCCTGTTATTATTCCGTTCTGGCCATTTACATATTCATATTCTCCGGGGACAGACTGTTACTGGTCTTCCCTTGCTTTAACCGGTAGTTTAGTGGAAATAATAAACCGGTTATGAAAATAATATTCATTCCTATTTGCGCCACCCTTTTTATGTTGTCGCTTTCGGCCCAGGTTAAGCTGGGTAAGTTATTCAAGAAAAACCTGGAAGATAGTTTAGCCACCGGAGTGAGTAAAGTGGTGGCGGGCAAGCTGGCAAACAGGATAGCGGATGCGGTTGGTAAAACAATCGACAAATCCGTGGCGAAAAATGAAAAGCAACATTCACCAATATCGGAATCAGATAAAAAAGAGAATTCAGTTGAGGGAAAAAATGATTTGGAAAGAGGGAAAGCCACCAGCGTAAACGCCAACCAGGTTCCGGCGAAAATTAATTTCGAACGTATCGTGGTGCAGCATATTAATGGGGAAGATGGGAAATCTAAGAACGTTACCTATTATTTTACAGTCAATGGCGATTATGCCATGGCGAAGATGGAGTACCCCGGTGATGATGGGCCCAGTACCGTTATTTATACCAGCGAGGGTGTCATGGTAATGGTAAATGAAGAAGAAAAAACGATTACTATTATGAACCTGGTCAGGGTAGTGGGGGAAGGAGCCGATATAGGGAAAGAACTCGCTGAAAAAATTAAAAAAGCCCCATTGGAAAAAGATGCACCAGAAGAATTGAAAGTTCGTCGAACTGGTAATACAAAAACGATATGCCATTTTCCTGCTATTGAATACGAAATTCAAAGTGAAGGGGGAAAAAGTAATTGGTGGTATGCAAAGGTTGATTTTGATCCCATCCTTATTTATACTATGGGTATGGGAAAGAAAGTAGATATGAACAAAACGAAAGGCAACAAAGATCTGATAAATAATCCCTTTGCCATTCCTGTTCAAAATAAGAACTATTTTTTCGCTGAAATAGAAGCGGCTGGAAAAAAGGGAATGGAAACAGTAAGTATCTCATCTGCCCCGTATATTTTTTCAACATCCGGATATACAATAAAGGATATGCGTAACAGGGGATTGAAAGAAATAATCCAGTCTAAAAACCAGGTGCAATAAAGTAAAGAAATGATGGCTGACTCCTTCTTTATTAAAGTCTTTGTCTGTGGTAAATTATTATTGAATCCGTAATTTCAATTCCTAAAACCAACAGATATGAGAAAATGTTTCTTTTCTTTCCTGCCCCTTTTCATATTATTAAATACCGTTGCTTCGGCCCAAAAAATATATTTGCAGTGTGGCAAACTGATTGAAGTGAATAGTTTGCAGGTGAATGAACGGATGACCATAGTTGTAGAAGGTAATAAAATAACAGCCGTAAAAAGTGGTTATGAAAAAGGGGAGGCAGCTGATAAAGTAATTGACCTCACCCGGTTTACGGTAATGCCCGGGTTAATGGATATGCATGTACATATAGAGGGAGAAACGAAGAAGGGAAATGTGGCGGATCGCTTCACACAAAATCCGGAGGAGATTGCTTTCGAAGCGCAAAAAATAGCGAATACTACATTAATGGCCGGATTCACCACCGTTCGCGATTTAGGTGGTTCAGGCGTAAATATAGCTTTACGAAATGCTATAAATAAAGGATTGGTAATTGGGCCACGAATCTTTACTTGTGGAAAAATAATCAGTACTACCGGCGGACACGGTGATCCTACCAATGGATACCGACGTGACTTGATGGATGATCCGGGCCCGAAGGAAGGTGTTATCAATGGCGTGGAAGATGCTCGCAAAGCTGTTCGTCAACGGTATAAAGATGGAGCAGATCTGATAAAAATAACTGCAACAGGTGGGGTATTAAGTTTAGCTAGGAACGGACAGAATCCACAGTTTACAGAAGAAGAAATAAGGGCGGTGGTAGAAACGGCAAAGGACTATGGATTTTTAGTGGCCGCTCATGCGCATGGAGCGGAAGGAATGAAACGCGCTATCCGGGCCGGTGTTACTTCTATTGAACATGGAACTTTAATGGATGATGAAGCCATTGAGTTATTCAGGAAATATGGTACCTGGTATGTTCCAACTATTACCGCCGGCAGATCAGTGGGTGATTCAGCGAAAATACCCGGCTTTTACCCAGCCATAATTGTTCCCAAGGCCATTGAAATAGGAGGGCAAATCCAGGCCACTTTTAGTAAAGCATATAAAGCGGGCGTAAAAGTAGCGTTTGGAACTGACGCGGCCGTATTTGCGCATGGTAAAAACTACATGGAGTTTCAGTATATGGTAGAAGGAGGAATGCCGGTGCTTGAAACAATTAAGTGTGCTACACTTAATGCCGCCGAAATGATGGGAATGAAAAAATCAATGGGAAGTATAGAAGCGGGTAAACTCGCTGATATTATTGCTGTTGATGGTGATCCTGTCGCGGATATTAAAGTCATGAAGAATGTAGTGTTTGTAATGAAGGACGGGACAGTTTATAAAACAAAATAGTTCCTTAGCTATTTTTCCAGATAATGATTCGCTTTTTGAAAACTAAAAAGCTGTATTACTAATTAAAAACTCCGACTTATAAAATAATAAGTCTGTATTTAACCAGACGATCACTTATCAAAATTCTATTCTATGGACCTTTACCGGGAAAATCAACCAGGTTGCGGGAAATCTAGTAGAAAATATATTAACAAATCAAAGTTCCTTCGCCGTACCACCGGAATTATCCGGTTTTCCTGATCAAAATCATCTTCCGGAGAATGCAGGAAGTTTATATTGCCCCAAATATTCAATACTGTGTTTCGTAAATCACCTGAAATAAGTGAAGAGTCATTCGCCCATGCGATCGTTAAACAAAACTATCGTACCGCAGAAGTGTTCCAGCGATACCAAATTGAATACTGTTGCGGGGCTCGCTGGCCATTAAAAATGGTTTGCGAAATGAAAGGGATTAATTTAAATAGCCTTCAGAATGATTTGTATAAAGCCGTCCGGGTCAACCAGGTGTCTCCTTCATTACCGTTTGACCACTGGGATATAGATTTTCTTATCGATTACATTATTCATATTCATCATCAGTATCTGCGGCACTCGTTACCGTTAATCAGCGATAGACTTCAGAAGTTTGTGGAAGAACATGCGGTTAAATATGCGTGGCTACCAGATTTATTGAATCAATTTACCCGGCTGAATGCGGTTATCTTGCCTCACTTACTGCATGAGGAGGAAATCATTTTTCCTTATATACGTCAAATATCCCATGCGTATCAAAGTAACGAATCTTATGCCAGCCTGCTCGTTCGTACCTTACGAAAGCCGGTTGATGAAGTCATGACCTATGAACATGAAATGCTGTTTAATACGCTTCAGCATTTTCGGGTCATGACAAATAACTATTCTCCACCTGCCAACGCCTGTACCAGCCATCAACTGGTCTTTTCATTATTGAGAGAACTAGATGACGACCTGGCCCAGCACGTTTACCTTGAAAATGATATACTTTTCCCCAAAGCCATTGCCCTGGAAAAAGAGTTATTGGATCGGCCAGCTTAAACAACTTTTCCTTCTGATTGTTTTATCTTTATCTTGTCGCAGAAATTCATTTTCATGCCCAATTTAAACAAGAGGACTATTTTTTTACTGGTAGCAATAACTTTTGTACTCTCCCTTGCGTTTTCTTTTCTTTTCCATAGTTACGAACTGGCGGTTAGTGGATTACTGATCATCATTGTGCTGACAGCTTTTTTGCCTGGTTGGAGATCGACTTTGGTGGCCGGTTTATTGGGAATGGTAATAATGACCATCCTCGTAATATATTTTAAAGAAGAAGAAAGCGATGTTCTCAAAGCGATGTTATCGCAGGTTTATTCGCTGCTGGTAATCATTTTTACCGTAGTAATTGTTTTTTATCTGAAACGGTTGCAGCAGAATTTCGCCTATGAAAAAACGCATATGACTTCTTTGTTTGAGAATTCAACAGAAGGCATTTTACTTACCGACAAGCTGGGCAGAATTATTTTAATCAATCCGGCTGCCAATAGGATGTTTGGATATACCTCTAAAGAATTGTTGGGGCAGCCTATAGAATCGTTGATTCCACAGCGCTTTCATGGGAAACACAGCCATTTACGGGAAAGCTTCTATGTACAGCCATCTAACCGCACCATGGGTTCCGGTCGTGATTTGTTTGCCCGACGAAAGGACAACAGCGAATTTCCCGTGGAAGTTAGCCTTAGTCATTATAAACAGAAAGATGAAACGTTTGTAATTGCATTCATTGTTGATATTACCAAACGGAAGGAAATTGAAAAGAATTTACTGAAGCAGAAAGTTGAACTCGAAAAAATAAGTAACGATATCCGTAAACTGAATGCGGAACTGGAAGATAAGGTAGAAGAGCGAACCCTGATATTAAAGGAAGCACTTCTAAGCCTCGAAGAATCCCAGTTGGAGCTTAGTGAGGCCCTGGATAAGGAAAAGCAGCTTAATGAGATAAAAAGCAGGTTCGTATCAATGGCCTCTCATGAATTCAGAACGCCCCTTAGTACCATACTTTCTTCCGCTACGCTCGTTTCAAAATATCCGTCAACAGAGGAATTTGATAAAAGGGAGAAACATATCCGGCGGATCAGGGATTCTGTAAATCATTTGAATGAATTACTGGAAGATTTTATGTCTATAGGCAAACTGGAAGAAGGAAAGATGGGGATCAGTATTTCCTCTTTCGTGGTAAAAGAATTTATGGAAGATGTAGTAGACGAAATGCGGTTCCATCTTAAAAAAGAACAGGAAATCCTGCTTAGGGCGACTGGTGAACCGGTTTTTGTAACCGATAAAAGGATGCTGAAAAATATCTTGCTAAACCTGCTGTCGAATGCAATTAAGTTTTCTCCGGAAGGTAGAAAGATTTATATGGGAGCAGAAAATGTAAATGGAAAACTTTCCATCACTGTAAAAGATGAAGGCTTGGGCATTCCCGAGGAGGATCAGCCGCATTTATTCAGTACTTTTTTCAGGGCAAAGAATGTAAGCAACATTCAGGGAACCGGCCTCGGCCTTCCTATTGCAAAGCGATACGTAAATCTATTGGGAGGAACAATGGATTTTAAAAGCCGTATTGAAGAAGGTACTGTTTTCTTTGTACACCTGCCTAAACTCCAGGCTGTTTCTGTTGGGCAATTATAAAAAGGCCGGTAAAATTTTTTATTAAACCCTCTGTATTGCTAGTTTGAATAATATTTAGGGGCGGCAATTTATTACGTCAACCGCTTGCTGTGGTAATATCGGGCTTAGAAAAGGAATTCCAAGGTTGAGACCGCGAAGAACAAGTATTACCCCGGTAATGGCAATAAAAAGGGGAATCATTTTTTTAATTGACTGCCGCGTTTTAAAGGTTATGATTCGTCCCGCATAACCCACCATCATCATGGCGGGTAACGTACCGGCGCCGAACATAGCCATAAAGCTAATACCTTCAGTCACGTTGCTGAACGATAAGGTTGCAGCCATGGCAACATAAACCATTCCACAGGGTAAGAGCCCGTTGGCCATTCCCATGAATAAAAAACCAAGCGGGTTTTTTGCCCGGCGCATCAATCGAAGAACCAATTTTTGTATCGGGGCATAAATGCGCGCAGTTAATGAGGAACTCAGGCTTCCGTTTCCAAGAAAATAAAATAGCGCCATGGCAATAATTACTATTCCCAGCAGAATGGAAAACAGTTGCTGATAACCGGCAATAAAGACTCTATTACCTGCAAAGCCGATTACCAGCCCAAGCAGTGAATAGGTAACGATTCTTCCTAACTGGTAAAGAAAGAGGGATGTAAATCTTTGTAATGGCGGTAGCTGATTCGTAGGCAACGCAAGGCTTAAGGGCCCGCACATCCCAATACAGTGAAAGCTGCCGGTAGCGCCTAGTGTAAATCCTGCTATTATTGCGGGCCAAAGCATTATTGAATGATTAATTTTTCTTCTGTGTAATAATACTGGCTATCCATGAGCCAGTTTATCTTAACGATGTAGTTGCCCGGGGAGAATGATTCTTTGGCAAAAAGCTGAATGCCATCTGAGTTTGTTTTAAGTGGAACTCTTTTATCTTTCTTTGCATCATAGGCACAATAAAACCAAACATCCCCAACGGATTTTTTATTTCTTAATGCAACGGGCAATTCCAGTACTATATTTTTTTCGGTTTGTTTCAACAACATCGGTAGGTTTAAGTCAGCCAATCGCTTACTTCCATCTATCACCTGCTGGTACTTAAGTTCGCTTTTGTAATAGTCTTTCTCAACCAGTTCGAAATCGGTAGTCAATGAGCGGTATACCAGGTAGCCCATTAAACCGCCAAAGACTAAAAAAGCCACTAATAATTTATTTCCCCAATTCATACTGGTTCTGTTTTAATAAACTATGATTACACTTTACGGAAAGGTCCCATAAAGTTGGTTCTTAATTCGGTAATTTTTTTGCTGCCTTCGTATAATCCTACTGTTAACGTGGTTTTTCTTGTAGTCAGGTAGCTTTTTGGCAATACGATAAAGAAGGAGGCATTGCCCTGGGCTTCTTTTTTCACCAAAATATCCCGGTTCTCCGCTTCGATAATTATTCCCGGTGCATCTTCCAGCCGAAGCGTTATGGGAATATCTTTAAGCGTTTTATTTACCACCTTAATAGTGTAGAGATTGGACAGGCTGTCGGTACCCCGCTCCTGGTAAAGCATACCAGCGGCCCGCTCGATGGTTCCTCCTATATCTTTTCGGGATAATAATAAAATTGTTAAAATGCTCGTAAGAACTACCAGTAACACGCAATATAATTTCATGCGACCTGTAAAGTGCAACTTGTCATTATTGGCGATATTGTTCTCCGATGCATAACGAACCAGTCCGCGTGGTTTGCCAACGGCATCCATCATGGTATCACAGGCATCAATGCAGGCAGTACAACCTACGCATTCCATTTGCGTACCATTTCTTATATCAATGCCGGTGGGGCAAACTTTTACGCATTGAAAGCAATCAATACAATCCCCGGCCTGGGTGCCAGCAGTCAATATTTTTTTATACTTTTTCCGGGGTTCTCCTCTTTTATAATCGTAGGCAACTATCATGGAGTTGCGGTCGAGCAACACACTTTGTAACCTTCCATATGGGCAAACAACCGTACAGGCCTGCTCCCTGAAATAGGCGTATACACCATAAAATATTCCGGAGAAAAGAAGTATGGTGAAAAGTCCGATCAGATGCTGGTTTACCGGTTCCGTACTAATCTTTCGTAATTCGTCCATTCCGATTATGTAGGAAAGGAAAAAATTGGCGATAATAAAGGAAAGAAGGTAAAAAGCAAAATGCTTCAATACTTTCTTCCGTATTTTGGTTCCCGTCCAGGGAGCTTTGTTTAATAAACGCTGATGCGCCGCATCTCCTTCAATAAAATATTCGAGCTTCCGGAAAAGCATTTCCATAAAAATAGTTTGCGGACAAACCCATCCGCAGAATAAACGTCCGAATGCAGCGGTAAAAAAAACAATAAAAACTATAAAGGTTACCATGGTAAGTCCGAAAATGAAAAAATCCTGCGGCCAGAATATTTTTCCAAATATGATAAACTTAGCTTCGGGAATATTGAAAAGAAAATAGGGCCTGCCATTTACTTTTATGAAAGGCAGTGTAAAGAATAAGGCAAAAAAACCCCGACTCACCCAGGTTCGGATAGTATAGAATTTTCCAACCGGTTTTTGAGCAAACACCCACTTTCTTTTTCCTTTCGCATCTACCGTAGAAATTCTGTCGCGGAAGGATTGCCCCGGTTGATTTTCAGCGATAATTTCTTTAGCGGGTGATTGATCCATGTGCTGGTTATTTATTCAGGAACGGGTCACTATTTTGTTTTCTTTTCACTGGCAGAATCAGAAAGGGCCACTGGCTTATTTCCTTCCTCCTTATATAGTTCTCCCTGCGGCGCTTTTGGATTTTCAGGTTTGGTTCCATGCAATGTTTTTACAAAGCTGGCTATTTGTGCAATTTGTTTATTTGAATAGGAATTTTGCCAGGGTGGCATGGCGTTAATACCATACCGTATCGTTTTAAAAATGCTTTTCAGATCATTACCATTTAGCCAGTAATCGTCGGTAAGATTAGGACCCACATCACCGGCCCCTGTTGGTTTGTGGCAGGTAGCGCAGGAGGTAAGGTATATTTTCTTTCCTTCGGAAATATCAGCAGGGGAGGAAAGTATTGTAACCGTATTTTCATCTACCGATTCGCCTTTTTCTTTCAGGTATTCTTTTATACTCAATTCTGCTATAGCCACCGAATTTTCAAACTCCTGTTTACTGGATGGGCCACTGTGTGATACATGAAATCTCCATAAATAAATTCCGGCAAACAGGATTGAAATATAAAAACCATATAGCCACCAGGGGGGTAAACGGTTATCGAGTTCACGAATGCCGTCGTAATCGTGCCCCAGGTCAAGATCGGCCTCCTGTTCAATAGGTTTAAACTTGTTTAAACGACTCCACCAACTGATGGAGGGTTTTTGGGCCGTTGCAGTAATAATTGTTTTTTCCTTTTCAATTCTAAGTAACATCTTAACATTAATGAGTAAAGCAATAATTACAAATAATTCCAGGAAGATAACAGCTGACATAATATAGAATGTAGTGGCCGACATGCCTCCATAGGATTGAGTTACTGCAGAAGTTGCGGTGGTTTGCTGGGCCAGGGCACTGCTGCCTATGAATAGAAGCACAATGGAACCCATCAAACCCGACGAGGTGTTGCTTTTTTCCTTCCTTTCCTTACTTAGTTTGAAATCCGCGGTTCCCAACAAAACATAGCCCAAAACTCCTATTATGATCAGCAATACGGCCATAAGAATGAGCATGAATATGGCAAGGGAATTATTGAGTAAGGATGGTTGTGGTTCTCCGGCTGCCTGTACCGGCTGAAGTGACAACAACAGTAAGCCGGTTAGCAAACTGGTGCCATATTTTATTTTTGTAGTCATACGTGATTGCTTTTTTAGTTTGGCAGGTTTTAATTGTCAAGGGGAAGGCGGCTTATTTCCTGGATTTTTTTCTTGTCCGTCCGGAAAACCCTTGTAAGCATTACGGAAAAGAACAAGACGAAAATGGAAAGAGAGATCATTCCGTAAATATCCACGCCGCTTATTGTTTCGATATAATTAATGAATTTCATGTGCTGTTATTTATTGGTGGCATTGCTGTTTTGCGATGAACTTGTCTTGATATCTTTGCCGATACGCTGCAGGTAGGCAATTACCGCAACGATTTCCATGTTGGAGGCAGTTTCAATTTTGTCTTTTTTAAGATTGCCTGCTATAGAATCGGCTTGTTGCATCAACTCTCTATTGGCGATCTGGTCGTAGCCTTCCGGGTAAGGTACTCCCAGCGTTTTCATAGCTCTAATTTTTGCCGGCGTAGAAGAAGTATCCAGCTTATTATCGAGCAGCCAGGTATATTGAGGCATTATGGAACCGGGCGACATTGACCTAGGATCGTACATATGGTTATAGTGCCAGCTATCGGAATATTTACCGCCCTCCCGTGCCAGGTCGGGACCAGTTCTTTTACTTCCCCATTGAAAAGGGTGGTCGTATACAAATTCACCCGCTTTTGAATATTCGCCGTACCGCGCTACCTCATCGCGAAAAGGTCTTATCATTTGGGAGTGGCAGGTATAACATCCTTCGCGTACATAAATATCTCTTCCCTGTAATTCAAGCGGAGTATATGGTTTTACACTGGCGATAGTGGGTATATTTGATTTAATCAGAAAAGTGGGAACTAATTCTATAATACCCCCGATTGCCACTAGTATTAAACTAAGTACAAGCATGGTTACCGGCTTTCTTTCAATTACCCGGTGCCAGTATTCTTTGCTATGGGAAACTTCCTTGGCCAACGGAGCCGCTTCGGCCGCTTCATTCGGTATAAATTTCCCTTTAGCAATTGTTTTATATAAATTGAAGACCATTACTAAGGCACCTACCAGGTATAAGCCTCCGCCTACACTGCGCGAAATATACATAGGGATTATGCTATTCACGGTTTCCATGAACCGAAACTTTAATTGCCCTTCCGGCGTAAATGCTTTCCACATCAGGCTTTGCTCAAAACCCGCCCAATAGAGCGGAACGGCATACAGAATGATACCGAGGGTACCCAACCAGAAGTGATTCGTGGCCAGTTTATTTGAGTATAAGGGGGTATCCCACATTTTTGGAACCATGTAATACAAAATGGAAAAAGCAAGAAAGCCATTCCATCCCAAGCCGCCAATATGAACGTGAGCAATGGTCCAGTCGCTGAAATGCGAAATGGCATTTATACTTTTCAGACTTAACAGCGGTCCTTCCAGCGTTGCCATACCATAACAGGTAATCGCTACCACCATAAATTTCAAAACAGGATCTTCCCTAACTTTATCCCATGCCCCGCGCAGGGTAAATAATCCATTAAGCATACCACCCCAACTGGGTGCAATCAGCATAATAGAGAAAACTACTCCTAACGATTGTGCCCAATCAGGAAGTGCAGTATATAAAAGGTGGTGCGGGCCGGCCCATATATAAAGGAAGATGAGTGCCCAGAAGTGGATAATGGATAAACGATAAGAATAGACTGGTCGGTTGGCGGCTTTGGGTAAAAAATAATACATCAAACCCAAAACCGGCGTGGTGAGGAAAAAAGCAACGGCATTGTGCCCGTACCACCATTGTACCAGGGCATCCTGTACACCTGCATACCAGCTATAACTTTTCATAAAGCTTACCGGAATTTCAAACGAGTTTACAATGTGCAGCAACGCAACGGTAACCCATGTTGCGATATAAAACCAGATGGCTACATATAAATGTTTTTCTCTTCTCTTTAAAATGGTGCCAAACAAATTGATACCAAATACTACCCACACCAGGGTAATGGCAATATCGATGGGCCATTCCAGTTCTGCGTATTCCTTTCCGGTTGTATAGCCCATTAACAACGTTATAGCGGCGGAGGCAATAATAGCCTGCCAACCCCAGAAATGAATCCAGCTTAATTTATCGCTCAGCATTCTTGCTTTACACAACCGCTGCAATGAGTAATAGATTCCGGCGAAGGAAGCATTTCCTACAAAAGCAAAAATGATTGCATTGGTGTGAAGCGGCCGCAACCGTCCAAAGGTGGTAGGGGCGAAGTTTAAACTACTGGCAGGAAAATAGATTTGGATCGCGGCCCATAATCCGGCCAGCATTCCTACAACGCCGAATAAAACAGTAGCATACCCGAAAGCACGCACAATTCTGTTGTCGTAATAAAAACGTTCTACTTGCATACGGTGAATAGATTATAAGGATTAGTGTGGTTTGGTAGTAGTTTTAGTAGAAGGCTTGTCGTCAAATAATATACGCGAGGCAGGAGAACTATCATCTTCAAACTGGCCTGATTTAATACTCCATAGAAAAGCAACCAGGAAAAGTGCCGCTACGGCAATGCTCGCTATCAATAAAATAATGATCACACTCATTGAGTTCTAAATTTATTGGTAAAAGTATTCAGCCATCAATATTCGTCTCATAAGGAATGTCAATGTTCAGGATGATTTTTATCATTGCAGAAAATAAGAATTCATAATTGTTACTTTCTTAGAGTTTTAGCTTTTTCGCAAGCAGGTTGCTGCTCCCATAAGTAACCAGGAGAATACTCAATGAACTGGCAGGCATAAGAATGGCGGCAATCAGGGGTGAAAGATCACCCTGCACGGCATAGAATAATCCTGCCAGGTTGTAAACAATAGATAAAACGAAACTTGCCAGTACAATTTTCTTATTGGTTTTGCACAGGGTAATGAAACGGGGAAGTTTAGCAAACTGGTTTGCTTCCAAAATAGCATCGCTGGCCGGGGTAAAGTTGTTCGTGTCTTCCGAAACAGCAATACCGGTATCACTTTGCTTCAGTGCCCCGGCATCGTTCAGGCCATCACCCATCATCATTACCCGGTCGCCTTTTATCTGCAATTGTTTTATATATTCAAGTTTATCTTCCGGCGACTGATTAAAGTATAGGCCCGCCTCATTTCCTAATAAGTTCCGCAGTGTTTTTTGCTCCGAAATATTATCACCCGATAAAACAGAAACTTTATATTTTTTTTGCAGTTTTTTCAGGAGCGCTGGTATGTTTTTCCGGTAATGATTACTAAATCGGAAACATCCCATCAATTTATTTTCAATACTTATAAAAACAACGGTCCCCTGTGGATTTCCTTTATTGCCGGTAACAAAGCGATAAGATCCTGCCTTGATCAGTGTATTTGTTACTATTCCTTTTAATCCCCGCCCGGTGCTTTCAGTAAAACTGCCTACCGGCAAATAATTAACCGGGTTTAATGATTGAGTAATTGCTTTGCTGAGAGGATGTGCTGAACAGGCAGTAATAGAAGCAACCTGTTGTTTTTGCAGATTGGTAAGTTCTGTTCCTTCATAACTAACATCCTGCAAATGACCAGAAGTTAAAGTGCCCGTTTTATCAAAAACTATATGAGTGGCTGCCGCTATCGCTTCAATTGATTTTGCATTTCGCAGGTAAAATTTATTTCGGCTTAAAATGCGCAAGATATTACCGTTGGTAAAACTGTTAGAGAGCAACAAAGCGCAAGGGCAGGCAATGATAAAAATTGTAGTTACCGATGTTATTATTTTTAATGGGTTGTGCAACTGCCAGTAAATAGCGGTAACCAGGGCGATTGCCAAAACTATATAAGTAAAGTACCTGCTGAAAAGATCTACAAATGATTTTCGATCTGTCATTTCTCCCTTCATAAATTCATCCCGGTTCCATAATTTGGTAAGGTAGCCCTGGGCCACCTCTTTAATCACCAGCAGTTCAATATTTCCGCCCGTTTGTTTGCCGCCGGCATAAATAAGTTCTCCTACCTCTTTTAAAACAGGCAACGATTCGCCAGTAACAAAGCTGTAATCAATGTAAGCTTTACCTTTTGTAAGAATTCCATCCATTGGAATCAATTCTTCATTATGGATAAAAATCGTATTTCCCGGCTTTATGTCTGGTAACAAAGTTGGTTTTTCTCTGTCATCCTGCAGAACGGAGACAGCAATAGGGAAATACGAAGTATAGTTTCTGTCGAAAGAAAGCTTCCGGTGTGTTTGATCCTGGAGTATTCTTCCGGCAAGCATAAAAAATACGATTCCGGTCATGGAATCAAAATAGCCACCACCAGTACCCGATAGCACTTCCCATGTACTGCGTATAAATGTTATGATGATTGCCAGTGCAATCGGCGTATCTATATTCAGGTACCTATGCTTAATACTTGTCCACGAAGACTGGTAAAAGGGAAATGCTGAATAGAAAAATACTGGGAGGGAGAGAGCCAGGTTCATCCATCGGAAAACATTTCTTAGGCCCGCTTCACTGGAATCTATGCCAAAATACTCGGGGAAGCTCATCAACATGATATTTCCAAAACAGAAGCCGGCTATTCCCAATTGAGACAAACTGCTTTTTTCAATTGGGTGTTTTTTTTCGGTAAGGTTATTCAGGCTGATATAAGGTTCATATCCAATTGCCGTAAGAGTTTCAGCAATATTGCGGAGACTGATTTGGCCGGCAAGGAAAATGATATCCGCCTCTTTTCGGGTAAAATTTATTTTGGACGAAATGATTGCAGGTTCCAGGCGGTGGAGGTTTTCGAGCAAATACAAACAGGAGCTGCAGTGCACCTGCGGAAGATAAAAGGTAACATGAATTTCCTGTTCATTTTTAAAACTGATCAACTGTGATTGAATTTCAGGATCATCCAAAAATTGGAATTTATCTTTCCGGGCCATTAGCCGTTGGTTGATTCCCGGATTTTGATTGAAGGAGTAATAGTCGCATAACTCGTGCGCATTTAAAATACCATATACCATTTTACATCCTTCGCAGCAAAATACTTTTTCATTAGTATGTATAGTAGTGTTTACACAGGATTCTCCACAATGGAAGCAGAGGGTGGTTATTTTGGAAGAGGAGGGAGAAGCCATAATTAATCCGGGTAAAGTGTGCTAAAGTAATAGGCGTGCAAGAAGGTCTTTATGAGTAAATTCACCGGCTGACCTGATTTTTATCAAACAGGCGCTTTTGAGTATATTGCAGAATTATCCAGAAAAAAAAAGTATGTCGCAACGAACTATTCTTATTATTGATGATCATAATGAAATAAGGGAAAACACCGCCGAAATTCTTTCGCTGGGAGGCTACCGAACCCTGACCGCGGAGAACGGGAAACGAGGAGTGGAAGTGGCATTGGCCGAAAAGCCAGACCTGATTGTTTGCGATATCATGATGCCGGAACTGGATGGTTATGGAGTTTTACATTTGCTTAGGAAGAATCCTGAAACGGAAAATATCCCCCTGATCTTTTTAACAGCAAAGGCGGAAAGAACCGATTTGCGTAAAGGAATGGAGATGGGGGCCGATGATTATGTAACCAAACCATATGAAGAAATTGAGTTAATGAATGCAATTGAATCGCGGCTCAAAAAATATGAGGTGCTGCATAAGAAATACAATGCGTCGGGGAAAGGATTAAGCGACCTGGCCAAAGATCTGCGCTCAACGGGTATGCTGAAGTTCGACCTTTCCAATTACAATTCTGAAGTGTATTCCAAAAAGCAGATGATTTATACGGAAGGTAAGCGCCCGCGATTTCTATATTATATTATTAAAGGGAAGGTAAAAGGAATAAAGACACATGAAGACGGGAAAGAATATATCACCGATTTATACAGCGATGGCGATTTCCTGGGATATCCTTCCCTTATCGAAGCAAAAAATTACGATGATTCAGCCGTGGCGCTGGAACAAACAGAACTGGTGCAAATACCGCGGGATGATTTTCAGCTTATGATAGATAATGATATTGCCATTACCACCAAATTCATCCGCATTATTACACAGAATGTAAAGGAAAAGGAGGAGCGATTGCTGAGCCTTGCTTATAGCTCGCTCCGAAAGCGGGTGGCGAAAGCGCTGGTAGACATTCACGGAAAATTCAATACAGGGGGTGATAATAAGTCAATTGAAATTTCACGGGAAGACATTGCCCATTACGTAGGAACTGCTACCGAATCATTAATCAGAACCCTCAGTGATTTTAAGGCGGAGAGACTCGTAGAAATAAAAGATGGGAAAATTTTAATTACTGGGTTAGATAAACTTAAGACATTATTATATTAACGATCTGCATCGCGGGTAAGCTCGTAATCGTTGGGATCTTCTCTTTTTGGAGTATTTTTTTCCGTTGAAATTTCTCTCCCATGATCGTTCTGTTGTTTCAGCGTCCATTTGTCTGTCATAGTGGTTTCCAGCCAGATTGTTCCCGAACGTCTGAATACCTGAACATTCAAGAGAAAATCAAACCGGAATATTTTTTCCAGTTCGCCCACCCGGGTGTCCTCGGTAATCTTTATTTCGCCTTCCCTAAGCACTAACTGGCAATTTCCAATGTACAGATTAGCGGGTAGCTTATTAGCATTGGTGTACTTCAGCGAATTATTATCTGATGGCTTGAAAAATTCAATTTTCAAAAATGGGAATGCATTATTAAACTCTTGTTGAAGCTCACTTACCTGCCTTTTGGATGAAATATGCATTTGCATGATAATGGAATTAAAAAGAACAAATAACTGTTTTGTGCCTTCCAGCGTTTCGATTACTTTTTACTATCCCGCTCATTTTTTCTTTTTTTCAATAATAACGATCCATATCAAAGCTTCGGCATTGTTCTATTTGGAAGGCAGCGCAATTTCCCTTTAGTTTATGTTTGTGATCTTTTGGTTGACACTAGGGATTAGCTCCTTCAGAAATTGATTAATGGATACTATAAGTCATATTTCTTTCAAAATTAATATCCTGGTTTACCCATATTGATGATGTTAGTTTGGCGGTGGGTTGATCTTTGTCAACCGGTACAGCGAATACGCCTTATATATTTCATCCGTTGCGGGGCAGTGTAAACCGTGCATTAAATAATAGCAATGCTGCGGATAAAATCGGGGTATTCTTTTTTCATCAGCTCGCCAACGGTGGTAGTGGACACTATTTGGTGCCATTGACTTTTCAACGACTCTACTTGTATATGAAGCGGGCAGGGATTTGGTGCATTACATTTTCGTAATCTCAGGACGCAGGAATCAAATTGTTCGGATTCGCCTGTAATTTCAATTATTTTAATCAACGTTGTCTGCAATGTTTTTTCAGTAATACTGAAACCGCCATGGGGACCTTTTGCTGAATTAAGAATCCCTTCACTGGTGAGTTTATTCATAACTTTTCCCAAAAAATGCCTCGGCAGGGCAAGCTGTTCAGCAATTTCATCCAATTGGATGTTTTCTTTCTGTCTCTTGCTGAGGGCAATATATAGTATTGCCCTCAGCGCATAGCCGAATGATTTGGAAAAGACCATAAGTAACAAAAGTAGCCGTCAGTTATCCAGAACAAACTGATAAATATCAGCAAAGAGTTTGATGATTGTCATAAGGCTCTTAAACTGCCAGGAATACTTTTGGGGCTTAAAAGACAAGGATGTCTTTTAATTCAACCATCAAAAATAAAAACATGAAAAGTATCTTTTTCCCCTTGCTATTCTTAGGTGTAAGTGCTATTGTTATTATTTCCTGCAATGAAGGCGTTCAAAAGGACCAAAAGCCTATTGATGTGCAGGAACTTACCAAGGATAAACCCGAGGTTCATGGAAGTCAAATTAAGGAGAATGACATTACATTGGGGGCCACCTTAGACAAAACTATGGCCACAACAGGAAAAGCTACCTATGAGTTGAAATGCCAGTCTTGTCACCGTCTCACCGAAGAAAGATTAGTAGGGCCGGGATGGAAAGATGTGACAAAAAGAAGACAGCCAGTTTGGATCATGAATATGATTACGAATGTAGACATGATGCTCGAAACCGATGCTGAAGCGCAAAAACTTTTGGAAACTTGTTTGGTACGGATGCCCAACCAAAATATATCAAAGGACGAGGCCCGTTCAGTACTTGAATTTATGCGTGACAATGATGGCTTGAAATAATTACCAAAGGAAACAGTGAATAGATTTATTATAAACTGCTAAATATTTTATATGAAAAAAGCTTTTTCTCCTTCTCTTGCTTCCCTGCTCCTTGTATCCATAGTTGCTATTGGCATGCAAGGCTGCAAACCCCAGGGCGCTCAGTCGGCTGTTAGTGGCGATGCGGCCTCTAAAGTATATGTGGCTCCCGGTAAGTACGACGAGTTTTACAATTTTGTTTCCGGAGGCTTTAGCGGACAAATGTCCGTATATGGATTGCCCTCTGGTCGTTTATTCCGTGTAATCCCTGTTTTTTCGGTTGATCCGGAGAAAGGCTGGGGGTACAGCGAAGAAACAAAACCTATGCTTAATACTTCACATGGTTTTGTGCCGTGGGACGACCTGCATCATATTGCCCTTTCCGTAACCGATGGTATTCACGATGGTCGTTGGGCATTTGGTAATGCCAATAATACACCTCGTATAGCGCGTATTGATCTGAAAACATTCCGTACCGCTGAAATTATCGAAATTCCTAATAGTGCCGGTAACCACTCTTCCCCTTTTATTACTGAAAATTCGGAGTATGTGGTAGCGGGCACCCGTTTTAGTATTCCCATTGGTGACAAACAGGATGTTGCTATTAATACGTACAAAGAAAACTTTAGAGGAACCGTAAGTTTTATTGCTGTCGATAAAACATCTGGTCATATGAATATTGCTTTTCAATTGCTATTACCGGGCGTGAATTTTGACCTGGCACGGGCAGGAAAAGGGAAATCAGCCGGCTGGTTCTTCTTTAGTTGTTATAATTCCGAAAAAGCCAATACACTTTTGGAAGTAAATGCTTCGCAAAAGGATAAAGATTTTATTATGGCAGTGAACTGGAAAAAGGCGGAGGAATATGTAAAAGCGGGTAAAGGCCAAAAGAAAGTGGTTCAGTATGTACATAATTTATACAGTGATAAATCGCATAGTGCTACTTCTACGATGGAAAAGGAAGTACTGGTCCTGGATCCAACAGAATTTGGCGATATAGTATATTTTATGCCTTGTCCTAAATCACCCCATGGCTGTGATACAGATCCAACCGGGGAATATATTGTGGGTAGTGGTAAACTGGCTGCTGTTATCCCGGTCTTTTCGTTTGATAAAATTCAAAAAGCGATTGCCGATAAAAATTATGAAGGAATGTACGATAAGATACCTGTGTTGAAATATGACGCTGTTTTATATGGTGAAGTAAAGAAACCGGGCCTCGGACCTTTGCATACCGAATTCGACGACAAAGGAAATGCCTATACTTCATTCTTTGTTTCTTCCGAAATCGTTAAGTGGAATATAAAAGATCTCAAAGTATTGGATCGGGTGAATACCTATTATTCGGTTGGTCACCTCTGTGTTCCCGGTGGTCCTACCAAAAAGCCCTGGGGTAAGTATGTAATTGCCTATAATAAAATTACAAAAGACCGCTACCTGCCAACCGGACCCGAGCTCACGCAAAGTGCACAACTATTTGATATCAGCGGAGACAAAATGAAATTGTTGTTAGATTTTCCAACTATCGGCGAACCGCACTATGCAGAAGCTATTCCGGCAACTCTTATAATGAAGAACAGTCAAAAGATATTTAAGATTGAGGAAAATGAAAATCCCTATGCAGCCAAAGGAGATAAATTTGCCAGGGTAGAGCGGAAAGGAAATGAAATACATGTGTATGCAACTTCTATCCGTTCGCATTTTACACCGGATAATATTGAAGGAGTAAAAATGGGTGATGTGGTTTACTTCCATATTACCAACCTGGAGCAGGATTGGGATGTGCCGCATGGCTTTGCCGTGAAGGGGGACAACAATGGAGAGTTGCTAATTATGCCAGGTGAAACACAGACATTGAAATGGACTCCGGGGAAAGTGGGCATATATCCATTTTATTGTACCGACTTCTGTTCGGCTCTTCACCAGGAAATGCAGGGATATATTAGAGTGAGCCCGGCAGGTGCCAATATACCTATCAGTTTCAGTACAGGTAAAACAGCACCAGCTGCCGCGACCGATCCGGCCACTGCGCCTGCACCAGAACAAAAGCCAACAAAAAAGTAAATAAAATTAATCAGTAATGCCGCATTTTGCGGCATTACTGATTTCCTGATTGCATAATATAAAAAGCTGAGTTATGAAAAAAATAATCACCCTTTCCTTAATTGCATTGTCTGTATTGTTGAATTATTGCTCCAATGCACCGGAAAAAACTACTGAATCAACTGCGACAGAAAATACACCAGCCGGTGGACAGGAGGCAGTGAAAGATGATGAATCTGCCAAAGACATTGTTAAAGTGGCAATAGGTTCACCCGATCATACCACCCTCGTTGCTGCGTTGAAGCAGGCTGAATTGGTAACCGCTCTTTCGAATGCAGGTCCTTTTACTGTATTTGCCCCAACCAATGAAGCCTTTAATAAATTACCGGCTGGTACCGTAGAGGGATTGATGAAACCTGATAAGAAAGCAGATTTACAAAATATTTTACAATACCATGTGGCGGTGGCGGTATATAAAACGGAAAATATGCAGGATGGCCAGGTAATAGGACAGACAAATGGAGATAATATTACGCTGAGTGTAAAGGATGGAAAAGTAAAGGTGAATGGCACGGCTAATATCATTGCGACTATTCAGGCTACCAATGGCATCATTCATGTTATTGATGCCGTATTGTTGCCTCCTGCTAAATAATAAAGTACCTGTTATATTGGAATAATCTCTAATAAAGGAAATGAATAATAAATTAAGTTTTGCATCGCGTATTTTTGTAGCATTTGCTTCCGGCGCGTTGATAGCTGTTTTCTTTTTACCAGCCTGGCGCATTGACCTCTTTGCTCCCCAATACCCGGAAGGATTAAAGATGAATATCTGGATCAATGGGCTGTCAGGCGATGTAGATATTATCAATGGATTGAATCATTACATTGGTATGAAACATATTACCGTGAGTATGTTTCCCGAGTTCCACTATCTTCCCTATGTAGTCGGATTCTTTATGTTGCTCGGATTACTGGTGGCCGTAACCGGGAGCCGAAAATTTCTTTTAGCTTACATATGTCTTACAGCCATTGGGGGCACGTTGGCCATGTATGATTTTTATAAATGGGGTTATGACTACGGTCATAACCTAGATCCTACCGCACCCATACAAGTGCCGGGCTTTTCGTACCAGCCCCCGTTGTTCGGCCACAAGCGCTTATTAAATTTTGATGCCTATTCTTTCCCTGATGTGGGTGGATGGGTAGTTATAGGAGCTGCTGTGCTGGCTTTCACTGTTTGGTTTGTGGAATGGTACCGTCATCGTAAAGTAAGTGGCAAATCAAACATCTCCGCAATACTTGCGGGGGGATTGTGTTTTGTACTGCTTTCTTCCTGCTCCTCGCAGCCGGAGCCGTTTAAGTATGGGCAGGATATCTGTTATACTTGTAAAATGGGAATAGTAGATCCAAAGTTTGGTGGAGAGATACTTACTGTCAAGGGGAAAGTATATAAGTTTGATGACGTCCGCTGCATAGCGCTTTTCTTAAAATCGGGCGCAGTGGCAAAGCAACAAATAAAAGAAACACTCGTAATTAATTTTGAAACAGGCAAGGAATTCCTGGACGCTGATAGAAGTTTTTTTGTATTATCTCCGCTGGTAAGAAGCCCGATGTCTGGCAATGCGGCTGCCTTTGCCAGCAAGGATGCAGCGGAAAAGTTTAATTCTGATGTTGAGGGTAATATTGTTACGTGGCAACAGTTTTCTGAACAATTGAAATAAATAAATGCGCCTTCTGTTTATTTTGCTTACCTGCTTTTTCGTGCCGCCTATTTGGGGGAGGACCATTATTATTGGAGCCGGCCGGCCGGTTTCTTCGTTAAAGAAAGCTATTGAGCTTGCAAAAGATAAGGACAGTTTAATATTAATGGGAGGCTTGTATAGGGAAGGAAGTATGGTGCTCACCAAATCACTCACTATTATCGGTGAAAACAACCCGGTACTGGATGGAGAAAGCAAGTATGAAATATTACTGGTAAGTGGAAAAAACATAGTAATAAAAGGGCTGACTTTCCGAAACGCAGGATATTCCGCGATGAATGATTTCGCTGCCGTTAAATTGGTTGATTGTTCCGGCGTTACACTCGAAAATAACACAATAGAAAACGCTTATTTCGCTGTTCATATTTCAAATTCATCTTATGTGGTGGTACGTAATAACCGGATCATTGGCTCACCATTATCGGAACAACTGACCGGCAACGGCATTCATCTTTGGAAATCCACCAATGCCCGAATAGAAAATAATTATGTGTCGGGCCACCGCGATGGAATCTATTTTGAGTTTGTAAGCGGCTCGCTGATCAGGAATAATATCAGCGAAAAAAATATCCGGTACGGACTCCACTTCATGTTTTCGAATGATGATATTTACCAGGATAATATTTTCCGAAACAACGGAGCGGGCGTGGCGGTTATGTATTCGAAGAAAGTAACGATGGAGCGTAATCATTTTGACCAAAATTGGGGGCCGTCGGCCTATGGCATTTTGCTAAAGGATATTACGGATAGTTATATTATTGGAAACGAGTTTGTAAAAAATACAGTAGGCATCCACATGGAAGGCAGCAGCCGTATGGAAATAAAAAATAATCTCTTTAAACAAAACGGTTGGGCTATTAAAGTGCAGGCAAGCTGCGATGATAATGTGTTTCATACCAATAATTTTTCTTCAAATAGTTTTGACGTAAGCACCAATGGAACCCTGGTGCTGAATAAATTTTATGGTAATTACTGGGATAAGTATGAAGGATATGATTTGAATAAAGATGGTGTTGGAGATATTCCCTATCATCCTGTAAGCTTGTATTCGATGATCGTAGAGAATAATCCTACGACGTTATTGTTGTTCCGGAGTTTTACGATTTCATTGCTCGATAAAGCTGAGCGGGCAATCCCGGGGCTTACACCCGAAAACCTTAAAGACGATAAACCAATGATGAAGTTTATTCAATTATGATTCGGATAGAACATATAAATAAGAAGTTCGGAAAGTTGCAGGTACTTGAGGATATCAACGCTGGTTTTCAGCGGGGGCAGGTGATTGCCCTGATTGGCCCGAACGGATCCGGTAAAACCACCTTGATTAAGTCGATACTGGGTATGGTGCGCCCCGATAGCGGTAAATTATGGGTAAACAACCAGCTTATTAATGGTGATCCGGGCTACCGGAAAGATATTGGATATATGCCGCAGATTGGGCGTTACCCTGATAATATGAAAGTGGGCCACCTGTTTAAAATGATGAAATCGATTCGCCAGGTAAAGGAAGAATCTATCGACTATGACCTGGTTACCAAGTTCAATATTCCTTCAATATATGAAAAGCCCATGCGTACCCTCAGTGGGGGTACCCGTCAGAAAGTAAGTGCCGCTTTGGCTTTCTTGTTTAACCCGCCCATTTTAATTCTTGATGAACCTACGGCTGGACTCGATCCACTGTCATCGGAAATTCTGAAGGAAAAAATTCTGGCAGAAAAAAAGAATAATAAACTTATCCTTATTACATCGCATGTGCTGAGCGACCTCGAAGAAATGACTACCCATGTTATGTATCTGCAGGAAGGCAAATTGCAGTTTTTAAAACCCCTGGAAGATCTGCAGGAAGAAACGGGCGAAATAAAATTGGGGAAAGCCATAGCATGGGTAATGAAAGGAGACAATCATTCGGCCGAATGGATTGACCGGGTATTGGCTGTAAAGAAGGAAGAAAAAATTTGATAAAGAATCAATCATGCTGAAATTATCACGATATATTATTTATGATATTGTTCGAAATAAGATCATTATTGCCTATACAATTTTTCTCCTCATCGGTTCCTTCAGTATGTTCCGGATGGAAGAAAACAGCGGCCGCGCTATACTGAGCCTGCTGAATATCGTTCTCATTGTACTTCCCCTGGTAAGCCTGATGTTTACTACCATTCATTTTTATAATTCGTACGAGTTTATCGAGCTGATGCTATCGCAGCCATTGAGCCGGAAGCGCATCTTACTAAGTGAATTTAGCAGCGTTTGTCTTTCGTTACTTATTGCATACTGGGTCGGCGTGGGGGTTCCCTTATTATTTTATTCCCCCGATGCTACCGGTTTTGCCCTGTTATTCACAGGTACCGCATTAACAATAGTATTTACGGCTATTGCATTTCTGGCCGCGGTTCGTTCAAAAGATAAAGCCCGGGGAATTGGTATAGCCTTATTACTTTGGTTTTATTTCTCTCTGATTTATGACGCACTCATATTGCTCATATTATTCGCGTTTAGCGATTACCCGATGGAGAAGTTTACTTTGCTGTTATCGGCCCTGAATCCGGTGGACCTCGCCCGCATTTTCATCATGCTGAAGTTGGATATCAGCGCGCTGATGGGTTATACTGGGGCCCTGTATAAAGATTTTTTTGGAAGCGGAACAGGACTGCTATTCACCGCGGGTATTCTATTCTTATGGGCATCAGGTCCCTTATGGCTGGCGCTAAGAAGCTTTGAAAGAAAAGATATGTAATTATTCACCCGATTAAAAAATATACTATGAATGATTTAATGCAAAAAAGCCTGGCAGAGATTGTTAAGGAGGATCACCGGGCCGCCACGGTATTTGAAAAATATCATCTCGATTTTTGTTGTAAAGGAAAACGTTCCTTGCAACAGGCTTGTGAAGAAGGGCACTTATCTGCCGGAGAAATCGCCGATGCGCTGGTGGAAGCAAATTTATCCGTCGGAGGTAAAGTCACCATTGAATTCGACCAACTCCCGCTATCGCAACTGGTAAATTATATAGTAGCGACCCATCATGATTATGTAAAGAAAGAAATGCCCCAGATTATGGCCTGGTTGCAGCGCGTCGTTTCCAAGCACGGAGAGCGCCACCCTGAAATGCTGAAAGTGACTTCGCTATTTGAAGCATTAGTGAAAGAAATGACTGCTCATATGCAAAAAGAGGAGCTTATTCTTTTTCCCCGGATAATAGATGCAGAAGATAGATCCCTGGCGGGAAATAATAATCATCTGAACATAGCTTATTTAAAAGCGCCGATTGATTTGATGGAGCAGGAGCACGATCATGCCGGCCATTTACTGAATGAAATCAGGGAACTGACCCATTCTTATACTCCTCCCGGCGATGCCTGCACAACTTACCGGTTGGTAATTGCCGCGCTTAATGCATTTGAAGCGGATCTGCATCATCATGTACACCTCGAAAACAATATTCTTTTTCCTAAATCATTAAAACTTTTAAATACGTTAATCAACCCTCAATTGAATTAGCAGAGCAAATTTGTTAGGGCTCGAATGTAATCTCATTTTTAAGCCTTCATGGTTTTCCATTATTATCGTTTCAATACTACCTGGTTAGTAGTTTTTTTCAAGACAACCCGTTATTAATAACGGGTTGTCTTTTTAGTGTAATCAATAGTTGGAATTTAAGCTAAACGGTTCCTGACACTTACATTATTTCAACGGTTTTTAACCTAATTTTAGACTGATTATAAAAATATGAAGTCTAAAAAAGATACATCTCTATTGATTGCGATTCTTTTAATTTTTCACGCCACTACTATTTTTTCACAAAATGCCTGTACTATACAGGGGAAAGTGGTTGAGAAGAAAATGCCAGTGGAATTTGCCAGTATACTGCTTTTTGATATATCTGATACCAGCAGGCCGATTAGAAATACGATAACGGATTCTTTGGGCCACTTTATTATAAAGAAAATTTTGAAAGGAAAATATGTACTAAAAATACAGCTTATCGGGTATGTTCCAGAACGAAGGGTTATAGAGCTAAACCAGGAAAATGAAATATGGGAGTCGGGCATTATCAGTCTTGCCGTAATTTCCCAACAATTAGAATCTGTAACAATAACCGCTTCAAAAAACATTATTCAGAAAACGGCCCAGGGTTTTATCGTGAATGCAGGGGCCAATCTTACACAAATGGGGGGAACCGTCACCGACTTACTACGTTATACGCCCACGGTTGTGGTAGATGCGGAAGGTGCTATTACCTTGCGCGGAAAAAGTCCCCTCATTTTAATCAATGGAAGAAATTCAAGCATTGCCAATACCGATCAGATTCCTGCCAGTAGTGTTGAAAGTATCGAGATCATAAATAATCCATCGGCCCAATACGATGCTGACGCGGAGAGTGGAATTATTAACATCATACTTAAGAAAAGCAAAAAGCCGGGAAACAACGGGGCCGTGGCATTGGGAACTGGTATTGGTGCAAAAGGCCGCATCAATAGTTCTGTTTTGCTGAATCATAAAACGGAAAAGATAAATGTAGGGTTGGCATACGATAACCGGTTTGCAGGTCGTACCCGAAGGATTACGGGCGACCGGATCAATTTCAATATGCCCGATGAACATTTTCTTACGCAACGTCGTTCAGACGAACGGGTGGAAAGGCTTCAAAACCTGCGTCTCAATGTTGATTTATTGCTCAATCCAAAGAACGAACTAAGTTTTGAAGTAAACGGCAGCCTGGAAGAGCAAGACAATGACGAAACACTCAATAATACTTTGGAAAAGCAAAATAAAGATTTCAACTCTAAATCCATCCGTCACTCCCTGGAATTGGAGCGATCGAAAGTGGCTGAGTTCGCGGCAAACTACAACCGAAAATATGACGACAATCGAAAAAGTTTATCCGCTGGCGTAAGTAGTTCTTTAAATTTCGACAGGGAAAATACTGATATTACTTCTCAATCCCAGGCTGAGAATAATACACCCCTGCGAGATCCTTTTCTGCAAAGAACACACAACAATGAAAATACTTCTATCACTAATATAAAAATGGATTTTGTTCAGCCCGTATCAGGAAAGGCAGTAATAGAAACAGGCTATAAAGGAATAATTCGTTTCCTGGATGCCGATTTTCAATCACTGGATAATCAGAATGGTTCTTATGAGATTGATCCTTTAGCCAGTAATGTATTTAACTTCCGGGAACAAGTTCATGCGGCGTACATCCAATTCAGGTCTTTTGCTGGTGATAAGGACAAGCCAACATGGAAATACGATATGGGCGTGAGGGGAGAACAGGTATGGAACAACGGCCATGGAGCAATTAATAATGTATCTTTTAGAAATAATTATTTTAATTTTTTCCCGACAGCCAATATCAGTTACTATAAAACGCGGGATGAATTTTGGAAAGCGAGTTATAGCCGCCGGATTAACCGTCCAGGCTTGGGTCAACTGAATCCATTTGTTGATATCACTGATTCACTCAATAAGCATGGGGGTAATCCATATCTGAAACCAGAGCTGGTGCATTCCTTTGAATGGGGGTATAATAAAGAATGGGCAAAGCTTTCTTTATATGCAACATTATTTTATAGATACGCCACCAATACCATCCGGCAGTTTACCGTTTTATTACCAAACGGGGTAGCCCTAACACAACCTGTCAACATAGGAAACGTTGCCACCTATGGGCTTGAAAATATTATTACAGCCAGGCCCTTTAAAAAGTATGATGTAAACCTGAGCCTTTCTTTTTTTCAACAACATATTGATGGGACAAATGTTGACAAAGCAGCGGTCAACGAAGTTTTCAGCTGGTATGGCAAACTCATCAACAATTTTGTCTTGTGGCCGGGAGGTAAATTACAGGTAACCGGAATTTATAATTCTCCCCTGGCCACTCCGCAGGGAAAACGGATTGCTATTTATAATGCAGACCTGGGTTTTCAGCAAAAACTCGGAAAAGGGAATGGGAGACTGGGACTCATTGTAACCGATGTATTTAATACCCTGAAAAACGGCTTTGAAATGAATGCTTCGGATTTTACCTACCATCGTACTTCCAAATCAGATACGAGGGCGCTGCTCATTACCTTTGCGTACACATTTGGTACGAGCTTCAAGGAAAAACTAATGGAGAATACCTTTTCAAATGATCAATAAGTTAATTCGCTAAAATATTAATACTATGAACCGAAAAAAATTTCTTTCCGCAACGGGTGTCCTGGCAGCTACCAGTATACTGCCTACTTCATCGGTATTGGCCCAACACTATGACGAAAACGGGTTAGATAAACTTATAGACGCCAACGGCAATTTCTATCACCTGCCTTTGCCCTACAATAAAAATTTTTTGGAACCCCATATGGATGAGGAAACCGTTTACCTGCATCATACTTTTCATCATGGGGGAGCAGTGAAAGCGGCCAATAATGATTTAACCAAAATCAGGAAAGCCCTGGATGAATACCAGCCAGCCGGCCAGGCAGGTAACCTGGAAACAGTAGATTACTGGACCAAAAAATTGTCCTATCATTTTTCCTCCCATGTATTGCACACCATCTTTTGGACAAACCTGACTAATAAAAAAACGGACCCGAAAGGAGAATTGTTGAAACACATTGAAAAGGATTTTGGGAGCTACGAAAAACTAAAAGTGTATTTATCCAAAATTTCCAAGGATGTGGACGGAAATGGGTGGGGAATTCTTGGTTATCAACCCTATTCTGATAAACTGACTATCCTTCAGTGCGAAAATCATGAAAAACTGACTCAATGGGGAGTAATTCCCTTATTGGTAGTGGATGTTTGGGAACATGCTTATTATCTAAAATACAAAAATAAACGTGCAGACTTTGTAGACAGCTTGCTGCAAATCATTAATTGGGATAATGTATCCGACAGGTTAAACACGGCGTTGCGGTTAAAATAATAAAAAAGTAAGTGGGGAAGTTCTTGTTAGGGATAGCATTCAAATATTCCCTTATTTGTGTAGGATGCGCTGTACGAGGATTGAAATATTTTAACTAACCTGCCTGGCCCACGCTACGAATAAAACAGATAATTTTTAGTGGATGTGTAATTAATTTTATTGTTGCTTCTTAAAAATTCAAAGAGATTAGTTTATTACTAAGCTGGTATCCGGTTATCGAACTAATTGTTAAGCACCAAAAGTAAATATTATGCAATTCAAAATATTTGAAAAATCAGTTTATGAAAACAGGCGATCTGTCTTAAAGAAAAAAGTGGAAACCGGCCTGTTATTATTTACGGGCAATGAAGAAAGCAGTATGAACTATAAAGACAATTGGTATCCTTTCCGGCAGGATAGTAATTTTCTATATTATTTTGGAATAAACGTCGCAGGGCTTGCGGCAATAATTGATATCGAGAGCGGAGAAGAAATAATATTTGGCAATGAACTTACTCTCGATGATATTGTTTGGACAGGGCCGCTGCCATCGGTTGGCGAGATGGCACAAGCAGTTGGAATTACAATAACTAAGCCGTATAATAATATAGAAGCCGCAATCAGTACCGCATTGGCCGCCGGGCGAAAAATACATTTTACTCCCCCTTACCGTCCGGAAAATAAAATTAACCTGGCACAATGGTTCAATGTTTTACCCGGTGCACTGGCTGGCATGGCTTCTCTTCCATTAATAAAAACAATTATTAGTCAGCGTTCCATTAAAGAAGACTGCGAAGTAGCCGAGATGAATAAAGCCACTGAAATAAGTGCAGATATGCACCTGGCTGCAATGCACTATGCTAAACCGGGTATGAAGGAATATGAAGTAATGGCTAAAGTAAAAGAAGTAGCTTATTCAAACAATGCAAGCATTTCGTTTAATCCAATCGTCACCATTCATGGAGAAACATTGCATAATCTATACTGTGGTAATACCATCAAAGAAGGTCAAATGATTTTGTGTGATGCCGGAGCAAGCAACGATATGAATTATGCTGGTGACCTTACCTGTACTTTTCCAGTCGGCAAAAAATTTACTTCAACACAACGGGACGTGTATGAAATTGTAGTAGGTGCACATTATAAAGCGGTATCGATGTTAAAGCCTGGTGTATTATTTAAAGATGTGTATTTAATAGCCTCGCAAAAAATTGTGGAAGGGATGCAAATGATGGGGGTGATGAAGGGGAACGCGGAAGAGGCTGTTGCCGCCGGCGCTCATGCTATGTTTTTTCAATGCGGATTGGGTCATATGATTGGTTTGGATGTACACGATATGGAAGACCTCGGGGAGGCATTGGTTGGATATACCGACACGTTGAAAAAGAGTACCCAGTTTGGTATGAAGTCTTTGCGCCTCGGTCGTGCCCTGGAGGAAGGATTTACCTTAACCGTGGAACCTGGTGTCTATCTTATTCCCCGGTTGATTGATCAATGGAAAGCGGAAAATAAATTTGCTGCGTTTATTAATTACCCGGCACTTGAAAAGTTTCGTGATTTTAACGGCATTCGGGTAGAGGAAGATTACCTGGTTACAGCAGAGGGTTGCCGATTGTTGGGGAAGAAATTGCCTATGAGTATTTCAGAAGTGGAAGCGGTAAGACAACAAAGTTTCAAATAATATTTATGCATTAAATGCGAATGATGGAATGAGCGGAACGGGAAGATATTAGGGGCAAGCAGGCTTTTTTTATTTACGCTATAAATTCTATTTTAATACGGATTTGTTTTCCGATAAAGAATGAATATGAATTTTTCAGTACATGACATTGAACAATTGGCCCAGGAACAGTACGGCTTACCGGTTAAGGCAAAAGCCCTGAACGGTTATGATGAACTCAATTTTTTATTAACCGAATATACCGGGAAGAAATATATTTTTAAGGTAGCAACTGATGAGCATGTACATGAGTTTTTAGATGCCCAGGTGAAGATATTGAATCACTTGTCATCGAGCCCGGTAGCAGATAAATTTCAACGGTATGTAAAGAATTCAGAAGGGAATGAACTAACCAACATTGTGGTTAACAATAAAAATTATTGTCTCCGTATTCTTAGTTTTTTGGAAGGAACCTTTTGGGTGGATGCGAAAAATCATTCTGACGACCTGATGTGTAGCCTTGGTAATGTGCTGGGAGAAATGGACAAATCATTGCAGCATTTCAAGCATACGGCTATGCACCGACATTATGAATGGGATGTTGCCAATTCGTTAGATGGGCGGGCATATATCCACCATATCAAAGATCATGAAAGAAGGAGGATGGCAGGCTACTTTTTGCTGCAATTTGAAACAGAGGTAACGCCCTTGCTTAATCAATTGCGAAAAGCCTATATCTATAGCGACGCCAATGATTATAATGTGATTGTTACGGGCAACGAAGTGACGGGCCTTATTGATTTTGGAGATATGGTTTATTCCAACCTGGTTAATAATGTGGCCATCGCCTGCACCTATTCCATGTTTCAACAGGATGATGTTTTGCGGGCAGCCTCTTTAGTGGTAAAAGGATATCATGAAAAATTTCCGCTGACCGAACAGGAGCTTTCCGTTTTGTATTATTTGATTACCGGTCGCCTTTGCATCAGTGTAACCCGCTCGGCGTTTAATGCTTCCCTGGACAGTGACAACAAACATCATTTTATTACCGAAAAACATGCCTGGGAATTGTTGTATAAACTTATCCGGATTAATCCCATTAGAGCGCAGGATAGTTTTCGAAAGGCTTGTGGTTATAGCGGACTGATCAATGAAAATGATTACAACAAATTATTGAAAGAGCGAAAAGAACATGTAGGTCGGAATCTAAGTATCAGTTACCAGGAAAAGCTAAAGATTGTGAAGGGTGCTTTGCAATATTTGTATGATGATAAGGGAAGAACGTTTGTGGATTGTGTAAATAACCCTTCTCATGTAGGACATTGTCACCCCGTGGTGGTAAAGCGAATGCAGCGACAAATAGCAACCCTCAATACCAATACCAGGTACCTGAATGATCTTATTATTGAATATGCTCAAAAGCTCACAGCTACTTTACCATCATCTTTAAGTGTATGTTATTTTACCAACAGTGGCAGCGAAGCCAATGACCTGGCCATTCGAATGAGTCGTCATTTTACGAGTCGAAAAGACATTATTGTCCTGGACCATGCATACCATGGCACTTCCACCGTAGCTATGGAAATGAGCCCCTATAAATTTGACGGGAAAGGAGGTTTTGGAAAAATGTCCTGGATACACAAGGCCATAAATCCTGATCTGTACCGGGGGGCTTATAAATATGGTGATGAAAAAGCGGGAGAAAAATATGCCGCCGATGTACAACGCATTATAGAAGAATTGAGTTTAGAAGGAAAAACGCCCGCCGTTTTTATTTGTGAAACTTTATTGGGCGTGGGTGGACAGATACCATTGCCTCCAAACTATCTAAAGGAGGTTTATAGATATGTAAGGGCGGCTGGGGGTGTTTGTATTGCTGATGAAGTGCAGGTTGGTTTTGGCAGGGTTGGAGAAAAATTTTGGGGTTTTGAATTGCAGGGAGTAGTACCTGATATAGTAGTAATGGGCAAGCCCATCGGCAATGGGCATCCGCTGGCGGCAGTGGTGGTCACGAATGAAATCGCGGATGCCTTCAATAATGGGATGGAATATTTCAACACATTTGGCGGGAATCCTGTTTCTATGGCTACCGGTATCGCTGTACTGGATGTAATACAGGAAGAAGAAATGCAGCAGCACGCGTTGGAGGTGGGAAACTATTTGATGGATGGATTAAAAAGATTGATGAATAAATATCCCATCATCAGTGATGTAAGGGGCCATGGTTTGTTTATTGGAGCAGAAATGGTAAAAGACAGAATAACCAGGGAGCCTGCAATTCCCGAAATTGATTGGGTAGTAGAAAAAATGAAAGAGAAAGGGTTTCTTTTAAGTACTGATGGGCCCCTCCATAACGTCCTGAAAATAAAACCACCCATGCCGTTTAACAAGCAGAATGCAGAAGAGATGGTGAAGTGCCTGGGGGAAACATTTGAAGAGCTGTAATAATTTGAGTATAAAAAAGGGGCAAATCATTGAAAATTTAATTTGCCCTTCTTGTTGGCCTACGAGGATTCGAACCTCGACAAACAGAACCAAAATCTGTCGTACTACCATTATACTATAGGCCAATCCAATAAATGGATGGCAAAAATAAGGTTTGATTGTTTTTCCCCCAAATACTTTTTACGCTTAGAACTCTTGCTGCACCTTTCAAAAGAGTATAAAATTTAACAAGTATTGTAAAAGTCAACCACTCAAAGCTTTCAGTCTATAACCGGAACCAATTACTTAATGACTGGCCACCAATTTAACTTCTTTTTCTTCCCTTTCTTTCAACTCCCGGATTTTATCCAATGCGCCGGCTACTACATCGCACATTATTGTATATAAGGCTCCGGTAACCGGATTGGCATAAATATACTCCAGCGCCTCATTTTCGTTTGCGATAACCATAGTAGGAATAGCAGGGTTTACTTTATCAATTCCTTCTTTTAAGAGGCCAATTATTTCATCTGCTGTTCGCCCGCGAAGATTTTTATCGCAGCGAATGATGATTTCATCAAAAGAGCGGGCAGAAATTTCACCCAGTTCCCGAATATCTTCATCTCTGCGGTCGCCCGTTCCGGAAATAACCCCGATGCGGGTAGGATAATCCAGCTTACTTATAAAATCGCAGAGTAATTTTAATCCATGGGGATTATGTGCAAAATCGGCCAGTATGGTAAAATGTTTAAAATGAAAAAAGTTTAACCGACCGGGAGTTTGCGTAGAGGAAGGGACAAAAGAAGTAAGTGCTGAGCGAATATCTTCAATAGTAATATCGCGGAAAAGATAGGTTGCTAAAACAGCCGGCAAACAGTTATTAATATTATGCATTGCCTTTCCTTCATAGGTGAGTGGAATATCTTTTACGTTTGATACCCGTATTTTCCAGTTTCCTTTCAAGATACTAACAAATCCGTTTTCAAAAACAGCCGATAACCCTCCTTCGCTACTGTGTTCTTTGATACGAGGATTATTTTCATCCATACTGAAGAGAGCAATATTGCATTTTAGGTCATCTTTCATTGCGTAGGTCAGGTCGTCATCAGCATTCAGTACGGCATAGCCATGCGGAAATACCGTTTCGGGCACAACGGCTTTCACTTTCGCCATTTGCTCTACAGTATTAATACCTCCCAAACCAATATGATCGGCGGCTACATTTGTAACAACCGCTACTTCACAATTTTGAAAAGCCAATCCACTTTTTAGAATTCCACCGCGGGCGCATTCCAGGATGGCAAAATCAACAGTAGGATCTTTCAATACAAATTGGGAAGATACCGGGCCGGTACAATCTCCCTTCATCATTAATTGGTTTTGAATATATACTCCATCCGAAGTGGTATACCCTACTTTTTTTCCGGCGCTTTTTGCAATATGAGCGGTCAACCGGGTAGTGGTTGTTTTTCCATTGGTACCCGTAATAGCAATGATTGGAATTCGCCCTGCACTGCCTTTGGGAAATAACATATCTACCACGGGCTCGGCTACGTTTCTGGGTAACCCTTCCGAAGGTTCAATATGCATACGGAAACCCGGTGCGGCATTTACTTCCAGGATTGCGCCGCCATTTTCAGTTACCGATGTTCGCAAATCGGCGGCCATGATATCAATACCGCAGATATCCAGGCCAATAATTTTTGCAATGCGTTCGCACATGAAAATATTAGCTGGGTGAACTTCATCCGTTACATCAGTTGACGTTCCACCCGTAGAAAGATTGGCAGTTGGTTTCAATACTACAAATTCCCCTTTGGCAGGAATGGTATCCAGCGTATATGCTTTTTCATCCAGCATTTTTTGCGTAAACTGGTCGATCGTAATTTGAGTCAATACTTTTTCATGTCCATACCCCCGCCTGGAATCTTTATTGGTCTCATCTATTAACCATTGAATTGAATGTTTCCCATCACCGGTAACGGCAGCGGGAGTACGTAAAGCCGCGCAAATAAATTTATAGTTGATTACGAGTATCCGGAAATCGAAACCCGTAATAAATTTTTCAACAATAACGTTACGTCCATATTGTTTAGCCGCCTCCAGGGCTATAAGGGCCTGTTCCCAGGTAGTAATATTTGTGGTGTTGCCCTTTCCGTGATTTCCATCGATCGGTTTTATTACGAGGGGGTATTTATATTTTTCTACGGCTTCTCGTAAGCCTTCTTCTGTTCGAATTACTGTTCCACGGGGCACCGGAATTTCGGCAGCCTCCAGCAAATTCTTTGTTTCTTCTTTATCGCAGGCAATGTCCACCGCGATATTACTGGTGGTGCTGGCAATAGTGGCTCGTATTCTTTTTTGATTAACCCCATAGCCTAATTGAACAAGACTCTGTTTATTCAATCGTATAAATGGAATACCCCTTTTTACTGATTCCTCTACTATACAACCGGTTGAGGGTCCTAACCGGGTATCTTCTCTTATCTCCCGGAGCCTTTGAATATCTTCTTCTAAATAGTATTCCGTTCCATCAACCAGCGATTGCACAATGCGTACACTGGCCCTGGCGGCATATACTCCGGCATCTTCTTCCATATAACTGAATACTACATAATAAACTCCTTCCTCACCGGCACCCCTGGTTCGCCCAAACCCAGTGTCCATTCCACTGAGTGTTTGCAATTCCAGGGCAACATGCTCAATTACATGGCCCATCCAGGTACCCTCATCCACCCGGTGGAAAAAACCTCCGCGAGATCCTTCGCTGCAATGGTGCTCAATGAGAGAAGGAAACATCTTCTCCAGGCGTTCCCGAAATCCGGGAATAGAATTCGTAGGACGCTGTTCCATTTCTTCCAGATCCAGCTTCATTTGAATCAGTTTCAAGCGTCGCACACTCCAATAATTGGGGCCTTTAAGAACCTTTATTTCTGTTATTTTCATCAGTTAGTTTTTTATTATGCAGTGCTATTACTCAATAATCTTTTTAGACAGTCAATTTAGGTTTTTTTGTCAACCTAGCCAACTGGCATCCCTTTGCAATGGTATAAGATATTAGCAGAAACCAATGCCTAGATAGGGGCAGAATCTCAGGCTGGCAAAGAATCAAAAGCCGGATTGCCCTATACCGTTTCACTTCAGAAATATGTATCTTTCGCCAAATGGATTTTTTATGAAATTGTTTTTTACGCTTACGCTTATTGGGTTTGCTGCCATAGGGCAGTCTCAGAAAGTGGGAATTGGAATCAGCAGTCCGCAGGAGAAACTGCATGTGGATTCCAATATTCGAATTGGTGTAGGAGCCTGGACTTCGTCCACGAACAACAGGTATTATAAAATAGGAGATGGTAATTATGTAACTATTGGGGAGGTTGGATTAGATGACCGACTCGAATTTTCTGCCCGCGAATTTATCTTTCGTAACTCTGGCGCTTATGGTGTAAATAATGGTAAAGTGGGAATTAATACGGCCGGTTCTCCTACTGCCTACCTGGAAGTAAATGGCAATGTGAAGATCACCGATGGCACGCAAAGTGATGGGAGGGTATTAACCTCCACAGCAGATGGTACGGCTTCCTGGCAAAATATACCTCTTAGTAATTCGGGTTTTCATGCAACGATGCAAAGTGCAAACCAGGTGGTAGTAAATGCCACCGATGCGGTAGTTGTTTTTGAAAACGAGCAATTTGATGACGGACTTGGGTACAATGCCTCAAACGGTTTTTTTACCGTACCGGCAAATGGGGTTTACCAGTTTAATGTAAAAATACAATGGACACTCGCTGCTTCTACCCAACCGCTTTTGTTTGTTTATCTCGACCTTAATGGGTCGAAAGCGGAAGAAGCAAAAGACGCTATTACAACTGGGGCAGGAACTAGTTTTAAAACAATTTCATTCAGCACAGTTCTTAAATTAAATGCAGGCGATGTATTGAAAGTTAATGTAAGGCAGGAATCTTCCTCCAACCAGGAGGTTACTACGGTAAATAGTTCTTTTTCCGGTCATCGGTTGTACCAGCCATAATTGAAAGGATCAACCTTCACGTTGATTGTTTTGTTGGAATGAGATTGATGTTGCATTTTATGTTATTGACACTTTTAAAAAGAGTGCAACGCATAAGTCGCTTTCATAATACCTTTTCGTCATTGATTGATTATATTTGTTATTAAAACCATCAAGCCATGGCTGCTTTTAACCGACGCTCTTTTATTAATAAGGCGGGTTCTTTTTCTGCCACTGCCTTATTCGCTTCCCTAACACAACCTGCCTGGAGTAAAAATTTAGCCCGCGCATTAGATGAAGTATCTGCGATTGCTCCGGATAAGTTAGCTACCGATGAAGAATTCTGGTATTATATTCAACAGTCGTATACAGTATCTCCTTCTCTTATAAATTTAAATAATGGGGGAGTGGCCCCTTCCCCTAAATCGGTGCAGGATGCCATGAAGCGATATCACGACCTGAGTAATGAAGCACCGAGTTATTATATGTGGCGCATACTTGACCAGGGACGGGAACCCTTGCGCCAGAACCTGGCCAGGTTGGCTGGTTGTGATGCGGAAGAGATCGCCATACAACGCAATGCATCGGAAGCCCTGGAAACAGTAATATTCGGATTAGATCTGAAAGCAGGGGATGAAGTGGTATTGACAAAACAGGATTATCCCAATATGATCAATGCCTGGAAGCAGCGGGAGCTACGCGATAAAATAAAATTAGTGTGGATTAACCTGGAGTTGCCAAGTGAAGATGAGAATTATATGGTAAACGAATATATAAAAGCATTTACATCAAAAACAAAAGTGGTACAGGTTACGCATATCATTAACTGGAACGGCCAGATATTACCCGTAAGAAAAATTGCTGTTGCGGCTCATGCCAGAGGAATTGAGGTGTTGGTTGATGGGGCTCATAGCTTCGGTCATTTTGAATTTAAAGTTCCTGAATTGGGTGCCGACTATTTTGGTACCAGTCTGCACAAATGGTTAAGTGCTTGTATTGGTAGTGGTATGTTATATGTAAAGAAAGAGAAGATTAAAAACATCTATCCATTTTTTGCCGCCGGGGATCCAAAGAGTCCGGACATTCGCAAGTTTGAGAATTTAGGTACCCGGCCTTTTTTTATTGAACAGGCCATTGGAAAAGCCATAGAATTTTATGATATGATTGGTGGTCAGCGTAAAGAAGAACGATTGATGTACCTGAAGAATTACTGGATGAATAAAGTGAAGGACATTCCCAAGGTAAAGCTTGGTACGTCTATGAAGAAGGGATTTGGTTGCGCGATCGGGTTAGTAAGTGTGGAAGGAAAGAAACCCGCTGAACTGGATTCCTTTTTGCTGGATAAATACAAAGTACATACGGTTGGTATTGAATGGGAAAATATCAAAGGCGTTCGTATTACACCCAATGTATATACCACAACTAAAAACCTGGATGTATTGGTTGAAGGGATATCCAGGTTTGCGGGAGGCGGGTTTTAGAGAATGAAAAATTAAGAATTAAGATTAAAGAATGAAAAAGTAGGTGCCTTACCACCAGAGACCCACTTTTTCATTTTTCATTACTCATTCTTCATATGCTTCCCCGGTTGCTGTCTTCACCAACCGGAAATAAAACTTTCACCAATCGGAATTGAATCTTCTTCATTCGCAATAAGTCTTCCCTTCTTTCCAAATTATTGCTTTCCTGTGCTGTAAATTATTATTGCCCTAAGCAAATCCTAAAATCTCCTTATAGTACAATTCAATCATGATTTTTCCGTTATTTTTGTTGCTACTAACCCAATATTTTTACATGTCTATACCTGCTGGAAAACTGATAGCCATTGGTGGTGCTGAAGATAAAGGCACCGATTTAGAAACCGGGGAGATTCGGCGAAGCAATCTCAACTTCTTTGAGCAAGGCATTCTCCGCCGGGTGGTAGAAGAAGCGGGAGGTAACAATGCCCGGATTGAGGTTATTACCACTGCCTCCAATATTCCTTACGAAATTGGCGAAACCTACTTAAATGCATTTGGAAAAATTGGTTGTACCAATATTGGGGTATTGCATATTCGTACCCGGCAGGATACGATGATTAAAGAATATATGGAACGCATCCGCCAATGTGATGCGGTAATGTTTAGTGGCGGAAATCAATTGCGCCTGAGTGTAACAGATGGAGGTACCGAGTTTCTTTCTATTTTAAAAAATCGCTATGAGAGCGAGAAGTTCTTATTAGCAGGAACAAGTGCAGGCGCCATGGCGATGAGTCAAACAATGATTTATGAAGGGAATGCAACCCGGGCGCATCTGAAAGGAGAAGTAAAGATGACCACCGGACTTGGTTTTATTCCTTCCGTAATAATTGATTCGCATTTTGAAAAGCGGGGCCGGTTTGGAAGGTTAGCCCAGGCTATCGCTACCAATCCAAGTTGTATAGGCATTGGGTTAGGAGAAGATACCGGAATGCTTATTACAGAAGGGAATAAAATGGAAGCTATTGGCAGCGGGTTGGTGGTAATTGTAGATGGTCATGATATTTTACACAGCAATATTGCCGATATACCTGATGGGAACCCTATCAGCATTGAAAACATGAAAGTACATTTCTGCGAAAAAGGCAATGGGTATCTTTTAAAGGAACGTAAATTTTTGATGGAAGTTGTTGAAGGAGCGGTGGTGCCGAAACAGGTGGATGTTGAATAATATATAAAAATCAGAAGTTTAATTACAAGCAATGTAAGTAAAGTGATTCCGCTGTAGCGCTCCGATTCCTTGTTAATAATATTGTTAATCTAAGAGGTCTAGAGAACAATATTAAAGTAAAACGGATTAGAATCAATTGAATTTCTACACATATTGTTTATAAAATTAAATCTTGACTTCTGCAAAAAAAGTAAATAGGCATTAAGCCATGATTGCTATTATTTTTTTCGATCACAATAATTTCAAACAGAATTTGGGCTTAGTGAACTTAGATCTTATCCTTGGTTCACTTGTTAATTAATTTCCGTCTTTTATTTATTTAGCCTTTACGAGATAATAATTCTTCTTGCCTTTTTGTACAAGAATATATTTGTCGTGAAGCAGCAGCGAAGGGTCAATAACAAATAGAAGAGTATCTATTTTCCTGCTGTTAATGCTGATGCCGCCCCCTTGCACCATTTTTCTCGCCTCGCCTTTGCTGGAGAAAATACCGGTTTCTGTAAGAAAACTGATGATATCAATGCCGGCGTTAATTTTATCAGCGGCATAATTAAATTTAATGATCCCCTCCATTCCTTCCAGGTCTTCCATGGTGAGACTATCCGCCGTAGCATTTTGATTGGCAAATAATTTTTGAGTTGTTTCAACGGCCTTCTCGTATTCTTCTTTTCCATGTACAAAACAGGTAATTTCTTCTGCCAGTTTTTTTTGCAGCAATCGTAAACCTTCATCCTTCCGGTGCTCATATAGAATAGATTCTATATTTTCTTTTGGTAAGAAAGTAAATATTTTAATCCATTTCTCAGCATCTGCATCGGTAGCATTCAGCCAGAATTGATAAAATTGGTAGGGAGTAGTTCTGTTGGTATCTAACCATACGTTTCCACTTTCTGTTTTGCCAAACTTTCCTCCATCTGCTTTGGTGATAAGGGGACAGGTAAAAGCAAAAGCTTCTCCCCCAGCTTTTCGCCGGACCAGTTCTGTTCCCGTAATAATATTGCCCCACTGATCACTACCACCCATTTGCAACTTGCAATTTTTATGCGTGTACAACCAGTAAAAATCATACCCCTGCATCAATTGGTAGGCAAATTCGGTATAACTTAAACCCACTTCCCCATCAATTCTTTTCTTTACACTGTCTTTGGCCATCATATAATTGATGGTAATATGCTTGCCCGTATCCCGGAGGAAATCGATGAACCTTATATTTTTGAACCAATCGTAATTATTGGCCATCTCGGCGGCATTGGACAAGGAAGGATTGAAATCAAGAAATTTTTCTAACTGGGCTTTTACACCCGCCACATTACGGTTAAGTGTATCCTCATCGAGCAGGTTCCTTTCTTCACTTTTTCCGCTGGGATCGCCCACCATTCCGGTGGCGCCCCCAACAAGCGCGATGGGTTTATGTCCGGATCTTTGCAGGTGTACCAATAACAAAATTGGAACCAGGCTTCCGATATGCAGGCTATCTGCAGTAGGGTCGAAACCTATGTATGCAGTGGTCATTTCTTTGTTTAACTGTTCCTCCGTTCCAGGCATAATATCCTGCAACATTCCCCGCCAGCGTAATTCTTCAATCAATTTCATTTTTTTTCTTTGACAATTAAATGATTAAGGGATTACCATCATCCCCACAAGAAAAAAGGCCAACTTTACCAGCCAGTATCTCGTATATATATAGATACCTTTACCCGTTTAAGGGTATGGTAAATCAACGAATTGCGCAAAAGTAAGAATAACACGTTGGTTTACTTTGCATATGCAATATTTTCCTTTGAATTTCGTTCGATAAAGTTGTGCATTTTGGATAGAAGTGGTTCATTTTCATACGAACTTGAATAACTTTACCCGGTGATGCCAATATCCTAATAGAAAAGTCTTGGAATTAAATTGCTTATCCCGAAAATTGGTTCAATGAAAAGAATCCAACTCCTTGCAACCCTGATGTTGATCGTATTGTTGCAACCTTCTTTTGCTCAGTTCCGCAAGTATTCAAATGAATTTTTGAATATTGGAGCTGGTGCCCGCGGCCTTGGTATGGGCGGTGCCCAGGTAGCCACCGTTAGCGATGGTACCGCAGGATATTGGAACCCAGCCGGATTGGTAAATATAAAAGATCAACCGCAAGTAAATCTCATGCATGCGGAATATTTTGCCGGAATCGGTAAATACGACTATGCTAGCCTCATACTTCCCCTAAAAGATAATAAGCGCGTTTTAGGATTATCGCTTTTGCGATTTGCTGTAGATGATATCCCCAACACGATATTTTTAGTGGAACCCGATGGTACTATCAACTTCAGCAATATTCAAACATTTTCTTCAGCCGATTATGCTTTCCTGGTTTCGCTTGCCCAGGAAAAAAAACTTAGAAACGGCAAAAAAATTAATGGTGGCATCAATGCAAAAGTTATATATCGCAAAGCGGGAAGTTTTGCTACCGCCTGGGGTTTTGGATTTGATGCAGGCATTCAGCTTACCGCTAATAAATGGCGAATTGGAATTGTTGCCAGAGATGTAACTACCACATTCAATGCCTGGTCATTTAACCTTACCGATAAAATGCGGGAAGTTTTTTATGTTACCAAGAATGATATTCCGGTAAAATCCGCGGAGCTCACTGCGCCTCGATTAATAGCCGGAGGGGCCTATAACTTTAAGTTCAATAAAAATCTAAACTTGTTGGCAGAAGTGAATCTTGATTTCACTTTCGATGGACGCCGCAATACGGTAGTTGCTACTGATTTTGCCAGTATTGATCCTAAAATCGGGTTGGAATTATCCTGGAAAGACGTGCTTTTTGTAAGAGCAGGAATTAATAATTTTCAAAAAGCGCTGGACGATAATGATATAACCAATACCAGTAAAGTATGGATATACCAGCCGAGCGTTGGCACTGGTTTTAAGATCAGTAACCTGCAGATCGATTATGCATTTACTAACCTGGCGAACCAGGCTAATCCGTTATATACCCATGTTTTTTCTTTGAAGGCAGATTTGAAGAAGAAGGAAAAAAAATAACCAATCCCTATGCGAAGTACGAAACTCTTTACTATGAAGAAAATTTTCACCCTGATATTTGTGTTGGTGGCCTGCACAACCATGGCGCAGCAGTATAATAATGAGTGGATTCGTTTTAACCAGACTTATTACAAATTTAAAATTGGTACTGCCGGCATATTCCGAATAACCAAAGCGGCATTGGATGCAGCTGGCATTGGCAATACTCAGGTACAATTTTTTGAACTTTGGCGAAATGGGCAACCCGTGCCTTTTTATCCATCAGTTCCGTCAGGTACGTTACCCGGCAATGGTTATATAGAATTTTGGGGTAAGCCTAATGATGGAAAGGCTGATAGCCCCATGTACCGCGATCCAACTTTCCAACATACAAACGCGTCCAGTTTAATAACAGATTCATCCAGTTATTTTTTGAGCGTGAATACCAATCAATCCGGCTTCATGATATTTGATGCATCCAATGATGTTTCCTCTAACACCTTGCCCGTAGAACCTTTTTTTATGCATAGGGTGGGTACATATTTTAAAAGCAGGATGAACCAGGGTTTTGCAGCGGTGGTGGGTGAATATGTGTATTCGTCTTCCTATGATAAAGGAGAATTTTGGAGTAGCGGAACTTTTGGTCCTGCCAGCCCTTTGTTGAGTACGTTAAATAATTTATATGTAAATAATGCCGGCCCTTCTTCTACCCTGAAATTTGGTGCTGTGGGTAATGCGCTCAACCCGCGAACCGTAAAAGTAGCGATCAATGGAACCCAGGTGTTAGATACATTGATGGATTATTTTAATGATGTCCATACCACCGTTTCTTTTCCTACAGCTTTGATAAGTTCCAATACTGCCGCAGTACGGTTTACCAATGGCGCAACCATAAACACAGATCGTATTGTTATTTCCTACTACGAATTAACTTATCCCCGGTTATTTGATTTTGATGCGAAAAAGAATTTTGAATTTGTGCTTCCCGCAGATAATGATGGTTATTACCTGGAAATAACCAATTTTGATAATGGAAGTACCGCTCCGGTGCTGTATGATCTGACATTTGGTTCGCGGTATGTTGGAGATATTTCTACCCCCGGCACAGTAAAATTTGTATTACCCGCTGCCACCACGGAAGGTAGATTTGTACTGGTAAATGCTGAGTCATCCAATTCAACCGATATTACCAGTTTAACCACGAGAAATTTTACCCGTTATTCAGATGTTGTTAACCAGGGGAATTATCTTATTATTACTAACCCCACCTTAAATGTAGGTACTGCGGGACGGAAACCCTTAGATGAATACCAGGCATACCGTTCCTCACCCAATGGAGGTTCTTATAATGCTAAGGTGATAGATATAAATGAGCTGATTGATCAATTTGCATTTGGTATCAAAAAGCACCCCTTGTCGGTTCGAAATTTTATTAGTTATGCCCGCGACAATTTTGCCCAGCCACTGAAAAATATATTTATTATAGGAAGAGGAATGACATATAATGAATACCGCATCAACCAGGCAGATACTTTAACGGAAAAATTAAACCTGGTTCCTACCTTTGGCAACCCGGCTTCAGATAACCTGCTAAGTGCGTTAGATGTAATGAATCCTGTTCCTGTTATTCCCATCGGCCGTTTATCGGCCATTATTGGTAAGGAGGTGGAAGATTATTTGGAAAAAATAAAGGAATATGAATTGGCTCAACAAACAGCCCCGAATACATTAGGTGGTAGAGAGTGGATGAAAAATGTGGTACACGTTACAGGAGCAAGTGATCCATATCTTGGCGTTGTACTCTGTAATTATATGGGAGTGTATAAACAAATGATAGAGGATACACTCTTTGGAGCCAAAGTATCCACCTTTTGTAAAACTTCCGCTAATCCAATAGAACAACTCACTACGGAAAGGATATCTGAATTGTTTTCAGAGGGCATCAGCATTCTTACTTATTTTGGACACTCTTCTTCTACAACGCTGGAATTTAACCTGGATAATCCGCAGACGTATAATAACCAGGGGAAGTACCCCGTGTTTTTTGTAAACGGATGTAATGCCGGAAACTTCTTCACCTATTATCCGCAACGCGTACTGGTAAATGAAACCTTGTCAGAGAAATTTGTATTAGCCAAACAGCGGGGAAGTATTGCTTTCGTGGCGAGTACACACTTTGGTATTGTTAACTATCTCAATATTTATCTGAGTAGTTTATACACCAGCATCGGCAAGAAAGAGTATGGCAAGACACTGGGAGAAATTTGCCAGGGTGCGCTGCAGGGATTAATCAATGCTACCGGCCCTTTTGATTATTATTCCAGAATGCACACGGAAGAAATTACCCTGCATGGAGACCCGGCCATTAAACTGAATGTGCAACCCAGGCCGGATTATGTAATAGAGGAACAATTGATAAAGGTGGATCCCGCATTTATTTCTATTGCCGAAGATAGCTTTCAGTTAAAAGTAAAAATAGTAAACCTCGGTATGGCTATTGCTGATTCTGTGCGATTGGAAGTAAAACGTCAATATCCCGATGGAAGCAGCAGCGTAATATACAATAGTAAATTACGCGGTATTCATTTTGCAGACTCATTACTGTTGAATGTACCTATTGTGGCTACACGCGATAAAGGACTTAACCGCATAACGGCCACTATTGATTCCGATCTGAAAATTGATGAGATGGCAGAGAATAATAACTCAGCCACCAAGGAGTTCTTCATTTTCGAGGATGAAGCACGCCCCATTTACCCGTATAATTATGCCATTATAAATTCGCCAACACAAAAACTGGTTGCCTCTACGGCCAATCCGTTTAGCCTGCAAAAGGATTATGTGATGGAAATTGATACCACGGAAAAGTTTAACTCGTCATTAAAAGTAGTTAAAACACAATCAGCCGGCGGCGGCATTATTGAATTTGTGCCTGGCATTAATTATCTGGATAGTACTGTCTATTATTGGAGAGTATCCCTGGCGCCGGTAGCGGGAGGTGAATACCGATGGAATAATTCTTCTTTCATTTATATCAGTGGAACCAGCGATGGATTCAATCAATCACATTATTACCAGCACGAGAAATCCACATTGGTTCGTATTTCCCTTGATTCTGTTAACCGGATCTGGCAATATGGTAAGAGGGTTAATAATGTATTTATGCGGAATGCGGTATTCCCAACGGGAGGAAACCAGGCCAATGATTTTTCAGTAACCGTAAATGGCAATACTGAAATCAATAGTAGTTGCGGGGTTTCAAATATCATTTTCCATGTATTTGATCCAATCACTTTTAAACCCTGGCTGAATGCCGTTCCTGGCCCTGGCCAATATGGAAGCGATAATGTATGCGGAAGTTCACGTAAATATAATTTTCAGTATAATATTTTAGATACCGCAAAAAGAAGAAGTATAGTTAATTTCCTTGACCTTGTTCCTGATGGATATTACGTGGTAGTTCGGAATACATCTGGTGATAATCCATTATTGAATACCTACGCGGCCGATTGGATGAAGGATACTTCTTACCTGGGAACAAACAATTCGATGTATCATCGGTTGCTCCAGCAAGGGTTTAATACAATCGATTCTTTCTACAGACCACGTGCGTTTCTGTTTATCTATCAGAAAAACAAGCAATCGGAATTTACCCCCCGGTACGCTTTTAGTGAAGGAATTAACGATCGTATAAACCTGGTGGTCGATTGCTTTACACCCGATACATTGGGATATATTACGTCACCCAAATTCGGTCCTGCCAAGCAGTGGAAAGAGGCTATCTGGAGAGGGTCAAGCCTGGAATCTCCTTCCAACGACAATCCTACGGTTGATGTAATTGGAGTGGATATCGCTAATACAGAAACGGTATTATATACACTGGATAAGAGCATGCAGAATTTTGATATATCTTCTGTTAATCCAGCCCAATTCCCGTACCTGAAATTGAGAATGCGGAATATAGATTCAATAAACCTTTCGCCATACCAACTTAAATATTGGCGATTGACTTATGATCCGGTACCGGAGGGCGCGATTGCTCCTAATTTATTATTTACCTCCAAGGATACGCTTGAAATTGGCGAGCCATTACAGTTTAGCATTGCTTTTAAAAATATTAGTAAGGCTGCCTTTGATAGCATAAAAGTGAAACTGATTATCATTGACAGGAGCAATGTGCAGCACAATATTACACTGCCTAAGAACCGACCCATTATAAGCGGGGATTCAATAGTGGTCCGATTTACGCTGGATACAAAAGATTATCCTGAACAGAATATCATGTATCTCGATATAAACCCGGATAATGCTCAGCCTGAGCAATACCATTTTAATAACTTCGTGTATCGTAACTTTTATGTACGGCCCGATAAGACAAATCCATTGCTGGATGTAACTTTCGACGGGGTACATATTCTGAATAGAGATATTGTTTCTGCCAAACCACATATAACTATTAAGCTGAAGGATGAAGCGAAATTCCTGCTATTGAATGATACAGCTTTAAGTTCCGTTCAGGTTAGATACCCGGATGGTACTTTACGCACTTTTCGGTTCGATAACGATACTTTGCGGTTCATGCCGGCCAGCAATGGAGCAGATAATACCGCCTCTATTGAATTTTATCCCCAGTTCAACAAGCAATACAGTCCGGAAGGGGATGAATACGAACTGATCGTAAAAGGAAAAGACAGGAGTGGGAACAAGGCAGGTGAGATTGAATATCGGGTTACTTTCAAGGTTATTTCTAAGCCAATGATCTCAAACCTGCTGAACTATCCAAATCCTTTCAGCACTTCTACTGCCTTTGTATTTACTGTTACAGGCAGCGAAATTCCTCAAAACATAAAAATTCAGATACTGACCATCACCGGTAAAATTGTGAGAGAGATTACCAAAGACGAATTAGGACCCTTACATATCGGCCGGAATATTACTGAGTTCAAATGGGATGGAACTGATCAGTTTGGACAAAAACTAGCCAATGGTGTTTATATATACCGGGTAGTTACTACTCTTAATGGCAAACAAATGGATAAGTATAAAGCGGAAGGCGATAATACCGATAAGTATTTCAATAATGGGTATGGAAAGATGTACCTGATGAGGTAATTTCTAAACTCGAAAATATCTGAAAGGCTGCCTTGCACGGCAGCCTTTTTATTTTGGTAGCTTTGCCGCTTATTAGAGAAAGAATAGTTTATGGCAAAAATCGGAATTAATATTTCTACCGGTAGTTTACAGCAACAGGAAATGTTTGTCGGAATAGACCTTGGAACTACCAATAGCCTGGTTGCAATAATACATCCCGATACAAAGCAACCTGTTGCATTAAAGGAGCATAATAGCACAAGCCTGGTACCATCGGTGATCCATTTAGGAAATGACCAAACTATTCTGGTAGGAGAGGCCGCCAAACCGTTTCTTGTTACAGAACCTCAGAATACTATTTTCTCCGTGAAGCGGTTAATGGGGAAGTCTTATAATGACGTTCGGGACAAGTCTTCCTTTTTTACTTACAAAATTATTGACGATGATACGGAGCGATTGGTTAAAGTACAGTTGGGCGATAAATTTTATTCCCCGATTGAATTGTCATCCTATATTTTAAAAGAACTCAAGACTAGAGCGGAGCACATTTTAAAAACTCCCGTTGCCAAGGCCGTAATTACCGTTCCGGCTTATTTTAATGATTCGCAAAGACAGGCTACCCGCGATGCCGGTAAACTAGCGGGGTTAGATGTTCTTCGTATAATTAATGAACCAACGGCGGCGAGCCTTGCTTATGGATTCGGATTAAATAAGGAAGAATCTAAAACGGTAGCTATTTTTGATTTAGGTGGAGGAACTTTTGATATTTCCATTTTACGGATTAATGAGGGTGTTTTTGAAGTACTCTCAACCAATGGAGATACGTTCCTAGGGGGCGACGATTTTGATCAGGCAATTGTGAGCTATTGGACAGAACAACTTAGGATCAGCGGCGAATCCCTGCAAAAAGATAAGGAGCTAATGCAATTATTACGATTAGCTGCCGAGGAGGCTAAGAAAGCTTTGTCTTTTCAGGATGAATTTACAGGTACTGTTAATAACTCGGTTGTTCGTATTACCAAGGCAGCGTTTGAAAACCGAATTGTATCACTGGTAAATAAAACCATTGATTGTTGCAAAAATGCGCTGCGGGATGCAGGATTGTCTGCAAACGATATGGACGAGATAGTAATGGTTGGTGGATCAACTCGGGTGCCATTGGTAAAAAAATCGGTGGCTGATTTTTTTGGTAAAGAAGTGAATGATAAAGTTAATCCGGATGAGGTGGTGGCGCTGGGCGCAGCTATTCAGGCCGATATATTGGCAGGAAATAACAAAGATTTTTTGTTGCTCGACATTACCCCGCTTTCGCTAGGTATTGAAACGATGGGTGGATTGATGGATGTAATGATATCGCGCAATTCAAAAATACCTACCAATGCCGCCCGCCAATATACTACCCAAAAAGATGGACAAAGTGGTATACGTATATCCGTATACCAGGGGGAGAGGGACCTTGTAAAAGATAATCGAAAGCTGGCAGAATTCAATCTAAGTGGAATACCTGGTATGCCTGCGGGATTGCCTAAAGTAGAGGTTTCATTTATGATTAATGCAGATGGAATTTTGCTGGTAAGAGCAAAGGAATTGAGAAGTGGAATACAACAGGATATTGAAGTGAAGCCTCAATATGGACTAAGCGATGCTGAAGTAGAAAAGATGCTAATGGACTCCATATCCCATGCGAAGGAAGACATTGCTGCCCGGGCATTATTGGAAGCAAAAACGGAGGCAGAACAATTGATTGAAACCACCTTAAATTTTATCAACAAAAATGCCGGTCATCTACACCCTGATGAAGTTTCCCGATCCAATACCGCGATAGCACATTTGAGACAAGCGCTGCAAAGCGATCAAAAAGACAGGATACAAAAATTACTGGAAGAACTTAATGAAATATCGAGGCCTTACGCTGAACGAATTATGGACAAGGCCATCGGAATGGCCATGCGGGGGAAAAAAGTATAAGCATATTGGGTGCAGGTGAAAAAAATATTCAGGGAATAACGGTAAAGAAAATTTATGGCGCGAAAACTTGTAAAGGTTTTTTTTTATTTTGGGTACCTGCTGTTTGTTGTACTTTTTTTATTGGAAATTATTTTCCAGATCTTTAATCCCTTTCATTTTTCAGTAAAAGGAAATATAATTATTCTTGAATCGAACACCCATAGAAGGATCATTAATGATTCCATACCGGGTATTGAAAGGGAAATTGTTATTAGCAGAAATGCATTAGGATTTCGCGGCCCGCAACCTCCGGCCACCATGGCCGACTATCTGAGTATTATTGTAATTGGAGGTAGTACCACAGAATGCAAGTATATATCGGAGTTTAAAACCTGGCCCGATCTGTTGGCTCAACAGCTATCTCAAAAAAATAACAGGATATGGTTAAACAATGCGGGGCTTTCAGGCCACACTACATTTGGGCACCAGATACTTTTGAGCGACCATGTTTTGAAATTAAAACCAAAAATCGTGCTCTTTATGTTTGGTGCCAATGATTTGGCCCTGCAGGATACAAGCATTTGGGATAAGAACTATTTCATCAACAAAACCAGTTCGTGGAAAGATTTCTTATTAAAAAAGACGGAAACGGGTAATATTATTATTAATCTTTGGCGTGCGCGCAAGGCACGAGTCAATAATCTGACTGATAAATATTATAACCTGTATAAAGCGAAAAAGGATACCATTAGTTATAGTAGTGAATACATCAATAAGGAGTTGCAAAAACTGGAGGTTTTGCTGCCATTTTTTGAAAGAAGAATAAATAATCTTATCGATACCTGCGAAAAGTACCAAATAGTACCCGTACTGATTACCCAACCAGCTATGCTGGGAAAAGGGTTTGATTCAGCGTCGGGGGCCGATCTTTCATTGATTCCAGCCACCCCCAGGATCAATGGGAAATTATACTTTCAAATGCTGGAAATGTATAATGATGTTACCCGCAAGGTGGCTGAACAGAGGGGCATACTGCTAATTAATCTTTCGGATAAACTACAAAAAGGCGGAAAATACTTCTACGATATCCTGCACTACAATCTGGAAGGTAATAAACAGGTAGCCTCTATTATTTTCGCCCCATTGGATTCCTTACTGGATAACCGGTTTCACAACTTCCGAAAATGAGGCGAAAAAGCAGTTGTTTAACTCTTTAGCGCTAATAGGTGTTGCATTGACCAACAAAAAAGTATAATTTAGCGGCTCCAAAATCCGGGAAAAGAAATTTTTGTTTCCGGCACACAATTTTCATCCTTGAAAGCCGTTATCTAACCTATTTATAAGCAATGGGTTAACCTCAAAATCACAAAAGAAAACTGATGACAATATTAGGCATTTCTGCTTTTTATCATGATTCTGCAGCTGCTATCATCCGCGATGGAGAAGTGTTGGCAGCAGCTCAGGAAGAACGTTTTACCCGCAAAAAACATGATCCCTCCTTTCCGGTAAATGCGGCGCGGTTTTGCCTTCAATATACTGGTTGTTCAATCAACGACGTAGATGCAATAGTATTCTATGATAAACCGCTACTCAAATTTGAGCGGTTATTAGAAACTTATTATGCATTTGCACCCAAAGGGCTTCGGTCATTTATGATGTCTATGCCGGTATGGCTGAAGGAAAAACTATTTCTGAAAAAATTAATATACGAGTCACTGGATGAGATAGAAAAGGTGGATAGAAAAAAAGCTAAATTATTATTTCCCGAACACCACCTGTCGCATGCCGCCAGTGCATTTTACCCCAGTAAGTTTGAGAAAGCGGCTATATTAACTATTGACGGAGTTGGAGAATGGGCCACTGCATCAATTTGTTTGGGGGAAGGAAATAAAATAACCGTATTAAAAGAGCTCGATTTCCCACACTCCTTAGGATTGTTATATTCTGCCTTTACTTATTTCTGTGGCTTTAAGGTAAACTCGGGCGAATATAAGTTGATGGGCTTGGCGCCTTATGGTAATCATGGTTCGCCTGAAGTAGCAAAATACATTGATATTATCAAAACAAAACTGATCGATCTTAAAGAAGATGGGTCCGTATTTCTAAACCAGGAATATTTCAATTACGCTACCGGACTTCGTATGGTTTACGATGATAAATGGGAGGCTCTTTTTGGTTTTCCAAAGCGAGGCGGTGAGACAATGTTAGATCAAAATCATTGTGACCTTGCCCTGGCAATTCAGTTGGTTACAGAGGAGGCGGTATTATCCATGGCACGTGAAGCAAAAAAGTTAACGGGGGCCGATTATCTCTGTATGGCGGGAGGGGTAGCATTAAATTGTGTAGCCAATGGGAAATTGGATGACGCCAAAATTTTCAAACAAATATTTATTCAACCTGCTGCCGGTGATGCCGGGGGAGCATTGGGAGCCGCCTATGCAGCCAATTATATTTACTTTGGAAACGAGCGTAAGGTTGACCCTACCAAAATGGACGCTTTAAAAGGTTCTTATCTTGGTACTGAAACTTCGGAACAGGATATTCGGACAGTAGCAAGTAAATTTAAAGGTCCTTTTGAGTATATACCGGATGAAAATACGCTTGTAGAAAAGGTTGCCAGCCTGATTGCTGCTGGAAATATTATCGGGTGGCACCAGGGAAGAATGGAGTTTGGTCCAAGAGCGTTAGGTGCCAGGAGTATTATAGCGGATGTGCGCAATCCCGAAATGCAGAAAAAACTAAATCTTAAAATTAAGTATCGGGAAGGATTTCGGCCATTTGCACCGATTGTATTAGCAGAAGATGTATCAGATTTTTTTGAGCATAACGATATTTCTCCCTACATGCTTATCGTAAAGCCGGTAAAGAAAAGCAGGCAAATTCCTTATCCGGCTGATTTTCAGAGTAAAGAATTATTGCAGAAATTATATTTCTTGCGCAGTGATATGCCGGCTATTACGCACGTGGATTATTCGGCCCGTCTCCAAACAATTCACAAGGAAACCAATGAGCGTTTGTGGAAATTATTGCAATCGTTTAAATCTAAAACGGGTTACCCGGTATTGGTAAATACGAGTTTCAATGTGCGTGGTGAACCCATTGTAAATACTCCCGAAGATTCTTATCGTTGCTTTATGCGCACCGATATGGATTTCCTGGTGGTGGGAAATTTTATTTTTGATAAAACAAAACAACCCGAGTGGTTGGAAAAAGATGATTGGAAAACAGAATTTACACTCGACTAATATTACTCAGTTCAATTATCAAACTATTAAATAAAACTTTATGGACTTTTTAAAAGATATGTGGCATTTTTTGAAAGCCAGGAAAAAATGGTGGCTGGCCCCGATAATCATTGTATTATTATTAATCGGCGTATTGCTGGTTTTAGGTGGCAGTTCGGCTATAGCTCCATTTATTTATACGTTATTTTAATAACCCCATATGAACAGGCAAAAGCATCTTGAAACTATCCTGGTACTGGTGCTGGCATTAGGCGTTTTATATTGGTTTTCCCATATAAAAAGGCCGGAGCTGGCAAAGTACTTTTTATTATCTGCATTAATTTTAGGGCTGATAGGGGTTTTCATTCCGTTCCTGGCCGATAAAATACACGTAGGTTGGATGAAACTAGCCCATGTAATGGGTTGGGTTATGAGCAAGGTAATACTCACCCTCGTGTTTTTTGTTTTTCTTTTACCCATGGCACTAATTGTAAAATTAATGGGCAAAACAGGTGTCAGATTAAAACCCGGTGGCAATAGTTATTATAAAGAAAGGAACTTCCTGTATAATAAAGAAAGCCTCGAGAATGTGTGGTAAATCTTAAGGAGTATTCTTGTTACTCCTCTTATTAATAAGAGCAATAAAAAATGTTATTCCCGCTGTTGCCAGCAGAATTATGTATGGCAACACGGGCATTATAAATCTGTTGAGCCAGTCATCGCAGGTGAGTGTTATACTCAAGGCGAATAGACCAATGCCAAAGGATAGAAAAATCGCCATTTCACTATTATTTTTTCTCCCGGTAACCAGCCCGACTATGGCAAAGGCATATAGCGGATAGAAAAACAACCTGATAGCAAGATTGTGCATAGGTGAATAATAAGATCGGGTTATTCCAAAAAAAACACCTAATTTTTGAAAAGACAATTTCAAAAAGTGCAGGGGATTGTGACTGATATAATACAAAAGCCCCTGGATAGAATTTCCATCTGCAGGAAGCTCCAGTTTATCATTCAAGGCCTGAGGTACTCCGCAAATAATATGTGCTTCAATAAAAGGTTTTAGAAATTCGAATTCACCTTCTCCTTTCATTGCATAATTAAGTATCATAATAAAGGTGCTCAGGCTAACCAGGAAGGTGAAAGAAAGGATAATCCATTTTTTTTCCCGGATCCATTTTATCATATACCAAATCAGAACTAAGGGTATGAACAACATCCCTGTTGGCCGGGTGAATATCAATAGCAGCAGAAAAATGCCCGTGAGAAGGTATCCCCCTATTTTTTTATTCGGCTTTAAAAGGAAATAAGTAAAAATAATTACCAGGTTTATGAATACACTTTCTGTGTACAAGTGTGTTGTCCATAATTGCCAGGGCAAACAAACAATGAGCAGGAAAGAGGCAATAAGCGCAGACGTTTCACTATTAAAGTACCGGATCGACAATTTATAAAAGAAAAGAAGTGAAATCAGGTTAAGGATTAATTGAAAAAAATAAACTCCGGTAATGCCTAAACCCGTTTCCCCAAAAAAAAGCTGGATGGCGATATATACGCTGTAAAAGAGGTATTTTGGTTGTGAGAAGTTATGGTATTGCTTCCAGTATTCTGCTTCTGCAAGGTATTTCACTGCTTCTCCTTTTGTAACAAGTCCAAATTGAAAAAACAATACGGATTGTAATAAAAGCCAAAGAAAAAACAATAAAAGTGACGCACGAGAAACAATTGCCTTTTTGCCGGGGATTGATATGAGCATAAAAAAAGGTTTTACGAAAAAGCAGCATTTCCAAGCGAAAATATTTTATTTTCAGGCAATAAATGGAAGTATAATTAGAATAAACATGAATAAATGGAAAAATATAATTTATCTGATGATCGCTTTGTTGCTGCTTGAATTAAGTAAAATGTTTATGTCGAAGACGGGTTTTAGGGGCTTTTACTTTTTTTCAATGATTGCTGTAAGCCTTCAATTTTTTTTAGTGGTGAGTTTTATCATATTATTACTATTAAAAAAGATAATAGGAAATAAGCTGGGGGAAAAGAAAAGAAATATAGTGGCAGCTCTTATATTATTGTCTTTTTTTGCCTCAGCAGAGTTGTTGTTTGGGTTTTGGCTAAATAACCCAGCCCATATTCCAAAAATACTGCAATGGAGTTATTGGTTTTATTACGATTATTATGATTGTCGATTAATCCAATTTCAAAAAGGTGAAAGCGTATATGATAGTTCACTTTTTTACCGGATGAATCCTAATAGTGTTTTCGAGTATGAGAACCGGGAATTTAAAGACAGCTTTTCTGTTAATAGGGCTGGATTACGTGATAATAATACTTCATTAAATGCACCGGCTATAATATGCCTCGGCGATTCTTATACGATGGGGTGGGGCGTAAAGCAGGAAGAGACATTTGGAAAACAGCTTAAAAAAGTATCCGGAATGCGTGTATTGAATGCAGGCATATCCTCTTACGGTACAATGCGGGAGATGGAATTATTAAGTCACCTGGACATTTCTTCAGTGCGTTTTGTTATTATTCAATACTGCTCGAATGATATTATTGAGAATGAAGCGGGAAGAAATAATAATTATAGGTTGAAAATTTCTTCCAGTGAATCTTTTGATTCATTACAGATCGAGCATGCGTGGGTCCGGAAATACTTTCCGGGGAAATTTTTTTTTACAATTGGCCAATTGTTCGTTAAGCACCAGTTAAACAAAATATATCCATTTTTCAAGCTTCGGTTAGACAGGCAGAACCCAGTCATTAATGAGGAAGAACACGCATTGTATTTTCTGGATGTATTATGCAATACAGGAATGAATATCGGAAACGCTAAGATAATAGTTACGATGTTAGATAGCTATCCCCATATTAAGAATAATTTCTTACGGGAGGTTGAAACACTGGTCCAAAGGGAACCGTACAAATCCAGGTTGGAAAATAAGTTAATGATCGCCGAAATAATGCCTGTTTTAGATCAAAGTGATTTCTATCTGTTGGATCTTCATATTAAAGCATCTGGCCATAAAAAAATTGCTGATGTTTTATGGAGGAAAATAAAGGAAAATTAACTGCCGGTTAATTGCTGACGTCTGTTTATATACTTTCCGATCATATCAAATTCAATATTCACTTCATTTCCCGGATTAAGTGTCTTAATATTTGTATGCTCAAATGTATAAGGTATAATAGCTACGGAGAACTCGTTTTCTGAAATATTAAAAACAGTAAGGCTTATTCCATCCAGGCTGATGGATCCCTTTTCAATCACCAGGCTCGCGAATGTTGAGGGAAAGCTTATCCTGTATTCCCAACTACCATTTAGGGATTTACGATTCTTGCATATGCCTGTTGTGTCAACATGACCCTGCACAATGTGTCCATCCAATCGCCCGTTCCATTGCAGGCACTGCTCCAGGTTAATAGTTTGACCCTTTTCCCAGTTTCCTAAAGTAGTTTTGGAGAGTGTTTCTTGTACTGCAGTTACCACATGAGAGTTCTTATTTGTTGATTCAACTGTAAGGCAAACGCCATTATGCGCTATGCTTTGATCAATTTTTAACTGGGGGGCCATGACTGATTCAATGCTAAATGTTAGGTTAGTACCAGCATTGATTATACTGGTAATCAGGCCTGTAGCTTCAATTATTCCGGTAAACATGCTGCAAAAATCGGGTTTTTAATTGTTCAATTTTCTTATTTCAATTTTCCCTTCTATATTTGCAATCCTTAAAAGCACCTAAAGGAGGTATCAAAATATGCTTATTATCGATTCAAAAGATTGCGAAAACATTGATAAAGCTCTCAAAAAATATAAGAAAAAATTTGAGAAAGCAAAGATATTGCTTCAATTAAGAGAACGCCAATCGTTTACCAAACCTTCGATAAAACGTCGTGGCCAGGTTCTCAAAGCTGTTTACAAGCAAAATATTGCCAGCGGAAAAATAGAAGCTTAAGGTAAGCTTTCCTGATTATAAAATTTAGCTGCAAAGTTTCAATAACTTTGTAGCTATTCTATTTTATGGAGGTCATGTTTCAATCTTTCCTGCATCAATTTATCGATTATCTGAAGTTTGAAAAGAGATATTCCGCCCATACGGTACGCTCCTATAACGATGATCTTATTCAATTTTTTCTTTTTGTCAAAGAGGGTTTCGGGTCGGTTGATATTAAAGAAATCACTTCTCCATTTGTGAGATCCTGGCTTGCTTCTCTGAAAGAAGCCAACTTAACAGCCAGAAGCATAAACCGAAAACTATCCTCTCTTAAATCTTTTTTCAAATACCAGGTTAGAATGGGGAATTTGGAAAAGACACCTATGACAAACGTAATAGCGCCCAAGTCGGGTAAAAGACTACCGGTATTTGTCCAAGAGCAGGATATGGCCGACTTGCTGCATTCAATGGAGTTCACGGAAGACTGGAAGGGGGTTAATGCGAAAATGCTGCTTAGCCTGTTTTATTCAACAGGGATTCGGTTGTCTGAACTTATCAATCTAAAAGAGAAGCATGTTGATAAAGGTAAAAAAGTAATAAAAATCCTGGGAAAAGGGAACAAAGAACGAATGATTCCTGTATCGGCGGATTTGCTTCTCAAGCTGGAGGAGTACCAGGCTGCGAGCAGAAAATTGATTGGAGTGAAAGAGGATTTCCTGCTGGTAACTGAAAAGGGTAAAAAATTATATCCTAAATATGCTTACCTCCTGATCAAAAAATACTTGTCTGAAATCAAGACACTGGACAAAAAAAGCCCCCACATTTTGCGACACAGCTTTGCGACTCATTTGGCCAATCATGGTGCTAGTCTAAATGCAGTAAAGGAGCTGCTCGGCCACGCCAGCCTTGCTTCTACACAGATATATACTCATAATACAATAGATAAATTAAAAGAAGTATATAAGTTGGCTCATCCTAAGGAGCAAAATAAGTAGAATGCAGAAATCATTATTGGTAAAATTTAGGATGAATTTATTTGGAAAAAAAGGCTTTGCGTGTTAACTTCATGAGGCTTATTGTAAGCCATATATAAAAAGTAGTAAAACCCCTTATAGCTCTTTAATTTATTGTTCACAGATTAAAATGCGATTGATATGAACGTTAACATTCAAACTGTGCGATTCACCGCTGATGGAAAACTTACTGAATACGTAAACCGCAAATTGCAAAAGCTAAGCACCTTTCACGACCGCATTACAAAAGTTGAAGTATACCTTAAGCTTGATAATGTTGCTCACGCTATCAAGGACAAGATCGTGGAAATTAAAGTTCAGGTACCAAGGCATGAGTTTTTTGTAAAATCTTCCTCTAAATCATTTGAGGAATCTTTTGACGACGCACTGAACTCGGTTATTAATCAAATAAAAAGAAAAAAAGAAAAACAGGCCGCTTAAAAAATTAACAACCTCCTCTTGCAGGAGGTTTTCTTTTTAATGAAAGAAATTTATTAAATAGAGGTAGAGTGACCCACAAAAATTCATCCGCCTTAACAAAAAGAGCCGCTGTTTTCAGGTAATGGTTTTTTTCCTTCCTTTCTCTTATTTCAGTTAATCGCAGGTAAAGGATTGAATCACTCACCTAAATCTTTTGTTTGAATTAATTTGATATTTCCATTCCAAGGTTTGTAAAAGCGCATAATTAAGGGGAAGAAATTTGGATCGCTCTCTATTAATTTGCATAAATAGGTTTCGACTCAGTATGCGAATAGACTTACCCGTTACTATAAAGTAGCAAATTGAGAAATACCCGTCAAAAATAATCCTTATGAATCCAATAATGTGCTGGTGGCTTCTCTGTATTGTATGTATTGTCAGACTAGTTGCCTTCGTACTTATTGATTTTTGATTTATTGGCAGGCAGTAAGATTATTTTATTGAGTCTTGCTGGAAATTAAGGTGAACCTGAATCTAGCTGTTATAGCAATAGGATTAGCCTTTAGGTCCAAGTAAAACCGATTGTTTCGGAAATAGCGAAATGGGTTAACTTAATATCACCGATTGATACCTTTAATTTTCCCGTTAAAAGGACAGCTTAAATATTCGGCAAGCCACAGTTTATTCACAACACACTGAAAACAAGTAAAAAAAATCAAGTCAAAATTTTTGTATTTCTTAAATTCCTTTACCTTTGCCTTCCCAAAAAATGGGGTAGCTCTTTATTATATTGATGGCCCTGGCTTAAACCGAAGGCAGATCTTGTCTAACGACTTATCCAGCAATGGCGTAAATTAAACCATGCCACCTTAGCTCAGCTGGTAGAGCAACTGATTTGTAATCAGTAGGTCGCCAGTTCGATTCTGGCAGGTGGCTCTGAAGGCAAAATGGATTTTAATAATTACGGATAGGATATCCGATTTCCAGGGCAGATGGCCGAGTGGCTAAAGGCGACAGACTGTAAATCTGTTCTCTTCGGAGTACGGAGGTTCGAATCCTTCTCTGCCCACAAAATGGAAGTGAAAATTTGCAAATTCGACTAGCGCAGATTTTCTTTGATTAGTTAGTTCGTTTCTTAAAAACCAGCTTTGTGGAATTAGGATTTTCCAGTTCACATTGGCTGATTTCCACATTTTGCCAGCGGGAGTAGCTCATTTGGTAGAGCGATAGCCTTCCAAGCTATAGGTGGCGAGTTCGAGCCTCGTCTCCCGCTCTTTTAGCAGGCAGTTTGTAAAAGTGTAGTTTTCAGTTATTAGCTGCTTGCCCACTGCCAACTGCTAACTGAACTACGCCGTTGTAGCTCAGTGGTAGAGCACTTCCTTGGTAGGGAAGAGGTCGTGAGTTCGATTCTCACTAACGGCTCAAATAGGGTTTATTGAAAAAAAATGTAGTTCTTTGCTGCTCTTTGTGTTTATGAATTTGGATGATAAAGGCTAAAATAGCTGAAGAGTGAGACACAACGGGAGTTGAAAAGAATTCCCGTAACCGACACCAAAAAAAAAACAATAATTGTAAATCCACAACTAAAAACAGATAACGATGTCAAAAGAGACCTTCAAGAGGGACAAACCTCACGTTAACGTTGGTACTATCGGTCACATTGACCATGGCAAAACCACTTTGACTGCTGCAATCACTACCATTCTCGCAAGTAAGGGTATGGCTACAGCAAAAAAATATGATGAAATTGATGCGGCTCCGGAAGAAAAGGAGCGTGGTATCACTATTAACACGGCTCACGTGGAGTACCAAACCGCTAATCGTCACTATGCACACGTTGATTGTCCTGGTCACGCTGACTATGTCAAGAACATGATTACAGGTGCCGCCCAAATGGATGGTGCTATTTTAGTTGTGGCTGCTACAGATGGTCCTATGCCTCAAACTAAGGAACATATCCTGTTGGCTCGCCAGGTAGGTGTACCGCGTATGGTTGTGTTTATGAACAAAGTTGACCTAGTGGATGATCCAGAGTTGTTGGAACTGGTGGAAATGGAAATCCGGGAATTACTCAGTTTTTATGGATTTGATGGTGATAACACCCCTATAATAAAGGGTTCTGCAACTGGAGCATTGGCTGGTGAAGAAAAATGGGTAAAAGCAGTTGAAGAACTTATGGAAGCAGTTGATAGCTATATTCCATTGCCTCCCCGTCCGGTTGATCAGCCCTTCCTGATGTCTGTGGAAGACGTATTTTCAATTACGGGTCGTGGTACGGTTGCTACAGGACGTATTGAAAGAGGTCGTGTGAAAGTGGGCGAAGGGGTTGAAATCGTGGGATTGATTCCGACTCCTCTCGCTTCTACTGTTACCGGGGTGGAAATGTTCCGGAAATTATTGGATGAAGGCGAAGCAGGTGATAATGCCGGATTGCTATTGCGTGGTATAGAAAAGACACAGATACGCCGCGGAATGGTAATTTGCAAACCTGGATCAATTACTCCTCACACTGATTTTAAAGGAGAAGTTTATGTACTTAGCAAAGAAGAAGGTGGTCGTCATACCCCTTTCTTTCAAAAATACCGCCCCCAGTTCTATTTCCGGACAACAGATGTTACAGGGGAAGTAGAGTTGCCAGCTGGTACTGAAATGGTAATGCCTGGCGATAACACCGCGCTTACAGTTAAGCTGATTCAGCCAATTGCGATGGAAAAAGGATTGAAATTCGCGATTCGCGAAGGCGGACGCACAGTAGGGGCTGGTCAGGTTACAGAGATTTTGAAGTAATTTAATATAGGAATATACTGGTTGGCAGGTTGGTAGAGTCTATCTGCTGGTCAGTTTGCAAAAAATTTATATCTTTGCTTTATAAAGTTCTAAAAGCTGTTTCGGTAATACGGAATAGCTTTTAGCTTTCTACGGGCATGGTGCAACGGTAGCATACGGGTCTCCAAAACCTTTGATCTGGGTTCGAATCCGAGTGCCCGTGCGAGGTAATTTGAAATTAAGGTATTCAAAATTTCAAATAATTACTCCGAGTTTTTAGTCAGTAGATCCATTTTAAAATTTGTATTTTTTCAAATTCGCAAATTGAGTTCATGAACAAAGTATCGCACTATTTCAAAGAGGCCTACAAGGAGTTGATGGAGAAGGTTACCTGGCCCACCTGGAGTCAATTGCAGCAATCCACGGTAATCGTTTTGGTGGCAACTATAATTATCACTGCCATTGTTTGGACAATGGACCTTGTTGCCCAAGCCGGTCTTAAATTTATCTATTCATTATTTGCATAATGGAAAATCAAACAATTCAACAACAGGAAACCAAGTGGTACGTGCTGCGTGTGGTTAGCGGCAAAGAGCGGAAGGTTAAAGAATACCTCGATAAAGAAGTATCACGAGGCGGGTGGGGCGAAGTAGTAAAACAGGTATTTCTTCCCGTGGAAAAGGTATATAAAGTGCAGAATGGTAAGAAAGTTATGCGGGAAAGAAATTATTATCCTGGGTATGTAATGATTGAAGTAACGGAAGGAAAACTTTCGGACGATTTGAGAGAGGCTATTAAAAACACGAATAGCGTAATTCATTTCCTGGGAAAGGAAAACCCAATAGCATTGAGAAAGGCGGAAGTAAATAAGATGCTGGGTAAAATGGACGAAATGGCTGAAGCGGGTGGAGTCAGTATGAGTGAGCCGTTTATCGTGGGAGAAACTATTAAGATTATTGAAGGACCCTTCAATGATTTCAATGGAATTATAGAAGATGTAAACGACGAAAAGAAAAAATTAAAAGTAACAGTAAAAATATTCGGTCGCTCAACTCCTGTAGAACTTAACTATATGCAGGTAGAGAAATTGAGCTGATATCATTCAACCAAAAAAGAAGCCATTCATCTTTATGAATGGCTTCTTTTTTTTAACTAACGAGTGAAGCCTTCCCACCGGAAGGCTTCGAATTTTATAGACTGCCTTTTTTAGTTGTTGTTTTCTGAACTATTCTCCGTTGGAAAAAGTTCTGTCACTACAGGCACAGGTTCAACTACCGGAGGAGGCGGTGGTACTGGCGCTGAAACTATTTTTTGCTTAACAGGCGCAGGTTTTTTGATTGTTTTTTTCACTGCAGCTTTCTTTTTCGGAGCAGCTTTCTTAATAACTTTTTTCTTTGGCGCGGGTTTCTTTTTAGCTGCTTTTTTGGGTGCCACCTTCTTTTTGGGTGTCGATTTTTTCTTAGCTGCCTTTTTAGCTACTGCTTTCTTTTTTGGAGCCACTTTTTTCCTTAAATTCTTTTTGGCTACTTTTTTTGGTGCCTTTTTTTTAGGAGCGGCTTTCTTTTTAGCTGCTTTTTTCTTTGCTTTAGCCATAGTATGCAATGTTTTTAGTAGTGATTACTTATAAAAAAGAATGGATTGAAAAGCTACGTAGAAAAATTCATATAAGCGTAAATCAAAATGAAAAGTTTATTGGAACCCGGTTAGATTTTACCCGATTTCCTTTTATGATTCGATTCCTCTTTCATCGTGAGGCAAAAGGAAGATGGAAAAAGTACTTTTTTATTTCAATAAAATTCCTACTTTTGCACTCCCGTAAAAGTTCTTTGTATCTGCACGCCCTGGAAAGCCAGGTAAGCAGAAGCCAGCTCATCTAAGAAAGAAGCTGGAATTAGAGGAATTTGGGAGATTAAGTAGCCCGGCTCGGACCAGGTGAAAGATCGATAGAACCAATAAATCATTAATAATGGCAAAAGAAATTACCGGCTACGTTAAGCTTCAGGTAAAAGGCGGCCAGGCTAACCCTGCGCCCCCAGTAGGTCCCGCATTGGGTTCCAAGGGTATCAATATCATGGAATTCTGCAAGCAGTTCAATGCGCGCACGCAGGATAAAATTGGAAAAGTACTCCCTGTTTTAATTACTGTTTATTCAGACAAGTCTTTTGAATTCATAATAAAGACTCCTCCCGCATCTGTTCAATTGCTGGAAGCAACCAAATTACAGAGTGGTTCCAAAGAACCGAATCGCAGTAAGGTGGGTAAGGTAACCTGGCCACAGGTGGAAGCCATTGCTAAGGACAAAATGCCCGACCTGAACTGTTTTACTGTCGAAAGTGCTATGCGTATGGTAGCAGGAACAGCCCGTAGTATGGGAATTACAGTTGAAGGTAAAGCCCCCTGGGAAAATTAATCACCGGTCCTGCCGGTGCGCGGGACTTTTTAAAACAGAATGAAAATGGGAATCGCTAAAAAAAGAAAATCAGTTCAAGGTAAAGTCGATAAAAATAAATCATATTCACTGAAGGATGCTTCTTCTTTAGTTAAAGAGGTGAATACAACAAAATTTGATTCATCTGTTGACTTGCACGTTCGGTTAGGAGTAGATCCAAAAAAAGCCGACCAGGCGATTCGTGGGACGGTAACCTTACCGCACGGTACCGGTAAAACAAAACGTGTTTTAGTGCTTTGCACCCCTGATAAAGAAGCCGACGCAAGGTCTGCCGGAGCCGATTTTGTGGGCCTGGATGAGTTTATTCAAAAGATTGAAGGAGGATGGGTTGACGTAGATGTTATTGTTGCTACTCCTTCGGTTATGCCTAAAATCGGTAAACTGGGTAAAATACTAGGCCCTCGTAACTTGATGCCCAACCCCAAAACTGGTACTGTTACCAACGACGTTGCTGCAGCAGTAAATGAAGTAAAGGGGGGTAAAATCGCATTCAAAGTTGATAAAGCCGGTATAATTCACGCTTCCATTGGTCGGGTAAGCTTCGCCCCTGATAAAATCGCGGAAAACAGCAACGAGCTGTTGAATGCAATCATCAAAGCAAAGCCGTCTTCTGCCAAGGGAACTTACTTGAAAAGTGTATTCATGGCCAGCAGTATGAGCCCCGGTATTGAAATCGATACTAAATCCTTTGCTCACTAAACCTAAACTAATTGCGTGTTCGTGTCCTCACGAACGGCAGAACAGTTAACCATAGGCCGGATATGAGGACGCCCCGGTAATAAAATAGATGTTATGACAAAAGATCAAAAAAATGAAGTGATTGAGCTGCTTAAAGGAAAGTTTTCTCAATTTACCAACTTTTACATAGCCGACACTGAATCGCTCAGTGTTGCACAAGTTGGCAAACTTCGACGCGCTTGTTTCGATAAAAATGTAGAAATGAAGGTGGCTAAAAATACATTGATTAGAAAAGCATTAGAATCGCTGGATATTGAAAGGTATAGTGGTGTTTACGATGCTTTGAACAATGTAACAGCACTCATGTTTTCTGAAAACCCCAAAGACCCTGCCTTGATCATTAGTACTTTCCGAAAAGAAAGTAATGGGGAAAGGCCTGTTTTGAAGGCGGCTTTCATAAATGGAGATTTATATGTGGGCGACAAGAGCCTAAAAACACTCACGCAGATCAAAACCAAGAACGAACTTATCGGAGAGGTTATTGGTTTATTACAGTCTCCTGCAAAAAGGGTGTTGGCAGCTTTATTGCATCATCACGAACAAAAAGCAGCTGTAGTAGACACACCAGCTGCAGAAGCTTAACAAATTGCCACCGCGCAATATAGATTCACCTGGCCGGATGGTAAATAAAAGGCAAAACAAATTTTTTTAAACACTCCGTCGGACTCTTTACTTTTGATTGGTTTCAGAAGGGAGGGTATGAAGTCGGAAAAAATTTAAACACATGGCAGACGTAAAACAATTAGCAGAACAACTGGTAGCCCTTACTGTAAAAGATGTACAAGAATTGGCCGATTTTCTGAAATCAGAGTATGGCATCGAGCCTGCAGCAGCTGCGGTAGTAGTTAGCGGCGGTGGCGACGGTGGCGGCGCAGCGGCAGTGGAAGAGAAAACTTCATTCAATGTAATTTTGAAGAGTGCTGGTGCTTCGAAACTCAACGTAGTTAAAATCGTTAAGGATCTAACAGGATTAGGGCTTAAAGAAGCTAAGGACCTGGTTGATGGGGCTCCAAAACCTGTTAAAGAGGGAATTAGCAAAGCAGACGCAGAAGCGTTGCTGGCTAAACTCAAAGAAGCAGGAGCAGATGTTGAAATTCAGTAAGATTTTTCTGATGCAAATAAGAAGGCCCGCCGAGGAAAGGCAGGCCTTCTTATTTTGGAGCAACACTACATAACCACTTTATAGTCAAAATTTTAGACAACAAAGCGGAAAAAATGACATTTTTCCACAGACAGCAAAAAACCGGCCATTATTTTGTTGCTGGTTGAATTCTATTCATTACCTTTGCCGTCCGTTTTCGAAAACATACTATTAGCAGTTAAATTTCTGATGGCCAATTTTCAATGACTGTTCTAAAAAAAAAAATTGATGGAAGCCTCTGGGCTTTCAATATGGATTTTTTGTCTATAGACGATTTATTGTAGTTCGAACAACTTAAAACCGGGTTTAATCAATATGTCTTCAACAAAAATGAACACCAGGGTGAATTTCGGTAAAATTAAAACCTTAGCCGAGGCCCCTGACCTCCTCGAAGTGCAGATACAATCTTTCAAAGATTTCTTCCAGTTAGAAACAACGCCAGACAAACGCAACAATGAAGGATTATTCAAGGTGTTTAAGGAAAATTTTCCGATCACCGATTCCCGAAACATTTTTGTGCTGGAATTCCTGGATTATTTCATTGATCCGCCCCGTTATACTATTGAAGAGTGTATGGAACGTGGACTCACATACGCAGTTCCGCTTAAAGCAAAATTGCGGTTGAGTTGTAATGACGAGGAGCACGTTGACTTCCAAACCATCGTACAAGACGTTTTCTTGGGAAATATCCCGTACATGACCCCTCGCGGAACGTTTGTAATAAACGGAGCTGAGCGTGTGGTGGTATCCCAATTGCATCGTTCACCCGGCGTATTTTTCGGACAGTCCATTCACCCCAACGGAACGAAGATCTATTCTGCACGTGTTATCCCTTTCAAAGGAGCATGGATGGAATTTGCGACCGATATCAACAACGTGATGTATGCATACATCGACCGTAAAAAGAAATTCCCGGTTACAACCCTGCTGCGTTCTATTGGATATGAAACGGATAAGGATATCCTGGAATTATTTGGAATGGCCGATGAAGTAAAAGGGGAGAAAAAAGCACTGAATAAATACCTGGGTCGCCGTTTGGCTGCCCGTGTATTGAGAAGTTGGGTGGAAGATTTTGTAGATGAAGATACCGGTGAAGTGGTAAGCATAGAACGTAATGAAGTGGTTCTCGAGCGCGATTCAATACTGGATGAAGAAGCCATTGAAATGGTTGTAGACATGGGCGTGGAGAGTGTATTCATTCAAAAAGAAGATGTGGGTGGTGATTATGCGATTATCTATAATACACTAAATAAGGATACTTCAAATAGTGAACTGGAAGCTGTTCAGCATATCTACAGGCAGCTACGCGGTGCCGATGCCCCGGATAACGAAACAGCCCGCGGTATTATTGATAAATTATTCTTCAGCGACAAACGTTATGATCTCGGAGAAGTAGGTAGATACAAAATCAACAGAAAATTAAATATCGAAGCGCCGCTAGATCAAAAAACACTGACCAAAGAAGATATAATCGAGATTATAAAATACCTGGTTCGTTTAACGAATGCAAAAGCAGAGATTGATGATATTGATCACCTGAGCAACCGTCGCGTACGCACAGTGGGTGAGCAATTGTATGCGCAATTTGGTGTGGGATTAGCACGTATGGCCCGTACCATTCGGGAAAGAATGAACGTACGCGATAATGAGGTGTTTACTCCCGTCGACCTGATCAATGCGCGAACCTTGTCCTCGGTAATCAACTCGTTCTTCGGAACATCCCAATTGTCGCAGTTTCTGGATCAAACCAATCCTCTTTCAGAAATCACTCACAAACGTCGTATTTCTGCACTGGGGCCTGGTGGCTTGAGTCGTGAAAGAGCTGGCTTTGAAGTGCGTGACGTACATTATTCGCATTATGGTCGTTTATGTACGATTGAAACTCCGGAAGGGCCAAACATCGGATTGATATCTACCTTGTGCGTACATGCGAAAATCAATGAAATGGGTTTTATTGAAACGCCATATCATAAAGCAGTGAACGGAAAGGTTGACTTGAAGAAGCTGACTTTTCTAAGTGCGGAAGAAGAAGATACCGCGCGGATTGCCCAGGCCAGTGCACAATTGAACGACAAAGGCGAATTCGTAGAAGATAAAATTGAATCTCGCCAAACGGGCGATTTCCCGATTCTTGAAAAACATGAAGTAGAATATATGGACGTTGCACCCAACCAAATCGTTGGTTTGAGTGCTTCATTAATTCCTTTCCTAGAGCATGATGATGCCAACCGTGCTCTTATGGGATCAAACATGCAGCGTCAGGCGGTTCCTCTTATCCGTCCGGAAGTACCAGTTGTAGGTACCGGACTGGAAGGAAAAGCTGCCCGGGATGCGCGTGTCCAGATTTTGTCGGAAGGAGAAGGATTTATTGAGTATGTTGATGGCAGTGAAATTCATGTTAGATACGATCGTACCGAAGCGGATCGCATGGTAAGTTTTGAAGAAGATCTTAGAATTTATAAACTTATTAAATTTATAAAAACCAACCAGGAAACATCTATCAACCAAAAGCCTGCCGTGATGAAGGGACAGCGCGTGAAGAAGGGAGATTTTCTTACGGAAGGATACGCTGTACAGGGTGGTGAGCTGGCGCTGGGGCGCAACTTGAAAGTGGCCTTTATGCCATGGAAAGGATACAACTTTGAAGATGCGATTGTAATTAATGAAAAAGTTGTTCGCGAAGACCTGTTCACTTCAATTCATATTTCTGAATACGAGTTAGAAGTTCGGGATACAAAATTGGGTGAAGAAGAGTTGACTCCTGATATTCCCAATGTAAGCGAAGAAGCTACTAAAGATTTGGATGAAAATGGAATTATTCGTTTGGGGGCTTCCATTAAAGAAGGAGATATATTGATTGGAAAGATTACTCCTAAGGGAGAGAGTGATCCTACCCCGGAAGAGAAATTATTGCGCGCCATTTTTGGTGATAAAGCTGGTGATGCAAAAGATGCTTCGTTAAAAGCACCGAATGGAGTGGAAGGAGTAGTTATTGGTAAAAAACTATTTCAACGCGCCAAAAAAGATAAGAATGCAAAGATTCGGGAGAAAGCATCTCTGGAAAAATTAGAAAAGGTGCACGAGAAGAATGAAGAAGATCTGAAAGAATTGTTATTGAGTAAACTCCAGATGCTGTTAAGGGAAAAGGCTTCCGCCGGGGTTAATAATAATTTTGGTGAAGTACAGATTGGAAAAGGAGCAAAGTTCAATGCAAAGAACCTGGCTGGAATCGATTACCTCAATGTCAATCCATTGGGCTGGACAGGCGATGCAAAGATCGACGATCAGATTAATACGCTCTTGCATAACTATAGCATTAAGTTCAACGAAGAGTTGGGCAGATATAAAAGAGAAAAATTCAATATTTCAATCGGGGATGAATTGCCTGCTGGTGTATTGAAACTGGCAAAGGTATACCTGGCCGTCAAGCGTAAATTGAAAGTGGGTGATAAAATGGCCGGTCGGCACGGAAATAAAGGTATTGTTGCCAAAATTGTTCGGGCAGAAGATATGCCTTTCCTTGAAGACGGAACACCGGTTGATATTGTATTGAACCCGTTGGGAGTACCCAGCCGTATGAACCTTGGACAAATCTATGAAACCGTATTGGGTTGGGCGGGTACCAAATTGGGTGTGAAGTTTGCAACCCCCATTTTCGATGGTGCCACCGTTCAGGAAATTGCGGATCATATCGACAAAGCCGGTTTGCCAAGCTTTGGACATACATTTTTATATGATGGAGAAACAGGAGAGCGCTTTCACCAGAAAGCTACAGTGGGTGTAATTTATATGATCAAGCTTCACCACATGGTGGATGATAAAATGCACGCTCGTTCAATCGGACCATACAGTTTAATTACTCAACAGCCACTGGGTGGTAAGGCACAATTTGGAGGTCAGCGTTTTGGTGAGATGGAAGTATGGGCGCTGGAAGCTTATGGCGCTTCCAATATCCTGCAGGAATTATTAACCCTGAAGTCGGATGATATTATTGGTCGTGCTAAGACTTATGAAGCTATTGTGAAAGGGGATAACATTCCAAGGGCCGGCATTCCTGAATCATTTAATGTATTGGTTCATGAATTGAGAGGTTTAGGATTGGATCTGAAGTTTGAGTAAGAAAGCTGCGAGCCACCAGCCAGTAGCTGCGGGCTCTTTAGATTGATAAAAACTTTCAAAATTATAGTTACGGGCTCGCAGCCCGTAACTCACAGCTAAAAGCGAATTACAATATGGCTATTAAAAAAGACAATCGTCCCCGGGCCACCTTTTCTAAAATCACCATTGGACTTGCATCTCCCGATTCTATTCTGGAACGCAGCTATGGCGAAGTGCTGAAGCCGGAAACAATCAACTATCGCACCTACAAACCCGAAAGAGATGGTTTGTTCTGCGAAAGAATTTTTGGGCCCGTTAAAGACTATGAATGTGCTTGCGGTAAGTATAAGCGTATCCGTTATAAGGGCATTGTGTGCGATCGTTGTGGAGTAGAAGTAACGGAAAAGAAAGTGCGCCGGGAGCGAATGGGACACATCAAACTGGTAGTACCTGTAGTACATATCTGGTATTTTAAAAGCCTTCCTAATAAAATTGGATATCTTCTCGGTGTTAGCTCCAAGAAATTAGAGACTATCGTATATTATGAGCGTTTTGTGGTTATTCAGGCTGGTATTAAGGATAACCTGAAAACCGGGGATTTGCTGACAGAAGAAGAATACCTGGAATTGTTAGACACCTTGCCAAAGGATAACCAATACCTTCCTGATGATGACCCGCAGAAATTCATTGCAAAAATGGGTGCCGAAGCGGTACACGATCTGTTGCAACGGATCGACTTGGATTCTCTATCCTTTAGCTTACGTAATACGGCCGCTACTGAAACTTCTCAGCAACGGAAAGCAGATGCCTTGAAGCGTTTGAGTGTGGTTGAATCTTTCCGCGAAGCCAATTCAAGAATAACTAACCGTCCCGAGTGGATGGTAATGCAATATATTCCCGTTATACCACCTGAACTGCGTCCGCTAGTTCCATTGGATGGGGGTCGATTCGCGTCTTCCGACCTCAATGATCTTTATCGCCGCGTTATTATCCGCAATAACCGGTTGAAAAGATTGCTGGAGATTAAGGCCCCGGAAGTGATTTTGCGTAACGAAAAAAGGATGCTGCAGGAAGCGATTGACAGTTTGTTTGATAACAGCCGTAAATCGAATGCGGTAAAGGCAGAAGGGGGCCGTGCACTTAAATCACTCAGTGATGTATTAAAGGGAAAGCAGGGTCGTTTCCGCCAAAACCTGTTAGGAAAGCGGGTTGATTATTCCGGCCGTTCCGTTATCGTAGTTGGACCTGAACTGAAACTCCACGAGTGTGGGTTGCCTAAAGATATGGCGGCTGAATTATTTAAGCCATTTATTATTCGGAAACTTATTGAAAGAGGTATCGTAAAAACAGTGAAGTCGGCTCGTAAGCTGGTAGACCGTAAGGAAGCTGTTGTTTGGGATATTCTTGAAAATATTCTGAAAGGTCACCCGGTAATGCTTAACCGCGCACCAACATTGCACCGGTTATCCATCCAGGCCTTCCAGCCAAAACTGATTGAAGGTAAAGCTATTCAATTGCATCCATTGGTAACTACGGCGTTTAACGCCGACTTCGACGGTGACCAAATGGCCGTTCACGTGCCGTTAAGCAGTGCGGCTATTCTCGAGGCACAATTGCTGATGCTATCCTCCCACAATATTCTTAACCCACAGAATGGTGCACCCATTACCCTTCCTTCCCAGGACATGGTACTTGGATTGTATTATATTACCAAGGGTAAGAAGTCTACCGAAACAGAAAAAATGCGGGGAGAAGGCAAAGCGTTTTACAGTCAGGATGAAGTGTTGATTGCCCATAACGAAGGGAAAGTGGATTTGCACGCTTATATTAAAGTTAGAGCAGATGTTCGAAACGATAAAGGAGAGTTGGTTAGAAAGCTGATTGAAACTACGGTTGGACGTGTTATTTTCAACCAGTCTGTTCCTAAAGAAGTTGGGTTCATCAACTCCTTATTAACTAAGAAGAACCTGCGTGAAATTATTGGGGATATTATTAAGATTACCAATGTGCCCAAGACTGCTAAATTTCTCGATGATATAAAACAATTGGGTTTCCGTACCGCATTCCAGGGTGGTTTGTCGTTTAATATTAATGACCTTATCATTCCATCCATTAAAGAAGAAGTGCTGGAAAATGCGAAAGTTGAAGTAGATGAAGTGTGGGATAATTACAACATGGGACTTATTACCAACAATGAGCGGTATAACCAGATTGTAGATATCTGGAGCCGGGTGGATACCCGCATTACTGAAACACTGATCCGTGAATTAAGCACCGATAAACAGGGCTTCAACTCTGTGTACATGATGCTTGATTCGGGTGCACGTGGTAGTAAGCAGCAGATTAAGCAGCTTTGCGGAATCCGCGGACTGATGGCAAAACCAAGAAAGTCCGGATCTTCCGGAAGTGAAATCATCGAGAACCCGATCCTTTCTAATTTCAAAGGCGGATTGAATGTATTGGATTATTTCATTTCTACCCATGGTGCCCGTAAAGGTTTGGCCGATACAGCATTGAAAACAGCGGATGCAGGTTACTTAACCCGTCGTTTAGTAGACGTAGCACAGGATGTGGTCATTAATGAAGAAGATTGTGGAACCCTGCGCGGTATTGGCACCAGTGCATTAAAAGATAATGAAGAGATTGTTGAACCATTGTACGATCGTATTATCGGACGTACTTCCCTCCATAACGTTTATCATCCGACTACCGACGAACTGATTGTTACTGCTGGTGATCAGATTACTGAAGATATTGGTAAGATTATAGAGGAGGCCGCTATTGAAGTCGTGGAAATCCGTTCCGTTCTTACCTGCGAAAGCAAGCGCGGTGTTTGCGTAAAATGTTATGGTAAAAACCTGGCAACAGGTAACCTGGCGCAAAAAGGTGACGCTACCGGAATCATTGCCGCGCAATCAATTGGTGAACCAGGTACACAGCTTACCCTGCGTACTTTCCACGTGGGTGGTGTGGCAGGCTCAGCTTCCGTTGAATCTTCTTTATATGCAAAATTCGATGGTACCATTCAATTTGATGGACTGCGCACTGTGACTTCAACGAACATTGAAGGCAATAAAGTACAGGTTGTAATTGGACGTACCGGTGAAGTACGTATTATCGATGTGAAGAATGACCGTATGCTGATTACCAATAACGTTCCTTACGGTGCTACTTTGTATGTAAAGGATGGTCAGCAAATCAAGAAGGGAGAAACTATTTGTACCTGGGATCCTTTCAACAACGTTATTGTTGCCGAAATAGCTGGCCAAATTAAATTCGATAGTGTAATTGAAGGTATCACGTACCGTGAAGAAGCAGACGAGCAAACAGGACACCGTGAGAAAGTAGTAATTGAAACAAAAGATAAAAATAAGATCCCAACACTTATTGTGGAAGGAAAAGATGTAAAACAATACAACCTGCCGGTTGGATCGCACATTACTGTTGATGTTGCAGAAGATGTTCGTGCGGGCCAGGTACTGGTGAAGATTCCTAGAACCCTGCGAATGCAGCGGGATATCACCGGAGGTCTTCCAAGGGTAACTGAATTATTTGAAGCCCGAAACCCAGGCAACCCTGCTATTGTTTGTGAAATTGATGGGGTAGTTGGTTTTGGCGCTATCAAACGTGGTAACCGTGAAATCGTGGTAGAAGCTAGAGATGGTGTGGTGAAGAAATACCTGGTGCCGCTTTCCCGACAGATTTTAGTACAGGACGGAGACTTTATTAAAGCGGGGGCACCTTTATCAGACGGACAGATTTCGCCTGCCGACATTCTTTCTATTAAAGGACCTTTTGCTGTACAGGAATATGTTGTTAATGAAATTCAGGAAGTTTACCGCTTGCAGGGTGTTAAGATCAATGATAAACATATCGAGGTGATCGTTCGCCAGATGATGAAGAAAGTGGAGATTATGGATCCGGGTGATACTCGATTCCTGGAGGAAGACCTTGAGGACCGCTTTGACTTTAATGAAGAGAATGATTGGATCTATGACAAAAAAGTTATTACCGAACCAGGAGACAGCAGCAAAATGAGAGCGGGTATGATTGCCAGTCTGCGTGAGATACGGGAAGAAAATTCATTGCTCCGCAGGTCTGATAAAAAACTTGTGGAATATCGTGACGCAAATCCCGCTACATCACAACCGGTATTATTGGGAATTACCAAAGCCTCGTTGGGTACGCAAAGCTGGATTTCTGCCGCATCTTTCCAGGAAACGACCAAGGTATTGAGCAGCGCAGCCATTCAGGGTAAAACCGATGAAATGCTGGGTCTGAAAGAAAACGTAATTACTGGTCACCCGATACCGGCTGGTACAGGGTTGCGTGACTTTGATAATATGATTGTCGGCAGCAAAGAGGAATATGAACTGCTGCAAACCTCCCGCGAGGCGATGGCGTTTGACGAAGAAGAGTAAGTTTCTTAAAATAAAATAAATAGCAGGAAGTGATTGACTTCCTGCTTTTTTATTTTATTTTTTCCTTTTCGTTAGTAAAGAAGACCGGGTGAAGTTTTAACACTTATTTTCGGCTTAACCTTTTAACTTGCGCAAAACGCTCCTGATGAAGCAAATTTCTACTCCATTAAGTATTGTAGCATTGTTGGCAACCGGCGTGTTGTTTTATCTTCATTTTACTCATACCGAACAATTAAGGAAACAAATTTCTACTAATGCTCCCTATAACAGGGATACAACCAATTTCCGGATCGCCTATTTTGATATTGACTCTCTTCAAAAAAATTACAACAGTTTTAAAGATGCGGAAGAAAAAATAAAAGCAAAGGAAGCCGCGGTAAAGAATCAATTAAGCGACCTTAATAACCGGAACCAGCGCCGTTTACGCGAATTGCAGGAGAAAGCGCCGGGAATGACCCAGGCTGAAGGCGAAGCCGCTCAGCGGGAACTTGCACAATTGCAACAAACTTTCCAGCAGAAAGAATTAGAACTTGATCAGGAATTAAAAAGACTGCAAATGGAAGAGATGGGCGATTTGCAGAAAAAAGTGGAAGTCTTTCTTAAAAAATATAACGAGAATAAAGGCTATTCATTTATTGTATCCTATAGGCCTGGCGAATTCATGTACTATAAAGACAGTGTGTACGATATCACAAAGGATATATTGAGCGGACTGAATGCCGAATACGACAAATCAAAAAAGAAAAAATGATGCATCGCATAAAACAAGAAATGGAAGCGCGGTAACATACTGCGCTTTTTTGTTGAACTGATTTTCTTATCTTCCCTTTTAATTATTTAACCATGGCCGAACAGACTACTGCTTTTAAACCCTCCCTCGGACTGGTAGATGCTACCATGATCGTGGCCGGTTCCATGATTGGCTCAGGAATTTTTATTGTAAGTGCCGACATTACCCGCAACGTAGGAAGTGCCGGTTGGTTGATTGCTGTTTGGTTAATCACTGGTTTTATGACACTGACCGCCGCGGTTAGTTACGGCGAATTGAGCGCGATGTTTCCTAAAGCAGGGGGCCAATATGTTTACCTGAAAGAAGCATTCAATCCGTTGGCGGGATTCTTATATGGCTGGAGTTTCTTTGCGGTAATTCAAACAGCTACTATCGCCGCCGTGGGGGTCGCTTTCTCAAAATTTGCAGGTTATTTTTTTCACGTCCTTGAGTTAAAGGACGAGAATATTTTGTTACAGATTCAAGACTTTAAAGTATATCCCGCACAACTGCTATCTATAGTATTGATCATATTCCTCACCTTTATCAACACTAAAGGAATTAAAGGAGGGAAATTGATTCAAACTACTTTTACAGTAACCAAATTGTTATCATTATTTGGACTTATTATTTTTGGATTTCTCCTCGCTGGTAAAAGCGAAATCTGGGATGCGAACTGGGCAACAGGATTTAATGCAGTACAGGATTTAGGAGTGGATAAGAAAGGAGTGATACCCACCTCATGGTTGCCTATTGGAGGGTCTGCGCTGATAGGTGCCATTGCAGCCGCAATGGTGGGTTCAATTTTTAGCAGCGATTCGTGGAATAATGTAACATTTATTGCCGGCGAAATTAAGAATCCTCAAAAAAATATTGGTCTTAGTTTATTCCTGGGTACACTAATCGTAACCATCATATATGTTTCCGCGAATTTGATGTACATGAGTGTACTTCCCTTGAATGAAATTGCATTTGCCCAGCAGGACCGCGTGGCAGTAGCTGCCTCCAATGCAATTTTCGGGAATATTGGAACCTATGTTATTGCAGTAATGATCATGATCTCCACCTTCGGCTGTAACAATGGTTTAATATTGGCTGGTGCACGGGTTTATTATACAATGGCCCAGGATGGATTATTCTTCAGGAAGGCTGGTACATTGAACAGGAATGCGGTACCCGAACAAGCGCTTTGGGCTCAATGTATACTCGCAAGTATATTGTGTTTGAGTGGAAAATATGGTGATCTGCTGGATATGGTCGCATTCGTAGTAGTTATTTTTTATGTGATGACTATCATCGGTATATTTCGTTTACGTAAGAACCGACCCGACGCAATACGACCTTATAAGGCGTTTGGATACCCGGTACTTCCGGTTATTTATATAATTATGGGAGTTGCATTTTGCGTCGCATTGATTCTTCAAAAGCCCACCTATGCCGGTTGGGGATTAGGTATTACCCTTGCAGGAATACCGATTTATTATATTGCCATGGCCAATAAAAAAACAGGAGCCTGATGACTGCCGTTAATTTTGATCAGTTATTTTCTTCTTTATCCACTGTTAAAGTGGGGGTAATCGGCGATGTGATGCTCGATACTTACTGGTGGGGTCATGTGGAGCGCATCTCCCCGGAAGCACCCGTACCGGTTGTTACCCTGGATAAAAAGGAACAGCGCATTGGTGGCGCCGGTAATGTAGCGCTTAATATTGCCGCCTTAGGGGCCAATGCTTCCGTTTTTTCGGTAATAGGGGAGGATGATGACGGAAAGATACTGGCTGAACTTTTTAAGAAAAATAATATTGATGCGAACTATATGTTGAATAGTGCGCAACGAATTACTACCAATAAATCAAGAATCATCAGCCGCAACCAACAAATGATGCGTCTCGACGCAGAAATTACGAATGATTTGAATGTAGCGGATGAAGATGCGTTGCTCCAGCAGGTTCAACGGTATATCGAAAAGAAAAAACCGGACATAATTATTTTTGAAGATTATAATAAAGGCGTGTTGACTGAAAGAGTAATAAGGGAAGTAATTGCTAAATGCAGAAAAAATAACGTACTTACCGCCGTGGACCCCAAGCGAAAGAATTTCTTCACTTATAAAGGAGTCGATATTTTCAAGCCCAATCTTAAAGAGGTAAAAGACGGATTGAATTTATTGATAAATGAAATTAGCCCGGAAATACTTCAGCATATCCATCGCCAGCTGCAGGATATACTGCAGCATCAAATTTCATTTATAACACTTTCTGAAAAGGGAGTATTTTATCAGCAGGATGACTCTGCCCGCATTATTCCCTCCCATATACGGAATGTGGCGGATGTTTCCGGGGCAGGGGATACCGTTATCGCAGTGGCCTCTTTGTTATATGCTTCTACAAAAGATGTAGGCCTCATGGCAGAAATCGCGAATATTGCCGGTGGTCTCGTTTGTGAAGAAGTAGGTACTGCTCCTGTTAATAAAGAGCGACTATTAAAGGAGTGTAAATTACTGTTGAGGGCGAATGGCTGATTCCTCTTTATTCACGATTATTGCAATCATTCTTTCATAGTTTACCCATACCTCGAAGAAAATTTTTACTCCCATAAAAATGGTAATGAATATTTTTCCCGCACCAAATCCCAGGAAGAGGCTTCCGGCAATTACGGTAAATTGTTGAATAAAAATTCTGTTGTAAGGGGCAAACATAATGGCGTTCAGAGAAGCAGTTTTGTATGCACCGTTCACTATAAAATCTTTCAGCATTACCAAACCATAACTTACTACAAAATCCAATAGTAACTATTGACTATAGTTGCTAAGGTAACGGGGAAAATATACTACAAAATCAAATGCATGGGCAATTCCATAGGCCGCCTGGGTTCCGGAAACGGCAAGGAAAATAGTGAGCTGTATAATAATAAAAAAGCCATAATGAATAAGAAAGAAAAACATAAAGAACAGACCGGGCATACAGGTCACCTTTTCGCCGGTATTATTCTAAACATCTCTTCTCTTAACCATAGATGTCATGCCGAGCTTCACCAGGTTATAAAGACGAATAACTACGCTTTTGCGGCAGTATACCATAAACACTTCACTGGTGTTCCATCAGGCCGTCCATACTCCCCACACAGGAACCAGGTTAACAGCTACCAGGAGGCCATCACTTATGGGAAGGTTTCTTTTAAACATAGTTCAGGCGGGAACTTCAATTTAGCTTGCAAATTACCTAATTTCGACACTTCAATAATTACCCACTACCACGTATATGAACCGATTTACACTCGCTATTCACGGAGGGGCCGGAACAATTCTAAAGAAAAAGATGACCCCTTCTTTGGAAGAAGCCTTTCGTAAGGGATTGCAATCAGCATTGGATAAAGGATTTTCGGTTTTGAAGAATGGCGGCAGTTCCCTCGAAGCTGTTAAGCTGGCGGTGATGGATCTGGAAGATAACGAGTTGTTCAATGCCGGTCGGGGATCTGTATTTACCAATGAGGGGAGCCATGAGATGGATGCTTCAATCATGGAAGGTAAAAACCTTAACGCCGGTGCGGTAGGGGCTGTAAAAAATATTCGAAATCCGGTGGAGCTAGCCGAAAAGATAATGCTACAGAGCGGTCATGTTTTTTTAGGAGGAGAAGGAGCACTTGAATTTGCGCGCCAAACAGGTGTTGCTATTGAAAGCGATGATTATTTCTTTTCAAAGTTCAGATTCGATCAATGGCAAAAAGTAAAAGACACAGATACATTTCAATTGGATCATACTTTAAATGACCCGCGTGATAAAAAATTCGGAACTGTGGGGGCTGTTGCCTGTGATCAATTTGGTAACCTGGCGGCGGCTACCAGTACCGGTGGTATGACAAATAAGAAATTCGGACGCATGGGAGATACTCCGGTGATTGGTAGCGGCACCTACGCAAACAATAAGACCTGCGCCATTTCCTGTACGGGCCATGGAGAAATATTTTTACGAGCCGTGGCAGCCTACGATGTGAGTGCGCTTATGGAGTATAAAGGATATTCCCTGCAAGAAGCAATGGAAGAGGTAGTAAATAAGAAATTGCTTGCCATGGATGGGGAAGGTGGAATGATTGGAGTGGATGCATTGGGTAATTCCGCATTAATTTTTAACAGTGATGGGATGTATAGGGGGATAAGAAGTAGTGATGGAACAAGTGCCGTTGATATATATCGGTAATTGTATAAAAATAATGGTTGAAAACTATGTTGCCCGAAAAAATCAATTTGATGAAAAGAGAATCTGCTGGATTTATATTGACTCAGGCAATGTAGGATTACACGTGGATAAATGATATTAAATCGTTCATTCGTCACGCTGCTAAGTGGCGATAACGTATTTAAAATAGCAGCGAGGATGGGTTTAGTTTTGTTGACAACCACCCCGGGTTGAGCGCCTCATCGGGTTCGGTTCTGGCGCCAGCCAGAATGCGTAAGCAAGAAGCGGGTGCAGCGCGATGCCCAGGGTGACGGCTACCCGGCCATGAGGGAGGAGAAAGATTGGATTAAGAGAATATTTTTAGACATAACTGGGCGATCAACTTTATTCGTAAACAATAATCTTGATAATAAACTAATTGGTATGAATATTTCAAACGTTACGGTCATCGGGGCAGGAACTATGGGTAATGGAATCGCACATGTATTTGCTCAGAATGGTTACCGGGTAAACCTGGTAGATGTAAATGCGGCGCAATTGGAAAGAGCATTACAAACGATTGGAAAGAACCTGGACCGGCAGGTTTCGAAAGAAATCATTACCGAAGACCAAAAGAAAATTGCTCTTGGTAATATCTCCTCAATTACTGACGTCGCTTCCGGGGTAAAAGATTCAGACCTGATTGTAGAAGCGGCTACCGAGAATATCGAATTGAAACTGAAAATATTCAGGCAATTGGATGAACTGGCACCAGGCCATACCATTATTGCTACCAATACTTCTTCAATCTCCATTACTAAAATGGCGGCAGTAACAAAAAGACCCAGCCAGGTAATTGGGATGCATTTCATGAACCCCGTGCCGGTGATGAAGTTGGTTGAAATTATTAATGGATACGCAACGTCCAAAGAAGTTTCGGTAACTATTGCGGAGTTAAGTATAAAACTGGGCAAAATTCCGTGTGTGGTGAACGATTACCCTGGATTTATTGCTAACCGTATCTTAATGCCCATGATTAACGAGGCCATTTACAGTTTGTATGAGGGAGTGGCAGGCGTGAATGAAATAGATACAGTAATGAAATTGGGAATGGCTCATCCCATGGGCCCGCTGCAGTTAGCGGATTTTATCGGATTGGATGTTTGTCATTCTATCCTGAAAGTTTTGCATGATGGATTTGGTAATCCTAAATACGCCCCATGCCCCTTGCTTACTAATATGGTAACGGCCGGGTATCTTGGTATAAAAACCGGGGAAGGATTTTATACCTATAAAGGGGGAAGTAAGGATCTTGTGGTAAGTGACCGCTTTAAACAGTGTTGATTCATAATTTCTGTAATTCAACAGACCTGAGTTGCTTAAAATGATAGATAGTATCTTCGGATTTTGAGCGTTGAATGCCGATTACCATTCGGCAAAAAAGATTCATTTCCTTTTCAATCACTGATGCGTTGTATTGTTTTATTATATGCATCACATCGTTCATGACCGTGTAATCGAATTGCAGGCTGTAACGTATTTCAATGGGCTTTTGCACAATCGGGGTAGTTTGTAATACAAGAGCCGCCGCGTTTTTATAGGCATTTATTAAGCCCGGTACCCCCAGCAAGGTCCCTCCGAAATATCTTACCACAACAATCAATATATCGGTTAGTTGTTTACTGCCTATTTGCCCAAGTATAGGTTTGCCCGCGGTACCAGAAGGTTCACCATCATCGTTTACCCGAAAGGTGTTGCCATCCAGTCCGAGCCGGTAAGCAAAACAATGATGAGTAGCTTTAGGATGTTCTTTCTTTACCGATTCGATACATTTCTTAAAATCTGTTACAGACTGAACCGGAAAAGCACAGGCAATAAATTTACTGCCCCGGTCTTTGAATTCTGCCCTGGCAGAGGATTCTATAGTATAATAAAAATTTGCTTCACTCATAACTTATCCATATGCAATTAAGGCAATAGCACCCAATGACAGGATTACACCAGCCCAATTTATAAGAGTTAATTTTTCTTTGAAGAAAACCCAGGCTACCAGGGTGCTGAACAATACAATTCCCATATTATTTACCGGGATGATGGCTGAGCTGTTTGACGCGTAATTTTTTAATACCTGTACCAGGCACCAGATAGAAAAGTAATTGGGTATGCCAATCCCCACTCCCATTAATACTGCTTTTACAGAAAATATTTGTTTGCCACTGATGAGTTGTATTATTAATAGTAAGCCGCCAATACTGCCTGCTGCGGCAAAAGCAGTCACGAGATAATCATTCTTATTCCCGTCGTTGAGAAAGGAATGCTCCACATATTTTATCATAGTATCCAATAAGCCGCTTCCCAAAAAGAGGAGCACCGGAACAAGGAGCAAGAACCATTTCGTTTTTTTTCCAGGTATGGCCTGTAGCTTTTTTGATGGCCAGCAGGTGAGCAATACTGCCATAAGAGCTAAAACAATTCCGGCTATCTTAAGGATTGTTGCCCGTTCGTTATACAGGTAGATCGAAAAAAGAAAAGGTATCACCAACGACAATTTATTGGCAACCGATGCAACTGCTACTCCCAGGTGCTGGGCAGTAAAGGCAATAATATTAAAAAGTATAATAAAGAGAATTCCCATTAAACAGGCCCACTTGAACCAAGGTTGATGGAAGGCAGCGGAGTTTACCGGGAAGCTCCCATTTACAAAAGAACCCGTAACTACACAGGTTATATAATTGAATACAATAACCTGGAATGTATTCAACCCCCATCTTTCTACTAATTTGAAAGAAAGGGTAAGATAGGAAGTAAGTATGATGCTGCCGATCAGAAAAATCAAAACAAGAAATATTTATTTATTATGAGTATAAAATGATAGGTTGTCTGAAAACAAGCTTATTTCTTCAGTTAACAGTGCTGCTGATAATTCCGGTGAGGGTAACCCGTTTGTTATTTCCAATTTCCGGTTGGTAATAATCCGTGCCTCGTTCCATAATCCTTCGTCAATAAATGACTGAAGTAATGTTGGACCTCCTTCAATCAATACACTTTGTATGTTTAAAGCATATATTGCTTTGAGAAGTTGCTGCGGAACGCTACCATCATCGGGGAGTTGATAATAATGAACTGTTCCTTTTTGTTCATTCCTGGTATTATTAAATACAACAGTTGGGTATAGATGAAATAGTTGTAAGGAAGATGGTAAACGAAGATTTCTGTCTAGCACTAACCGAATAGGAGAGGGTCCTTTCCAATAGCGGTTGGTGAGTAACGGGTCATCCTGCAAGGCTGTGTTGGTCCCTACTAATATCGCTGCTTCTTCGCTTCTCCATTTGTGAACAATCCGGTTGCTGTATTCATTACTTATAAGAAGCCGGTCGCTATTGCCTGCCGCTATTTTTCTGTTGGCTGTTTGGGCCCATTTTAAAATAATAAATGGCTGATGTTTGGTATGAAAGGTGAAGAATCGCTTATTAAGTTGGCGGCATTCTTTTTCAAGTATCCCCACGGTAACCTGAACTCCTGTCGACAATAGTTTTTCAATGCCCTTTCCATTTACTTCGGTAAAAGGATCGCGGCATCCAATAACAACCCTGGGTATTTTATGCCGGATGATGAGGTCGGCACAGGGAGGCGTCTTTCCAAAATGTGAACATGGTTCGAGAGAAACGTAGAGGGTGGAGGAAGGGATGAGTGCTTTGTTCTTTTCCTTTACCGAATCAATGCAATTCGGTTCGGCATGCGGTCCTCCAAATTGCTGATGATACCCTTCTCCTATAACCTGGCCTTCATATACTAATACAGCACCCACCAGGGGGTTAGGCGCGGTAAGGCCCGAGCCGAGTTGGGCCAGTTGCAGGCAACGATGCATGTATAATTCATCAGGATACAATCGGCGGGTAATTAAGTGCCGCAAATATAATTGATTCCGGCGGGGAAGGGTTTAAGAGGTCCATGGTTTATGAATTTAGGTTTGTTGAGATCAATCAGATCAATCACTCAAAGAACTTTAGCCTGTTAAACCAATAAACTACTCAACCATTCAACTTTTCATCTTAAGTTTGTTTTCATGACCCTTCATGATGCCCAGCAGCAATTGCTTTTTCAATTATATAGTATTTACGATAACAGCGAATCCCAACAAATCACTGACCGGGTAATGGAGCATCTCACTGGCTGGACAAGAATTGACCGGGTCATGAATAAAATGCTGCCCTTGCTTCCGGAGCAAATAGACACTTTGCAGCAACTTACCAATGAATTATTACAGCATAGACCGCTTCAATATGTTTTAAAGGAAGCCTGGTTTGCGGGTTTACTTTTATATGTAGATGAACGGGTATTGATACCAAGGCCCGAAACGGAAGAACTGGTGGATTGGATGATAAAAGATATACGAAGCGAACAAAATAATAAAGGCAGCAGCATACTGGATATTGGAACCGGCAGTGGTTGTATTGCGTTGGGATTAAAGAAGCATTTGCCTTACTGTGAGGTGCATGCCTGTGATGTAAGTGAAGGGGCACTGGAGGTAGCCAGAAAGAACGCGGCCGATAATCACCTGGCTGTTCAGTTTCATTGGTTGAATATTTTAATGGAAGAAGAATATCAACGACTTCCCTTTTTTGATCATACCGTCAGCAATCCACCTTATATACCGCTGAGGGATAAAAATTCCATGTATCCCAATGTATTGGAATATGAACCGCATCTTGCATTGTTTGTTGATAATAATGATCCATTATTATTTTATAGGGCCATTGTTAATTTTTCCGGGACGAATTTAAAAAAAGAAGGAGTTATTTACATTGAAATTCATGAAGCACTTGCCCAACCGGTTCAGGATCTTCTCAAGCAGGAAGGTTTTTTACAAATTGAAATACGAAAGGATATGCAGGGGAAAGAGCGGATGGTTAAGGCAAGGCGATAGGGTTTCTCAGTATGTTTTTTTAACTGAGTCATGGTATATTTCCCGCAAAGCCGCGAAGACCACAAAGCAGTATTATATTTTGCTCATAGCAGTTTTATGCGGGAAGTCAGAATTGTTGATAAGAAGGGGTAGTAATTTTGTTGCCACGAAGGCACGAAATAATTACCCCATGTTTTCGTGGCAATATTTGTAATATAAATTTTATGAAGAAGTTATCACCTATTCTGCTTTTACTTACTGTTTCTTTTTTTCAGTTAACAATGCCTGTCGTAAATCATCGGAGCCTAAGTTGCCAGATGCCACCCAAATCGGAGCTAATACGGCGGGTTGTTTGTTAAATGGGCAGCTTTGGATTGCCAGTGCTGATAATTGTTTTCGTTTTGGAACCCCATATACAAAAATTGGATTTTATAGTTATGATAAAATCAAAAATACACTCCTTACCAATTTTCAACGCTGCACCAAATTCGACGGGGATCAATTTTTTTTTATCTCTATTGAAAATTTTCGGGTGCCAGGAAAATATGAGTGTAACCAAAGAAGCTATATACCCGGTCTTCCGGGGTCGTCTGGTAATAGCTACAATTACACTGGTTATTTCATTTCAAAAAACTCAGGGGACCAAAGTTTTATAACTTCTGAGTTGGGCACTGGCAGCATTACTATTACCAAAATTGATACATCCAGTACACCTACTTATACTTATGTTTCTGGAATTTTTGATTGCAAACTAAAAAACCTAAATAATATTTACGATAGCCTGGTAATTACTTCAGGCCGCTTTGATATACCTTTTAATTAATCATTTTTTTTTACCTTAAACTATTGATGTATGATTAGGAAATTCATGCTCTTAGCATTGCTATGCGCCTTTGTCAATCTATTGAATGGGCAATCATATACTCTGGATGGTGATGCAAAACTGGCAAACGTCAATAAATCGTTTGCCAGTTACTATTGAGCTTTATTATCCACTAATAATGTAGTGCGTGCGCCTAAATCTCTGGCAATGCGCATAACGGCTACCACATTTTCAAGAGGAACGGTTTTATCGGCATTGATAGCAATCGTGGCTTGTAACGTATCCTTGGCTATATATGGCTGAATAAAAGCCTTCATGTCCTGTAATGCAATAGATTTGCCGTTGATGATGTATTCGCCGGTGGTTTTGATATTAACGATTACCGATTGCTTGGCCTTGGTGTCACTCTTCGCTTTGGGGGTAGATAATTTTATTACGTTAGGATTAGCTAAAGTAGATACAATTAAAAAGAAAAACAGGAGGATAAACAAGATATCATTCAACGCCCCTGCGTGTAATTCCTGGCTGCCTTTTAACCTTTTGCGTAAGTTCATTTTTTTGCTTTGAAACTTCAAAATTCAAAAATCCATCATAAATCATCAATTACCTCGTTGGTTCCTGCAACACATCGATAAATTCCGCGCTGGCCACTTCCATCTTATGTACCGTCTTGTCTATCTGCGCATTTAAAAAGTTTGCACCCACATAGGCCAGCAATCCTATAATCAGGCCCGAAGCAGACGTAATCATCTTGGTATATATACCTCCGGCAATTTGCGCGGGCGTAAACTCGCCCGATGAATTGATATTATAAAACAATTGCAGCATTCCGATAATGGTTCCCAAAAAACCAAACATAGGAGCAATTCCATATACCAATGATAATATAGAAAGATTTCGTTCCATTTTATAGATTTCCAGCTTCCCTACATTTTCCATGCTTTTTTCAATAGCGTCGATGGGTTTGCCAATGCGCTGAAGACCCTTATCAATCATTTTCGCTACCGGGTTAGGGGTGTTTTTAGCCAGGGACCGGGCAGAAGCTACATTACCAGTATAAACATTATCGCGGATAATGTTCATGAAATTGGGATCGATATTACTGGCCTTGCGGATCGCTATTAATCGTTCAAAAAAGAAGAAAATAGCCAATACCAGCAACAAGGCCAGCGGAATCATGATCGGCCCGCCATTGACCAGCATATCCATCAGGTTCATACTGGGAGCAGTGCCATTGTTTTTATTAAGTACTTGTTTGAGAGAGTCTGCTACTGATGTTGCGGGGTTAGTAACCTGAAGGAAAAACCAATTCATCCGGTAATTTTTAGTAATGTAAATGTACTCAAATGTGTGCCTAAAACGGTTTGCTCCTGCTAATATTTCTTAAAACTTTGTTAGTAATCTGTTGATTACCCGGATAAGAGTCGCTTTACTCCATCTCAACGGGATAAATAAAAAACCCTTGCAATGGGCAAGGGCTCTTTCATGATTTTCTGGTAAATTCTTATTGTACCATGAATGCGTTGGACATAGCATCTTCGGAGCTTAATTTGTAGGCGGTGATTTTAGTCGACAAACCGAGGTGCTTGCCACTCATATCATTTTCTATCGGGAAGCTTACAAACATATAAGTAGTTCCCTGAATTTCTTCCGGCACTGTTATATTGAGGATCGATAAATCGGTTGATGGCACCATGGCTATTTCTCTCAATACTTCACCGGTTTGAGCATCTTTTATATACAAGGCCGCATTTTGCACATCATCTGCTACTACCTCGTAAGGTAAAAACAGGGTCACTGTTTCCCCAACAGAGCAAATGGCTTGCTCGTTACCAATAGCCATTTCACCCGGTTTGGTTATTACAGGATAAATAGCCGATTCCAATCGTGCCGGAATTTCTGCCTCCGCGAAAATATAATGAGAATCGTTTTTGCTGCAGGAAAAAAATAACAAGGAAATAAATGCCAGGTAAGAAACGGATACGAACTTTTTCATAAGGAATTTTTTAGGATTAGGAATGGGTTAACCAGGAAAATAACCTGGATTGACCCGGCGGACAAAATACAAAATCCAGCCGAACTTTGCAATGCATGGTTCAAAAAATTGAACGAAAATTAATAGATTCCAAAATTCAAATTATTGAAAATCAGGTAAGCTTCTGGGGCCCTGAGAGCCTGATACTGCGTGTAAAAAGGGTTCTTCATGGCCTTGAGGCTCAGGATTCCTTATGGAAATTCCAATTCATAGGTAGATGAAGTGAAAAGGATTAAATGTCTATTCAAAAAAATCTTATTTGATTCTTCTATTAGCAAACCAGTCTATTCCTTAAAGATGATTGGTGAAATTTGCCCCGCTGAAATAAAACAACCGGTGAAGGGTAACTGAATAAAATGGTATTGAAAGAAGGAGAAGGCCCGGAAAATATATTGTCAAATTAATTGAAGGAGGGTTTCAGTTTGCTTTAATCTTTTTCGAAACCCATTCCAGTGCCATACCAAGTTGTTCCTTTTCGCTGATATTTGAATTATCCAGAACCAGCGCGTCATTCGCTTTTCTTAAGGGACTTACTTCGCGGTGCGAATCGATATGGTCACGCATTTCCAGATTATTTTTTACTTCCTCAATCGTTATATTAGGATTCTTTTCGTAAAGTTCGCGGAATCGGCGCTGCACACGGATAGCATTATCTGCCGTCATAAAAATTTTTAATTCGGCTGCCGGAAAAACAACCGTACCAATATCCCTGCCATCCATAACGATTCCCTTTTTCTTACCCATTTGCTGCTGCTGGGCCACAGCGAATACTCTTACTTCTTTAATGGCGGCAATATCACTAACTTTTTCGGCCACCAGCAAATCCCGGATCACGTATTCTACATTCTCACTATTTAAGTGCATCTCTGTTTGACCAGTCTTGTGATTGGAAATAAATTCAAGTCGGATATCCTTTAAAGCATTTACTACATCCATAGTTCTTGTCCAGTCTATGTGGTTACGTAAAAAGTAAAGCGTGATGGCCCGGTACATGGCCCCACTGTCGATATAAACATATCCCAGTTCTTTAGCGAGTTGTTTAGCTAAGGTGCTCTTTCCGCAACTACTCCATCCGTCGATGGTTATAATGATTTTCTTTTCCATGTAATACACAAAAATGCCGCAATCCATTTTACTTACAAAATGAAATTGCGGCAATTATGTAGTGGGAGACGATTTGTGACTCACTACGGTAAGTCACCCGGTTTTCATAATCATTGGATTTTCCATGTCCCTTAGCGGGGGATTACCATTACAAAAATGGAGCGGCCGGCTTTGGGTATATTAACCTGGGGACTTTATTTAAAACGATAGCCCATTAAAAAAGTTGCCTGGTTACCCTTGACCATAATCAAGAAAGGCCCGCATTATGCGGGCCTTTGCTGATATCAAAACGAATTGTTTACGCTTTAGACTTTTCCTTAGAGGGTGCTTTCACACTGAATTGAAGTTTGGAATTTTCCTTATCCAGGTCGGCCACCATAATATCACCGGGTTTAATGCTCATATTCAGGATTTCTTCTGCAAGGGGATCTTCGAGGTATTTCTGAATAGCCCGGTGCAACGGGCGGGCGCCAAATTGCTGATCGTATCCCTTATCTGCAATGAAGTTCTTGGCATCTTCGGTTAGCTCCAGGGAGAAACCAAGTGTTACCAGGCGCTTCATTACCCCTTTCATCAATATATCGATTATGCGGAAGATATGATCTTTGCTGAGCGAATTGAATATAACCACATCATCAATACGATTCAGAAATTCCGGAGAAAAGGTTTTCTTTAACGCTTTCTCAATTACTGCCTTATTATTTTCGTCTGAGTGCTGCGTGCGGGAAGCCGTGGCAAAACCAACCCCTTCGCCAAAATCTTTCAATTGACGAACGCCGATATTTGACGTCATGATGATGGTAGTATTCTTGAAATCAACTTTTCTTCCCAATCCATCTGTCAATTGCCCATCGTCCAATACCTGTAATAAAATATTATAAATATCGGGGTGTGCTTTTTCAATTTCATCCAACAGAATTACGGAGTAAGGTTTGCGTCTTACTTTTTCAGTAAGCTGTCCGCCTTCTTCATATCCAACATAACCGGGAGGTGCTCCAACCAGGCGGCTTACCGTGAATTTTTCCATGTATTCACTCATATCGATACGAATCAATGCATCTTCCGAATCGAACATATAGCGCGACAATGCACGGGCCAACTCCGTTTTACCAACCCCGGTAGGGCCTAAGAAGATGAATGTACCGATTGGTTTCCTCGGATCTTTCAATCCTACTCTATTACGCTGAATCGCTTTTACAACTTTGCTGATCGCCTCGTCTTGCCCAACGACCATTTCTCTCATATCATCTGCCATCTTCTTCAACTTTTCCGTTTCAGCCTGTACCATCCGCTTTACAGGGATGCCAGTCATCATGCTTACTACTTCGGCGATGGCATCTTCATCAATTGGGTAGCGTTTGTGTTTACTCTCTTCTTCCCATTTTGCTTTGGCTGCTTCCAATTCTTCCTGTAAACGCTTTTCCGTGTCGCGTAAAGAAGCGGCTTCTTCAAACTTCTGGCTCTTGACTACTTTATTTTTTTCACCTTTTACATCTTCAATCTTCTTCTCGAGTTCGAGAATTTCTTTGGGGACATTGATGTTTTTCAAATGCACCCGCGCACCTACTTCATCCAACACATCAATGGCTTTGTCGGGAAGCAGGCGATCGGTGATATAGCGGTCACTCAGTTTCACACAGGCTTCAATAGCTTCCACCGAATAAGAAACATTGTGATAATCTTCATACTTACTCTGGATATTGGTAAGTATTTGTATAGTTTCATCTACGGTTGGCGGGTCTACCATTACTTTTTGAAAACGCCGGTCGAGGGCGCCATCTTTTTCAATGTACATTCTGTATTCATCCAGCGTGGAAGCGCCTATGCATTGAAGTTCTCCCCTGGCCAGGGCCGGTTTGAAAATATTAGATGCATCCAGTGAACCACTGGCTCCACCGGCTCCAACAATAGTGTGTATTTCATCAATGAAAAGAATCACGTCACGGTTCTTCTCCAGTTCATTCATAATCGCCTTCATTCTTTCTTCAAACTGCCCGCGGTATTTAGTTCCGGCTACCAGGGCAGCCAGATCGAGCGACACTACTCTTTTATCAAACAATACCCGAGAAACTTTTCGTTGTACGATCCGAAGGGCAAGACCTTCTACAATCGCTGTTTTACCAACACCAGGTTCGCCAATTAAAATGGGATTGTTCTTTTTACGACGGGAAAGTATTTGAGACACGCGCTCAATTTCTTCTTCTCTTCCAACAATGGGATCTAATGCGCCACTTTCAGCAAGGCGGGTTATATCCCTTCCAAAATTGTCTAATACAGGTGTTTTGCTTTTTGCTGTACCGGCCGAGCGCGATTTTTGTTGTGCATATTTTTTTTCTTCGTCAAAATCATCTTCATTTTCGTCGGTATATTCACTGCGAACATCGTTGCTTTTTACAACGCCCAGTTCATTTCGGAAAAGATCGTAATCCACATCAAATTGATTTAAGATTTGGGTAGCTACGTTTTCTTTATTCTTGAGAATCGAAAGCATGAGATGTTCGGTTTCTACGGTGGGGCTCTTAAGGGCCTTCGCTTCCAGAACCGTAACCCGAATTACTTTTTCTGCTTGCTTGGTAAGCGGCAGACTGTTGATGTTGGCAATGTTTTTACCGGTTTTGTCTTTTACCGCCAGTTCAACTTCTTTTCGCAGTTCATACAAATCAACATTAAAGCTTTTCAGGATTCGAACGGCGGTATTTTCTCCCTCGCGGATAAGGCCCAATAATAAATGCTCAGTGCCGATAAAATCATTTCCCAGCCGCAAAGCTTCTTCCCTGCTAAATGAGATGATCTCCTTAACCTGGGCTGAAAAATTGTTATCCATTTTTTTCTAATTAATTGTGTTTGATACAATAATAACGAATATTTTTGACTTACCCGGCCGCTATATTATTAACGGCTGTTAACAACTTAAAGTATCTATGGAGGTCAAAATTGATACCAGAGAAATATTCCATGTCATAACCATCAAGGAACCTCAGTTGGCTGCTAATATGACAGCAGAACTTGATAATTGTTTACTTCCCGTACTCCAAGGTAACGTTAAAAACGTTGTGTTGAACCTGGAAGACATTAAAATCATGGACGATGCTGCCGCGGAACACCTGGTAAATATTCAACAGCGCTTTTATGAGCAAAATGTTTCTCTGGTAGTTTGCTGCCTGCAAAAGGATGTAGAAGCCTGGCTTGATAAAAAAGGACTTTTGGAAGTTATGAATGTAACCCCCACTGAAAGTGAGGCCTGGGATATTGTTCAGATGGAAGAAGTTGAGCGGGAATTTATGGATGGGGAGGAGACCTGATAATTTAACGACTGGAATTTATAGTTGCCCGGCTACAGAATTCTCATTAGGCGGTGGTTGCGTCGCACTCTTGTACTTTTTGTTCTTTATTCGGCTGTTGCCCGGATGGGCAAAACTCCACTGCCTGTAAAATTCCCCCTTTTTTTTAAGTAATCTCCCAATATTTATTTTAAACTTATTGGTGCACTAAAATGATCAGCAATCCATTTCTTGTTTGGTTACTTTTTTTCTTTCAAAAAGGGAGTGCCATCTGCCACTTGCCCAAAGGTATGGCCGATTGCTACAGGCAATCTTGCTATCTCTGTAAATAGTTTGCTTTAGACAACGTTCGTTTTATTTTCTTCATATTTGTAAATCTATTGGATCAGAGTAATGAAAAAATATGCAGTCATAGTAGCCGGCGGCTCAGGCATGAGAATGGGAACTATCGTTCCTAAACAGTTCCTGGAGCTGCAGGGAAAACCTTTACTATGGTATACTCTCTCTGTTTTTCTCGATGCATTTACGGATATTGAAATTATTCTGGTTTTGCCGGAAGCCTATATGCAAACCGGGATGGAGATTATCCGGGCTACAAAGGATCCTAAAAGGATATTAATAACAGCCGGAGGGGAAACGCGCTTTCAATCTGTAAAAAAAGGACTTGATCTTATTCAACAACACTCTATTGTTTTTGTGCACGACGGGGTTCGATGTCTGCTCAGTACCGGTCTTATTCACAGATGCTATAACAGTGCCATTGAAAAAGGAAACGCTATACCTGCCATTGCCGCGGTAGATACGATACGGATTGAAACAATTGCCGGAAATTCTTTGGTTGATCGTGAGAAGGTGAGGTTAATACAAACGCCTCAAACTTTTTTTAGCGATATCATTAAATCAGCATTTGAACAGGACTACCGGGAATCTTTTACAGATGAGGCCAGCGTAGTGGAACAACTGGGAGTAAAAATTCATTTGATCGAGGGAGAAACGACGAATATAAAAATCACCCGACCCATTGATATTTTAATTGCTGATAAAATCCTGGAAGAACGGGAAGTGGGAAGCTGAAAAAGTCGGGGGGTTGAGTCGGGAGTCAAGAGGAAGGTGTCGATAGTCTGGAGCCGAAAGCCAAAAACTGGTGGATCAAAAGATTGAAATGTTGTTGTACCTGGGGCTGGATATATATAGAATGTAAAATATTAAATCCGGAATGTAGAAATGGAGGTGTTTTTAATTTTGCATTTTTAATTTTGCACCAGCTTGCCGGCTGGCAGGGTTTAGATTTTATATTTTCTTAAAAACCTTCGCCCACCAGGGCAACCGGTTTAGGTGCAGAGCCGGATATGTTTCAACAATAGCACCAAAGCTACTGTAAAAAAAAGCCAGGTTACGAATGTCGGATCCTTCAAAATCCAGCAATAATTTTTTCTCCTCATGTTCTGATATAAACCGGTCAATTAGAAAATGGGAAGCCCCGATTGTTTTTCCATTTGGATGGTTACCTACTAAAATATAATAAGCCCGGTTATGGGAGAAGAAATAGACACAGGAAGCTATCAACTCGCCGGATTCAGTGTAAACGCCGCAGGCTGTGGCTTCGCCCCTTGCCTGCAGGAAGTGGAATAAATTTTTAAACCTACGGTAATCATCCGATGAAGCACCGGATACTTTTCCCATTTGCTGCTGCGATAGCCTGATCACTTCGTCCACCACAACATTATTAGAGTAGCGGCAATTCAACTGTTGTGCTTTTTTACAATTGCGTTTGATATTGTCGCGGTAACCGGAATAGATTTTCTCATAGGGGTTATTGAGATCCAGTATATAATTTTCTCTTAGGCGAACGTCTTGGTGAGGAAGCGAGAGTTTATTTCCATAATTCATATCGATTTCTACCAACTTATATCGGGGTGGAATGGAACGGATAAATTCCATAATAAGAATGTCCGTTATTTTATTTCCAAAAATGCCCAGCGAAGCAGTAAAAGCAGGTTGATACAAATAACAGATTCCGTATTTTTTATTCCAGGTTAATGGCATTACACATTCATAATCCCCCCATATCAACGCATCCCAGTGCATGGCCATATTATCAAGATAAAAAGAATAAGCATATACCAATCCATTGGGAGCATGGGCGATGCAACGATCCCAGGATTCAATATTTATTTCGGCTCTTGGGAAATATCGTATTATATCTTCCATTTCAGTTAATAAGGAAATTTATTATTGCTTAGTTTGCGCAGGTTGAAACGATGTATGTCAATACTAAAAGAGATCTTCCGGAAGAATTTATTTTCTTCCGGTACGGTTTTCAGGTTATCTGAAAATTCGCTGCTGTATACAAGTGGCGCGTAAATATTCACCAATCCTTTTATGAGCGATAATTGTAATCCACCTACAAATAAAAAGCGGCGGGTGGCAGCGTCTTTTTTCCAGGCATCTGCATAAGTTCCCACATCCAGGAAAATACGGAGTGGTATTGTCTTCGGAAGTATGCTGGCTGGTATGGTGGTATTTACATTAATTGCGGCTATCCAGTTATCGCTTCTTCCTTGTAGTCCCTGGAAGAGGTCGGTGCGTAATTTCAATCCGCCATCCCGCATCATTATTTGCTGGCTGGCAAATCCCCCGGTTTCATTTCTTCCCATAAAATAATTACTGTACGTATAATCTTCGTCTCCTCGAACTGCCGTCAACTTGGGTTGATAGGATAAAGTTGCGAATTCCTTTTCTGTGGTTTTAGTTCCCAGGTATCCAAACTTCGCTGCAAAGAAACGAACCGAGGCCCCACCGCTGCCAGCATAATTCAAAAAGTAATTGCTGGTGGCGGAAGCTCTGTAAAATCCTTCGCCCTGTTGTATTTGAATACTGATATCATAGGGATAAAGAGCCCGGTAATCTGTAATAGAGTAGGTTAACTGGTTGAGATATCTTTTTTGTGTTTTTCCTTTAGAAGGATAATAAGACGAATCGGCCGTTTTCAGCATGTATTCAAATCCTTTTTCTCCAATCAAAAATGTTTTCCATTCAATCCACTGCTCTAAAGTACTGCGTGCCGTATGATTCCTGAATGTAAATCGCAGGGAGGGTACTACCTTATTGAACCCCCCGGTGATAGTGGTTCCATTACTATCAATTCCTTTTAATGTGGAAAACCGGGAATAACCCAAACCCACTTCAATTTTTTGAATCGTCCCTAAAGGATACCAGGAATAGGCGGCTCCTGAAAGAACGTTGAATTGCTTACTGGCTGTGGCATACAAGGGAACTGCGAAAAACTGGAAATTATCGGAGGGCATATTGAAGTTATGGATCAATACACCCAGCATCGCCCCATCATATTTATTTACTCCCAGGGCCGGGATAAAATTTACGTAAGAAATTTCATGGGTATTATTGAGATTAAAAAGGAAGGTGGGTCTTATTTTTTTATGCTCAGGCTCATAAGGCAATATATTTCCACTTGTATTTAATGCTTTTTTGAATTCCATCAGGTCCTTACCAGAATTCTTTTCCATTGCCATTATAAAATCTTCCGGCTGGGGATGTTTGAATTTCCATTGCTGGTAATATAATTTCATACTCGAATCAAAAAGAGTCCGGCCAATATTTTTTTCCAGTTGTTGTAAGGTGAAAGCTGTTTTGGCGTAAGCAATCATGCTGTAATTTATTTCCGAAAATTCGGCCGACGCTGTGGTGATGGGTTGATCTTTCTTTATTTTGGCCAGTGAATTTATGGCCAACAGGTCCTCGTTGTCGGGGAGTTTTTTGGAAATAAAAGAAGATTTCTTTTCCTTCAATTGATTGCCCGCATACTTCCATTCATTATATCGTTTATCGTAATAAGTGTTTACTCCTTCATCCAGCCAGGGATACATTCGTTCATTACTGGCCAGGATACCATAAAACCAATTATGCCCGATTTCGTGCCCGATGGTGATATTCAAACTTTTTTCATTCGGCACCGGGGATATGCTGGTAATTGTTGGATACTCCATTCCTCCTTCGAACCCAATAGGAGCTTCTACGGCACTAACCACGTTAAAAGGATATTCACCAATAAGCGCGGAGCGAAAATGCACCGCCTCCTTTATCATATCCATACTATTCTTCCACCATTTTTCGCCGGTACTGCTATAATAACTGTAGGCATCAATAACCCTTCCTGAACTTAATTGTATGGTATCATATTTTACTCCAAAATATTTATCGGCAAACCAGGCAAAGTCATGAACATTTTCCTGCAGGTATCGAAGCGTTTTTGATTTTAAAGATGAGGGTATTACTGAACTTGTTTTGGGTACGTCGGATTTCTTAACAGGTTTTGCCGGAAATTTTTTAATGAAGTTTATTTTAACCAATGGACCCCCTCGTTGGCGCAACCATTTTTTTTCTTCCTCATTTTGCAAATCACCGGTAGCCGCTACCACATAATTATCGGGTAAGGTAATCCGTATATCATAGTTAGCAAACTCACTGTAAAATTCTCCCTGGTCGAGATAGGGAATCGGGTGCCATCCACTTTTGTCATATACTGCCGGTTTGGGATACCATTGAGTAATCTGATACGATTGATCCACATGACCACCTCTTGAAAAATTATATGGTAATTTAACATGAAAAGGGGTAGTTAATTCTGTTTCTTCGCCGGGGGCAAGGGGTTTGGCCAGGTATACTTTTAGTACATCGATGTACAGGGGATGATCTTCTGTTTTTAACGTGTTGTTATTTACCCGAAAATCGAGCCGGTTGATATATCCTTTTTGTTCGCGGGAAGAAAAATAAAAATCCGTCCGGCCGTTTTCTAATAATTGTTCACTGAAGGCGGTGCGATCATTTTTGTATGCATTGGGCCATAAATGAAACCATATAAAGCGGAGGGTATCTGGTGAATTATTTAAGTAGCGTAGTTTTAGAAACCCTTCGAGACTGTGTTCGGTATCGTTCAATTGTACATCAATGGTATAATACAATTGCTGCTGCCAGTAAGCAGATTGGCTAACAGCAGTAGTTGAAAGGGTTATAATCAACAACAGAACAATCAGATTTTTCAACAGGTATTTTTTTCAAAAATAACAAGATTGCTTCTACTGGAAGCTGCCTTCTTTGTTTAACAACTCAAAGAGTTCGTCTAATTTCTTTCCACTGGCATTCTCTAAGGCATTTTTCAAATCTTCCGGGTAAGGGTGTCTGAACTTCCAGGATTCAAAATATGTTTTCATTCCCTTATCAAATACTTCCTTACCCAGGGTATTTTCAGCAATGAAAAGCCAAACGGCGGTCTTGATATATACAACGATGCTATAGTCCTCTTTATTGGCAAAACCGGTAGAAGAAGTGGCCACTGGTTCTTTAGCAGGTAGGTTGTTTAGGGCGGTATATATTCTGGCAAGGAAATCTTCTACCGATAAGCTTTTTAGTTCTTTGGGTATGCCTTTTCCAAAAACGCTGTTCGCCCGGTACTTGGCCGCCTCATATCGAAACTGGTAAAAAGTATTCAGCCCTTCATCCATCCAGGGATTGTCTCTTTCGTTAGTGCCGAGCATTCCATAAAACCAGTTATGCCCCACCTCGTGAGTAATGACTGCATCCAGGTTTTCCTTATCTGCATCCGGGCTGGTAATTAATGTTATCATGGGATATTCCATACCACCACTGGAATTATTTTTGGGTCCTTCCACTGCCTGCACTACCGGGTAAGGATATTCACCCAGCCAACCTGAATAGCTATTTACAGCATCTTTTACAAAACCAATGCTGTTTTGCCATTCCTCATTACTATTTGGCTGGTAGTAGGTAAACGCGTCGGTAATTTTCCCCGATGGGAGGTGAAGTGTATCATATTGAATAATAAAATCCTTATCGGCAAACCAGGCAAAATCATGAACATTTTCAGCTTTGTAAAATAGTTTCTTTGTTTGTCCGGGTTTGTTGGGTTTATAAAATTGCATGGTTCCCTTCTTCCTGTTTTGATAATTTTGGCTTCCGATCGTTTTGTATTGTTCGTATTCGTCTGAGTTTTGTAAACTACCGGTGGCGCCTACTATATACTCAGCCGGAAGAGTAATGGTTACGTTGAAGGACCCATATTCGCTATAAAATTCCCCCTGGTCGAGGTAGGGAAATGCGTGCCAACCTTTACGATCATATACGGCGGGCTTGGGGTACCACTGGCAAATCATATACTGCTGGCCCGTATGCCCGGAACGGGAAAAATAGGAGGGAAGTTTTACATAAAAGGGAGTAGAGATATTGATATGTTCGCCGGGGTATAATGGTTTGGGCAGAAGAAGTTTTGCCATATCAATATTCTCGCGGTCGGGTTGGATACTAGATGGTTTGCCATCAACCCGGAAATCCAGGCTATCCAAAAAACCAGGTTCAATGTTTTTTAGTTTCTTCTTACCTTCCTTATCATTCAATAATTGTTTATAAAGGGCCGTGTTATTGTTGCGGTAAGCGTTGGGCCAAAGATGAAACCAGATGAATGTGAGGGTGTCTGGCGAATGATTGATATAATCCATTGCCAACTTTCCATTCAATGCATGTTGTATATCATTTAAGAATACCTCAATTGTATAATGAACTTCCTGCTGCCAGTACGATGGCTGGCTTTGAGCCTCAAAGGTACATAGAAAACTGAGAAGAACGATTCCTGATAATCTTACCATCTAAAAATTGTTTGACCATTGAAAATAATAAGTTTTGGGCTGTTGTAAAAGTTCAGACGACTGCAGGATAAAATTTAACAATCTTACCTTCCCTTGCCCATAAAAATAATACGGAGGGTATGCAGCATAATTTTCAAGTCGAGTGCTAGTGAAATATTTTCTATATAGATAAGATCATACTTCATCCGATCAGTCATTTGCCCGATATTTTCGGCATAGCCATATTTAACCATTCCCCAGGAGGTTATACCGGGTTTAACTTTAAGCAGGTAATTGTAATAATGCGTTTGTTTTCTTATCTGGTCCACATAATAGGCGCGTTCAGGCCGGGGACCTACCAGGCTCATTTCCCCTTTCAGAATATTCCATAGTTGAGGGAGTTCATCTAAGCGCCACTTGCGCATGGTCCTTCCCCATTGAGTAATGCGCGGATCATTTTCCGAGGAAAGACGCGGGCCGTTGGGTTCTGCCTTATTAACCATCGAACGAAATTTGTAAATGGAAAAGATTCGACCTTTATATCCCATCCGCTCCTGCGAATAAATAATGGGACCAGGGGAAGACATACGTACCCGGATAGCAACATACAAAAATAAAGGCGACAAAATAATAAGTCCGGTTAGAGATATAACTATATCAATGACTTGTTTTATATTTTGTTGCCAATCGGGCATCAGGCCCGATTTGATATCTGACAAAACAGCTCCATACACATTGCTGGTTCTTACTGATCCGGAAAGAATATCAAGCGTATCAGCCACAATTTTTATATCTACATCCTGATCGCTCAGCCGGTTGATTATATTTTCAATATTTTCTATTTCTTTTTTCTCCAGGGCTATCACTATCAGGCGAATACCTTTTTCTTCAACGATTTTTTCAAGCTGGGCCAATTCTCCTAACGAGGTGAGGTATTGTTGTATGCCGTTTGCCATTCCATTTACGGATACAAAACCGGTGTAATGATATCCGGCTCGTTTCAATTCATCGGAAGTATTCTTATAAATATTGGTGGCCACACTATTTGCACCAATCAACAAAGTATTGAAGCGAACCGAACCGGTATCGATTTGCTTTTTTACTATACTTAACAGGATATAGCGCGCCAGCCAGGTCAAAACAAATTGTGTCGCCAGGAAAATCAAAAATGCTTTGTAGTAATAGGTATAATTATGTTGCGGGTCATTGATAACAATGAGAAAAAAAATCAGTGTACAACCAATTATACTGCTGATTAATGTGAGCGTAAACTCGTTCATTCTCGATTTTGAATAAAGCGAGCGGTAGGCCCCGATAATGGTATAGAAAATGAGCCAGCCAATTGGAATCAGGGTAATGCCCCACCAGAACCGGTCGTTTAAATAAATTCTTCTTTCTACGGTAATGGCTTCTTCCAACAGGTATCTTCGGGTAAAATAAAGAACGATCCAAGCCAGTACCGCTGCCAGGTAATCGACCACTACATACCAACTGCTATGAATTCGTTTAGAACTTGCCATGTGAATATTCAGGCAATAATACTATTGTTTTTTATTTTTTGAAGAATTTGGTGCGCTACATCCATTGCGCGCAATCCATCTACTTCGCTTACAGTAACCGGTGTATTGGTAGCAATAGCATCGCGGAATTTCTCCAATTCCATTTTGATGGCGTTTATTTCGGGCACCCGGGGATTGGCGATGGCAATAGTTCGTTTGCCATGCGGGGTTTCCAGGTCGAACGAAAAAACATCTATGTCCTGGGGTGTTTTTAATTTTATGATCTCGGTTTTCTTGGCCAGGAAATCCATCCCTATATAGGCATCCTTCTGGAACAAACGCATTTTACGCATTTTTTTCATCGATATACGGCTCGAGGTAAGATTGGCAACGCAGCCATTGTTGAATTCGATACGAACATTGGCGATATCGGGAGTATCTGTCATAACAGCCACTCCGCTGGCCGAGATTGTTTTTACTTCGCTCTTTACGATGCTTAATATAATATCTATATCATGAATCATTAAGTCAAGTATCACACTTACTTCCGTACCCCTGGGGTTGAATTCTGCCAGGCGATGGACTTCAATAAACATGGGATTCAGCGACAATTCCTGTACTGCAAGAAATGCGGGGTTGAATCTTTCCACGTGCCCAACCTGGAATTTAATATTAGATTCTTTTACCAGCTTTACTAATTCTCTGGCTTCCTCCATCGTATCGGCCAGCGGTTTTTCAACAAAAACGTGTTTTCCTTTCCGGATAGCCAGTTTGCATAAATCGAAATGAAAATTGGTTGGTGCAACAATATCCACTGCGTCCACGGTATCCATTAGTGTAGCTGCATCAATAAAGCGGGCGAGTTGGAATTTTTCGCTTACTTCCTGGGAGGCGGAATCATTCGGATCGTAAAATCCTACTAACTCAACTTCTCTTATTTCTTTCCAGTTATTGAGATGAAACTTTCCTAAATGACCAACTCCAAAAACACCAACCTTGAGCATAATAGAAATTAAGGGGCAAAGATATACCTCGCCTCTTTTGTGGGGGTGCTTATTTATTACCAGTAAAAAGATGAATGTGAATAAACTACTGTAACAAAGCCGAACGATTCAGATAAGATGCCGATGGGTGATAAATAAAAAGGCAGGTCCCTTCTTTAATGGTATTAATCAATGGGCGGCTTACCTGTGGTGCCACTGCAGGGCAACCCTGGCTGCGACCAATATAGCCCTGGCTGTTAATATAATTGGCATTTACATAATCGGCGCCATGAACAACAATTGCACGCTGAAAGGCATTATTATTGAATCCATTTTCTACCCCCACCAACTTCAACGAATATCCATTGCTTCCCTGGTACGCAGGACCAGTAACATAAAATCCAAGACTGCTTTTTTTGGATCGCGGTTTATTGGAGAATGAACTAGCCAATGCTTCACCGGAATTGCGGCCGTGCGCAACCCAGATATTAAATAATAATTCGTAGTTATCAAGGTCGATAACAAATAACCGCTTCTCTGTACTGGATTTGCTGAAATCGATTATAGAAAGTATGTCGCTGTTTAATAAATTGGCGTTCTTTAATTTTTCCATCCCATGAAGAGCCATTTCAAAAACTTCCCTGGTCAAACCAGTTGCTTCCAGCTGCAGGCTGTCATAAACAAACTTCTTACTTTCTGAAAACGATAAATTTTCTGCAGTAGATAGGGGGATAGCTGATAAAGCAGCTGCCGAACTTTCTTCAGCAACAGACATTTCAGATAACAAATTGTCTGCAAAAAAATGAGAAGGGGGTGCAAAAGAATACATCGACATGATTGCGGTAATAGTAACCGGCAATATTGCAAATCGTTGGAGCCTTTTCCTTTTTAACCGCTGCATGGGCCAATCCGTTTTAATTGTTCAACAGTTGTTCTGGTTCAGTTTTCTAAACGGGTAAGCTATAGTTAAAATTGCACAACTTATTAACTTTAGGCAGGAAGTAAGTTGGATTTCTTGGAATAAGAAATTTTCCTCATTTTCCTATTCTATTCTTGTTTTCGCTACTAATGAAATTTTGCCATCCAGGGAAACAAAACAAACAATTACTAATAATCTTATATTATGGACCCAAGGATTACAAAAATAAGGCTTAGTAGCCTAAAAAACGCATCCAAAAAGTTAAGAAAACTAGTAAAATATTAACGAACATACGTTTCAGAAATTTTCAAAATGAAAGGATTACACCTAAATCATTTTTTACCCAAACTTATTCTGTTTTGATTATAGCAATTATTCAATAAAAATTCGGCCCCTCAATGGTGAACGGATATTATAATTGATCATTTACCTCGGGATGATCTGCAAGAAACTGGTCTCAATAGGGCTTAAGATTAAAAAGATCCGAAGCTACTCCTTACTTGAATATTAGTTTGGCATCCATCCGGAGACTTTCTGATCGGCTGGTAGATATCGGATGGTTCGCTTTTGTCTTAAGGATCGTCTCAGACCCTTTTATAAAAAAAGAAAGTAGATTAATGCAATTGCTTCTATCAATACCATGATTAGCAACACCTGGAATTATCTACTTTCTGTTTTCTATTCTTCTCTTAATTATGTTCTACCGCAAACGAAATTTCCTGGCTGTTCAATGCGCCGGCAATTTCATTGAGTTGTTTGGCAACAGCCGGTACTTTACTCAGGCCGGCAATAACCTTTAATGCGTTGGCATATATTGAGATGCCTTCTGGCTTGCTATCATCCAGCGAATGGGATCAGGATCGCCCCCGCCACCAGGAATGAGGGGCCAGTAAGGCGGGCAGGTGTCATCGCCTTCTTCCCATCCATTGATCAAACCTTTGGAAGAATACTCTACCATCGATCTGCCGGCAGACATTAGCTTCTTCTGCAAACTTTTGTCGGGTAGGGCTTTAACAATTTCTCTTACCATAGCAGTCATAGCATACTTTTTAGTAAAAGAAGAAAAACGAGGACCTTCCGGGAAAACGAAGTCGTACGCTTCGGGAGGAAGAATACCGAATTTAACCAGGAAATTCATCCTGGCAGAAATGTTTCTTGCCATAAGAGAAGGTTTAATGACTAATAAAAAGAAAGATGCAAGGTTTGCGATTAGAAGACTGGAAACAATACTCCGATGGTAGTACACAGAGTAGGAATCCTGATAATTTCATTTCGACTTTTTTATTTCAGTATAGCTAAGTCTGCTTGCACAGAATCGCTATTGGTTTTTCTTTCACAATAATCACATTTTTGTTTGCCATATAAATTATTGCTTCCTTCCTAATATAATTGCAGCACAGTTTATTATACGATTCAGGTGTTTTTCCTCATTTATCTGCTGGTCTTGCATGGGATTTATTTGATTGTAATTTTTGGAGAAACAAATCTGTTAAACGACAACCGGTTTTTGCAATGGCAGCAATATTTCAGGGTGCTCCTTAATCCCCTCTCTTCCTTACCTTTGCAGCTTATGAGCGAAGACATTACTAAAGAAGAAAGGAGTTTGAATTTCCTTGAGGAAATTATCGAAAGAGACCTGAAGGAAGGGAAGTACAAAAGTATCATTACACGTTTTCCACCGGAGCCGAATGGTTACCTGCATATCGGTCATGCCAGCAGTATCTGCCTCAATTTCGGGCTTACAAAAAAATATCCCGGCTATACCAACCTGCGTTTCGATGATACCAACCCGGTTACCGAAGAAACCGAATACGTAGAAAGTATTAAAGATGACGTGCAGTGGCTGGGTTTTACCTGGGAAAATGAGCTATATGCCAGTGATTATTTTGAAAACCTGTATGAGTTTGCTATCAAACTAATCAATAAAAGACTGGCTTATGTTGATGATAGTACCAGCGAAGAAATGGCTGCATTAAAAGGAACCCCTACCGAGCCAGGAAAAGAAAGTGCCTTCCGAAACCGCTCCCTAGAGGAAAATATTCAACTGTTTACCTCTATGAAGAATGGCGCATTTGCAGATGGCAGTCGCACCCTCCGCGCTAAAATAGATATGGGACATGTCAATATGTTGATGCGGGATCCTGTTCTCTACCGGATCAAGCATGCCCATCACCACCGTACAGGTGATAAATGGTGCATTTATCCGATGTATGATTTCGCACACGGACAAAGTGATTCGATTGAAAATGTAACCCATTCCATTTGCACATTAGAGTTTGTGCCGCACCGCGAGTTATACGACTGGTTGATTGAAAAATTAGAAATTTATCCATCACATCAATACGAGTTTGCCCGCCGCAATATCAATTATACTGTTACGAGCAAAAGAAAGTTGCTGCAATTAGTGAACGAAAATTATGTTACGGGGTGGGATGACCCCCGAATGCCTACTATCACCGGTCTACGCCGCCGGGGATATACACCGGATAGTATCCGCGATTTTTGTGATAGAATTGGAATTGCCAAGCGCGAGAATATGATTGATGTAAGCTTGCTGGAGTTTTGTATCCGCGAGCACTTGAATAAAATTGCCCAGCGAAGAATGGTAGTGTTTGATCCCGTGCGGGTGGTAATAACGAATTACCAAAAGGAAGCGGAGTTGTTGCCTACAGAAAACAACCCGGAAGATGCTGAATTCGGCTTGCGGGAAATTCCTTTTAGCAAAGAGATACTGATTGAACGGGATGATTTTATGGAGAACCCGCCAAAGAAATATTTCCGGTTATCACCAGGAAGTAAAGTTAGGCTGAAGAGTGCTTACATTATTCAGTGCGACGAAGTAATAAAAGACGGTAGCGGGAACATTACTGAGTTGCGGTGTTCCTATTTCGCCAATAGTAAGAGTGGAGAGGATGTGTCGGGTATTAAAGTTCAGGGAACGCTGCATTGGGTAAATGCGGCTGATGCGGCAGAAGTGGAGGTTCGGGAATATGATCGGTTGTTCCGCGTGGAAGACCCTACAGATGAAGAAGGAGATTTTAAGGAATACATCAATCCCATTAGCCTGAAAATAGTAACGGGATACGGGGAGCCGGCTTTAAAAAATGCAATAGCCACCGACCGCTTCCAGTTCTTACGCAAAGGATATTATTGCCTGGATAAAGAAAGTAGTTTGGATAAGCTTGTTTTTAATAGAACGGTTACCCTGAAAGATGCTTGGGCCAGGGAGCAGAAGAAAAATTAAACACGGATTCGGTCGAATGATAACGAATGATAACGAATGAGTGCGAATGCCTTTAGAAGGTATTCGTACACTTTTTAACAGGAAAATCAAAACCCTTTCTTTTTTGTCCCATCCGCTGAAGTAGCAGTAGCTGGTTTTAATCGTGCGTAATCAAATACAATATTGGAAAAGGCTTTAACACCTACATCCAACTGGCTATCGTCGATATAAAAATCGGGTGTATGATGAGAGGGTGTAGTTTTGGGATCCTGTCCTATCTTCATGCCACCTAAAAAGAAGAAGAACGATGGTGCTTTTTCTCCGAAGTAAGAAAAATCCTCTGCACCGGTAGTCCATACACTTTCTATTACATTTTCTTTGCCCGCGGCGGCTTCCAAAGAAGGCAGCATCAGCTTTACCAGTTCGGGCGTATTGTAAGTAACCAGTGTTTTTGTTTCGATATTTACTTCTACGCTAGCGCCGGAGGCCTCGGCAATTTTAGTAGCAGTAAGCCGGATACGTTCATGTACATCTTTCTGCATCTCCTGATCCAGAGTTCGGATGGTTCCTTCCATCATCGCTTCTTCCGGTAATATGTTAGCCCGAACCCCGCTGGCAATCTTTCCCACCGTAATAACAACAGGGGCTTTGGTAAGATCTTCCTGACGGCTTACAATAGTTTGCAGTCCGTTTATTATTTGGGAAGAAACCACGATAGGATCTATGCCACTCCAGGGCTGCGAACCATGCGATTGTTTACCTTTTACTTTTATTGTAAACCAATCACTGCTTGCCATGGTAGCACCCGGTTTGTATTTTATCTTACCCACTTCAGTTTGAGAATTGATATGGATACCAAAAATGGCGTCTACTTTTGGATTGTCCATTACTCCCTCTTTTACCATCAGGGGTGCACCGCCTTCTTCGTTACCCGGCGGACCTTCTTCCGCAGGTTGAAAAATAAACTTTACAATACCGGGAACGTCTTTTTTCATTGAAACGAGCAATTCGGCCGTTCCCATAAGCATGGCTACATGGGTGTCATGACCACATGCATGCATCACCGGAACGGATTGTCCGTTATAGTCGGATATAGCCACCGACTTATATGGAAGATCTGCTCTTTCTTTTACTGGAAGGGCATCCATATCGGCCCGCAAGGCAACAACTGGTCCCGGTTTACCCCCCCGCAATATGGCCACTACACCAGTTTTTGCCACACCGGTTTGTACTTCGAGTCCCAATTTTTTGCAATGAGCAGCAATATATTCCATGGTTTTAAACTCGCGATTGCCGAGTTCAGGATTCTGGTGTATGTATCGTCGCCATTCAATCACTTTAGGCAAAAGAGCTTTTGATTTTTGGCTGATTAGTTGCTGAATGGGAGTGGGTGTTTGCGCCCAGGTATTTGCACAAAGTAGCAGGAAGCAATAATTGAGCAGTGTTTTGGAAAATCTCATCATTTGTTATTTTATGAATTGAAAATATCGAATATTCCTGAAATAGACGCTACTATGGTCCTTTGTTGCTAATTGTTTTGATGGTAAAGGCATCTATAAAGACAACGGTTTGACACTTATCAAATAATAAGTGTTATAACTTATCGTTCATAATGAAGACCAATCCTATTTTATGAAAAACTCCGCTACCTTGCCCATCGCAATAATGAATGTGCGGATAAGTAAAGAATACGTTTTTGCCCATATATCCTTAACCGATCGCGGAGTATTTATGGTGTCTGTTTCCTCCGACTCAGGAAATATATTGCATAAACGGTTTATACAATTAGAAACAGGTGAAAATTCTTTGCAAATGCCGGTTGGGTTCTTACAAAGAGGGCAATATGTACTATCGCTGCTTAAAGGTAATCAGGTGGAAAGAAAATTTTTCAATTATTAAAAATTAATTCCGAACAAGTAATCATTCCACATTTCCAAATGACCGATTTAAAGGTGCCAGCAGACGGATTGGCTTTGGATGTATTCCTGTTCAAAAAGACTCGCTATTACTTCAGACTTTGTTCCTACAGTTGCCGTATTTGTTCATGTTATATGTTATTGAAAACTTCAGTAGAGTGTTATTAATTGGTAAGTCATTTATATTCTCCGAAAACACCCCTGAGCTCGTCGGCTATTTCCCCAAGCGTTATGTTATGTTCAACCGCTTCAATTACAGCAGGCATAATATTTTCTCCGCTAACGGCCTGGTCGTTTAATAGCTGCAAACACTGGTCTATTTTAGCATTATCCCGGTTTTTTTTCAATGCATTCAGCTTCTCTATCTGTAAAGTACGTATGCTGTCATCAATCTTAAATCCCGGGATAGGCGCATCATCTTTTACCTGGAACTTATTTACTCCTATTATTATTTTTTCGCCGGTTTCAATTTGCCGCTGGTATTCGTATGCGCTGCGGGCAATTTCGTCCTGTATAAAACCTTCTTCAATAGCAGGTACACTTCCCCCCATCGCATCAATTTTATTTATAAGAAGCCAGGCCGCCTCCTCTACCTCATGGGTAAGTGTTTCTACAAAAAAACTACCCGCTAACGGATCAGCCGTGTCGGGTATACCACTTTCAAATGCGGCAATCTGTTGGGTACGTAAAGCAATGCGGGCGGCTTCTTCCGTGGGCAAACTTAACGCTTCATCATATCCGTTGGTATGTAGGCTTTGCGTACCTCCGAGTACTGCTGCTAATGTTTGAATAGTTACTCTTGAAATATTATTTAATGGTTGCTGGGCAGTTAAGGTACTTCCCCCGGTTTGAGTATGAAAACGAAGCATCATAGCTTTTGGATCGGTGGCCCCCAATTCTTTCATGATGCGGGCCCACATGCGCCGGGCAGCCCGAAACTTGGCAACTTCTTCAAATAAATTATTATGCGCATTAAAAAAGAAAGAGAGACGTTTCCCAAAAACATTAATATCCATTCCTTTTTCTAGCGCTGCTTTTACATAGGCCTTACCATTACTTAGCGTAAAGGCAATTTCCTGAACGGCTGTACTACCCGCTTCCCGGATATGGTACCCAGAAATTGAAATCGTATTCCATTTGGGTAATTCCTGGGCGCACCATTCAAAAATATCAGTAATGATTCGCATTGAAGGTTTGGGCGGATAAATATAGGTTCCCCGGGCAGCATATTCCTTTAAAATATCATTCTGAATGGTTCCGGTAATTTTTTTGAGATCGGCTCCCTGGCGTTTAGCGAGTGCCACGTAAAACGCCAGGAGGATAAAACCAGTTGCGTTGATTGTCATGGAAGTGCTCACCTCTTCCAGCATAATTCCATTAAAAAGTGTTTGCATATCTTCTATGCTATTTATGGCTACTCCTACTTTACCCACTTCTCCTTCGGCCAGCAGATGGTCGCTGTCGTACCCGATTTGGGTAGGAAGATCAAATGCCACGCTCAACCCCATGACTCCCTGGCTCAATAAATAATGATATCTTTTATTACTTTCTTCCGCAGTACTGAAGCCGGCATATTGACGCATGGTCCACAACTTACCGCGATACATATCCGGCTGAACTCCTCTTGTAAAAGGAAATTCTCCCGGTAGTTCTTTCTGTGTTTTAAAGTTTAAGGATTGGTCAGTATAAACCGGTTTGATTTCAATTCCACTATCAGTATATATTTTTCTTTCAGGCATAGAGAAGGTTTGAAAACGGTTTGTAGTTGGTGGTTTGTAGGTTTACAAATACAAGCGGATTAACTAAATTAAAATTTCGTTTAAAGCGACGTTTATTTGCCAGGTACCTTCTGGTGAACAGCAACCCCAAACCATAAGCTACAAACTAAAAAAACTATTTCATTAATTTTTTCGCTTCATAACTCAATACCTCCTCCACCACTCCATGCAAAGAAGCTTTCGGGGAATTCATCAGCATTTCCAGTATGCTTTTATTCAGGTCGGTACCCGTTGCTTCGGCGGGCATAAATGAAGCCACCTGGTTTACTATAAGCAGGTTTTGATCCTTTAAATTTTGAATGGCTTGCCAGGCTTCCGCGCTTACATAAATCTGTTGCGTAATGTTGTGATCGAATTCCTGACGAATACTTTGAGTGAGCAGGGATTGCATCTCTCTTACACTAACGCCAGGTTGATTAAGCCGGTTTATCAGATTGGGGAGAGAAATCCTTTCAGCAAGCAATATCAATCGCTCATATGCCTGTAATTGCATCGGAGCGGAGGGTTGTTGTTTGGGGATGCTATTCTCTTTATGCTGCATCATTTCTTTTGCCTGCTTTCGTTGTTTCCAGAAAAGGTACGCAAGGGTACCGCCAATCAAAGCGGCAATAGCTATTTGAATGAGTAGTTCAGGTACACTGAGTGACATGTAGTTGGGTTTAGCAGCAAAAGTAACAAATGGTTTGAAAGTTCTTTGTTTTATAGCCTGATGTTTAAAGTTTTGTAATAAATTAACCCATAGCCAACCCGCTGGCTTTTATAAGCCACTATTTGTTCGTAATTTTACAGCTGATTAAAAAATGAATATGGAAACAGTACTTGAAATGCCGGTTAGTTTTACTGCACATGCAGTAGAAGAGATTAACCGCTTGATGAACATGGAAGGTTTTGATAAAACCACCCACCTGCGCATAGGCGTAAAGGGAGGGGGTTGTTCCGGACTTACCTATGTATTAGGATTCGATAAAAAAGAAGAATCAGATGAAGTCTATGAATATGCAGGATTTCAATTTGTGATGAACAAATCGCATGGGATTTATCTTATGGGCATGGAAATAGATTGGCAGGATGGTTTGAATGCCCGTGGTTTTGTATTTAAGAACCCGAATGCCTCTAAAACCTGTGGATGCGGAACTTCTTTTTCGGTTTAATTATTAAGCTAAGGTCCCTGAAATCTTTAGAAAGTTGGCAGTATGGACCAGCCTGGTTTATAGCATTCCTATTTATCCTTTTCTCAATATCAGTGTGTTCTTATTTTTAAGAATGAAGGCCAGATATTACAGAATTGTGTTAAGAATTGGAATTATTGAATGCTTTTCTCATTCAATCATTTTCTACTTTTATTTTGTTCCAATCGTCAGACGCATTATAAAATTGAACAACGTCATTCGGGGTTGTCCATTTATTTCAACCCGTTTATAAAGGTGCACTAACTGTTACAAATACGGTACTTAATGTTTCTTCTGTACGTTCCGCTTTGAAAAATATTTCATTTTTCAGTATAATTAAACGTCCATTGAAATTCATATTTATCCATAGGGCCTCCTAAATAAGCACCCCAAAACATATCCTGAGGTTCCATCGTTACTTTCCAGTCAGCACATAATGCGTCAAAATTTTTTTTGCATTCCTTTCGAGTATTGGGTTCCTGATTGAAATGCGCATTGTTTTCAAAATTGATATGAAAGCCCATTGTTTGCGGAGCATCAGGTCCCTTTAATTGGTGGCCCCAATAATGGGTAATTCAACATGCATAACAAGATTTTATCTTCAGCAGCAAAAGGAGGAACATTATCTGATGGCGTAATTTCTTTAAAACGCCTAATTCCTGGGCTACCGAATTCTCCGCCAAAAATGAATTAATAAGGATTGAATGCTTATTCCGTGTTACGGGGGAAGTTAAGGCAAGTACCGACGTGTACCATTTTATTATTTTTTTGTGGTATAAAAATATAACTCTGATTAATTTACTGTTTTTCATTCAACACAAATTGCAGGTTTTTCAGGTTTAATTCATTACAGGAAAGAAAAAGAAAAGCCCCGTCTTATAACAAAAGACGGGGCTTTAAAACAAGTTAATTTTGGCTACGCTTTTTTAGCGAGTATAGGTTGTTTCTTTTTAACATTGGTTTTATGGTCCACAAAATCGGCCTGACCCAATGGTTTATTTTTCGCAAAATCAACCAGGATGGGGGCTGCTACAAATATGGAAGAGTAGGTACCGGTTACTACTCCGATCAACATAGCAAAGGCGAATCCTTTGGTTACTTCTCCACCTACCAAAAACAAAATTAAGATGGTAATGAATACGGTAAGCGAAGTCATAATAGTGCGGCTCAGCGTATCATTGATTGCTTTATTGATAACTTCTTTTTTACTGGCACCATGCATGGTATGGCTGTATTCCCGTACCCGGTCAAATACAATTACGGTATCATTCATCGAGAAACCTATCACCGTTAATATTGCTGCGATAAAGTGCTGATCGATTTCCAGCGGGAAGGGAACTACATTTTTCAGGAAGGAGAACACTGCTAATGTTACTAATACGTCGTGCAATAAAGCGATGATGGTTCCCAACGAATACCTCCAGTCGCGGAAACGGATGAAGATATAGATGGAGATAATCAATAACGACCAAAAAGTGGCCCATTTGGCACCTGTTTTCAAGTCGTCTGAAATGGTAGGATCCACTCTTTTAGTTCCTTCTACAAATTTGGTGGTACCAAACTCTTCTACCGTTGCACTTACAGGAAGAAAAGGTTTTAAACCGTTGAACAACGTGTTACGAACAGAAGAGTCTACAGTTAAGCCGGCTTCATTTATTTTATAGTCGGTGGTAATGTCTAATTTACTGGCGGAGCCATAGGTTTTAACAACGGGGGTTTTGCCAAAAGTTTTTTCCAGCGCTATTCTTACTTCATTTTCATTAACGGGTTTATGGAAATTTACGATGTAACTGCGACCTCCACTAAACTCTACTCCTTGATTAAATCCGTTAAAGATAGCACCCACGCCTAACAATAATACGATAACAGAAATTCCATAAGCTATTTTCCGGTATTCGATAAACTTGAAACTGGCATGTTTAAATATGCGTTTAGAAAGGGCGGTAAAATAATTGAAGTGACGATTCTTGCTGGTCCATATATCCGTTATTAATCTTGAAACCAGGATACCGCAAAACAAAGAGAGTACAATACCCAGCATTTGCGTTGTAGCGAAACCAAGTACAGGTCCCAAACCAAAATAGGCAAGGATGGCTGCCGTCATGAAAGTAGTTACGTGCGCATCCAGTACCGGAGGCAGGGAGCGACGGTAACCAAGTTTAACCGCCTCAGTATGTTTAAGCCCCCGGGCCAGCTCTTCTTTAATTCGTTCAAAAATAATTACGTTGGTATCAACTGCCATACCAATGGTTAATACCAAACCGGCAATACCAGGGGCAGTTAATGTAGCATGCAGAGAACTTAATACTCCAATGGTGAAGAGCAGGTTTAATATCAGGGCAATATTGGCCACAACCCCAGCGGTGTTGTAATACACCAGCATAAGAATAAAAATAACAGCAAATGCAATACTGAAGGACTTAATACCACCGTTTACTGCTTCAGCACCCAGCGTGGGTCCTACCACCTGGTCCTGCACGATCTTGGCGGGCGCTTCCAGCTTACCTGATTTTAAAATATTGGCAAGGTCATTGGCTTCTTCTACTATAAGGCCTTGTTGTTTTCCGGTACCGCGTCCCATAGTGATCTGGGAATTTCCTCCTTCAATTTTACTGGTAACATTTGGTGCTGAATAAACAATATCATCCAATACAATGGCAATTGGTTTTCCAACGTTACGCCCTGTCATATCAGCCCATTTCTTTCCACCGCTGGTACTCATTCTCATACTAACCGTAACATTACCTATCTGGTCATAATCCTGAACAGCGTTTTCAATAACACTACCTTCTAATTCTGCATTATCGCGGCCGGGAACAGTTTTTATTATATACAGATCGAGTGCATTCAACGAATTGCCCTTGTCATCCCGACCACGCTTGCCCCAAACAAATCTTGCATTGGCGGGGAAATTACTTTTCACTACCGGCAGGCTAAGGTATTTATTAAGGTCGGCTGTATCCTTAAGTAACACTCTGCCAACAATAGCCGGATAGCGGGTAGCTCCATTTTCATCCCGGTAGGGTTGTACAATACTCGGATTCATTAACCGAATTAAAGGAGCTTTGCGGTTAGCCGTTACCGAGGAGTCGACTACTCGCTTAATTGAATCTGCCTTTGCAATGCTCAAGGAATCCTTTTTTGCCCGGAGGCTGTCGATTTTCACCTGGGTAAATGAATCAATGCTAACCGTTTTATTTCCGTTCAGGTAAGTGTCCAACGCTTTATCTGCATTTTCAACGCCGGAAACTATTGAGGGAGTTTCGTAGGTATAAACTTCCCAGAATTGCAGGTTCGCTGTAGATTGTAAATAGTTTCTTACTCTTTCCGGATCCGTTGCACCCGCCAGTTCTACAGTAATAATTCCTTTATTCTGATCGAGGTTAATATTAGGCTGCGATACGCCAAACTTATCAATTCGCCGGCGCAAAACCTGAAAGGTCTGACTCATTGCTCCGCGGGATTCCTCTTTAATGTAGTCTATCACCTGCCCGTCACTCGCATTTATACTTAACTTATTTCTGTTACTGTTGGCAAATTGAGGGGCGAGCTTCCCACCCGGATTAACTGTTTTAAAGGCCGTCCCAAAAAGATCAATAAAGTTTTGATCACTGGTTAGTTTTAGACGCTGCGCTTCTGCAATGGCCTTTAATAGTTGCGCGTCTTTGGCGTTGTTGGCAAGGCCCTTAATCAATCCATCAAGCGCAATGTCCATGGTAACGTTAATACCTCCCTGAAGATCGAGACCTAGCAACAATTCACTTTCTTTTGCCTTCTGATAAGATTGTCCCCACCAAGTAATTGATTTATCTTTTGAAACACTTAACAGGCTGTCTCTGTAATTTGCTTTGAAAATATTTAGCGAATCCTGGTAAATGGATTGTGATTCTTTATTGCCGGGATATTTTTGTTCCCCGGAAGGATACGTACGTTTGATGTATTGAAGCGCTTTTGCATCAATATCCTTCTCATATTTGTTTACAAACCAGGTAAAAGAAAGCTGGTACAAGGAAATACCAATCAGTAGTACAGTAAAAATAGTAACCAATGCTCTCATTGCGTAGAGTTTATTTTTTTAAGGTTTGCAAAGATAGGGTTTTCGGCCTATTTCAGAAACTCAAAAATCCCCTGGGTCTTAGTCAATTAAGTTGTTAAGACGATCTGGAAATCTGGATGAAACAACATAAGGTAAAGCTGCCAAAAAGTGGATTTAGTAAAGGTTTATTCAAAAAGAATGCGGGCCGTCTGATAAAATAAGCGGTTTTGGAGGTTTTGAGACTGTTCCGAAAATCCATGGAGCCCAAAAAGTCCTGCCGCATTTCCTTTGTTAATAGCAATTTCGAGGTACCCAGCTGAATTAAATAATGCCAATTTCTCCCCTTCCGGAACATCGGCATATGTTTCGCTGATACGGTCGATCACTTCATCGCGTTTAAATACAATTTGAAAGGAGCGGCCTTTTCGTTGTTCTTCAAATTGATCCCGGGTTATATTAATAATAATATTCTCAAAATTATCAATAAAGATGATTTGGCCTTCTATCCAGTTATCACTTAATAAAGGCCGTAAATGATTTTTTTCCACGATAGAAATATCGGGCTCCCCTATTTGTGATAAACTCATGCCGGATTGCAATTGCTGGATAGCGTTTCCCATAACCGACGTGAAATACAAAGTATTTTTTACCGCGTTTTTTTCTATAGGTAATCCGATAACCATTTCGGGCTTGTCCTCCAGCACCATGGTGAGTAATCCATTATCGGCGCAAAGTACATATTGCTCATTGTGATATGCCAGTAATAGCTGCTCTGGTTTCTTATCAAATAGATTTACCAGCAATAGATGGAAAGTGTATGGAGGGAAATTTTTAATTGCATTTCGGCATACATAAGCAGCCTGGGGATAGTTGAAAGGAGCGATGTTGTGCGATATATCAATGATGGTAAAATTGGGGTTTATTTGAAACAATTGTCCCTTAATGGCACCTGCCAGGTAGTCCTGGTGACCGATATCTGTAGTAAGGGTTAGTAATGGCATGCCTAATAAAGAAATGAAGATTTTGTAATGAAAAAAGGTGAATTTATAGGTAATCTTCCACTTATTTGATCAGTTTGCCATTATGGAAAAAATATTTATGAATGAGCCGGTCGGCTATCCGGGGGAAAAAGCGGCTTGAAAAAACGGTTCGCTTGCCAGTAAAGGTCATAATTACATTTCTCTTATTTTTTTCGATTGCTGACAGGGAGATTGCCGCGCATTCCTCCGCCGTCATCATTGTTTCCTCATCTATAGGTGATTCGCCCTGGGATTGCCATTCTTTTCCCAATGCCGCAGTACGAATACCTGTAGTAGTAAAGCCGGGGCATATCCACATTACGTTTACATTCTTGTCTATCATTTCTACCCGTAGTGATTCCATCCATCCCTGCAGCGCAAATTTTGAAGCGGAATATCCGCTTCGACCAGGCAATCCCCGGTATCCTGCGACAGATGAAATGCCAACCACCGTCCCTTTATTTTCTATAAGAGAAGGAAGTGCAAAGCGGGTACAGTAAACCGCACCCCAGAAATTGACATCCATTATTTTCTTAAGTACCTCCAGGTCCGCATCTAGGAAAAGGGACCGCATACTTATTCCGGCATTATTTATTAGTATATCAATTCGGCCAAATGTTTTAAGAGTAGAATCTATGAACCTTTTACAATCCTGCTCATTGCTTACATCGCAGGTAATAGTATGAAGGGGTTCAGTAGCGTAGTTTACTTGAAGGTTGTATAATTTATCGTAATGTCGGCCGCAGGTAGCTACTTTGGCACCTTTCGCAATTAATGATTCTACCAGGGCCTTGCCGATTCCATCGCTACCTCCGGTAATGGCCACCACTTTATTATTGAAGTAAGACATGTTTAATAATTCTTAGTACAAAAATAGCAGACTTGTTTGTTTGTATACTTTTGATATTCACATTTATCGGGATAATTATTTTTTTAAAAATTTGGAACGATACCTTTTTGGCCTATTTTTGCACTCCCAAAAACTTACGGGATGATTCCGTAGCTCAGTTGGTAGAGCAATACACTTTTAATGTATGGGTCCTGGGTTCGAGTCCCAGCGGGATCACAGAAGCCTCTCCTTGGAGAGGCTTATTTTTTCAACAGCCTGTTAATATAAGGTAATAAAACACTTTGATTGTATAAATTTGTTCTTTCATAACTCATTCTCATGCAGGATTCGATTATCGACATTAAGCACGCTAATATCTACCATGGAACCAACCTTATTCTGCAGGATGTCAACCTGCAGGTCAATAAAGGCGAATTTGTATACCTGGTTGGAAAAACCGGTACCGGCAAATCCAGCCTGCTTAAAACGTTATATGGAGATATCCCATTAAAAGAGGGCAATGCTTCCATTGTGGGATTTAACTTACGTGAGATGGACTGGAAAAAAGTTCCTTACCTGCGTCGTAACCTGGGGGTTGTATTCCAGGATTTTCAATTGCTAACGGACCGCAATGTAAATGACAACCTTAAATTTGTATTACGCGCCACCGGGTGGAGAGATGAAAAACTGATGAATGAAAAAATACTGGATGTACTAGACAAAGTTGGATTGAAATCAAAAGGATTTAAAATGCCTTTTGAAATGAGTGGGGGCGAACAACAACGAATTGATATTGCCCGCGCCTTGCTTAATTCTCCTAAATTAATATTAGCCGACGAGCCCACCGGAAACCTCGACCCCGAAACTTCAGATGAAATCATGAACCTTCTTTTCAATATTAGCAAGGATTATGGGGCAGCCGTTGTAATGGCAACACACGATTATATGGTTATTAATAAATTTCCTGCCCGGATGGTGCGAACAGAAAGAGGAAGAGTATTTGATAATGCTACCATATCCATGTAATTAAACGCTGTGCATTACGAAGATTATCAAAACTGGCATCTAACAGGTTTTTACGAAGAAGGATCTCCTCTTCACCAAATGGCTGATGATATAACTGAATTATAATACTTTTCATAGCCTGGGCGTTGGTCCCGGTAAAACACGCTGCCTCCAGTCCTGATCCCGCGGTAGTTGCTTCATTAACCACACAATGGCGCCCATTATACAGTACATTTAATAATTTCAATTTAATACCAGTCGTATTAAAAGAAGGAATGATATTTATCTGCGCTTTGCCGATCATATCCTGCATTTCAGCCCAGGAAGGGTTAGCGACCAGGCAGGTATTGCTTTGCTGGTGAGCTGCTTTTCCCAATCTGCCGGAAGGATCTTTTCCTGCAATTACAAAGGGAACTTTTAGATCGTTGAAAACATCTTTCAACAACCATAAGGCTGCTTTTTCATTTTCCGCTACCGACAAGTTGCCGTGGTATAAACAATAGCAACCGATGCCTGTGTGAGATTGAATTTCACTAAAGGGAAGGAATACCGGAAGGTTCATTACCCGGTTCGCTACAAACTCTTTTTGGTAAACAGCTGCATCCTCATTTGATACAGTGAGAATGGTTGCCTTTGCAGCAATTGATTTTTCGTACTTTTTGAGTAAATAACTTTCATACAGGTAATAGATTTTTTTTATTGGATGAAAGCTGCTTTTTGCTAATTGCCGGTAATATTTGTATTCCACGTTGTGAAGGCGAAGAAATATTTTCCGGTGGCTAAACTTTTCATTTTGCAGTATATGGGAGCAATGAATGCCTTCCAGTAAAATGGGATAATCGTCTTTTAATAACTGATTATATAGCTCCACATTTATGCGCGAGGAAACGATATAAGGAAGTTGGAGTGAGAATCCTTTATGACCCAGCTGTCTTTTATAATAATATACTTTCGTGCAATATTTCTCCAGTTCTGGTTGCCTGCCTCTCCCATATTCAAAACAATGCAGGTGAATCTGAATGCCGCATTGATGAAGAGCGGTAATCTTATAAAAAAGATCAAATATTCCTCCATGATCCACGGGATAGGGCACATCCAGACAAACAATATGTAAATGTTTTTCCAATTATTGGGGGAAATTATTTTGATAAAAAGTCAGTAATTTTTTTTCTTCCTCCTGCCAGCAAAGCTGTTTCCTCGCTTCAAGGCAATTTTTCTGCAGCCTATTGTATAATGATTCGTTATTTAATAGCTCATTTAGTTGGGTAGCAATAGATCTCGGACTAAGATCGTCTATTAGAACAGCAATTTGGTACTGATTGTTTATTTCCCGGTAAACCGGATAATCAACACATACCTGCGGAATGCCGGCCTGTATATAATCAAAGAATCGATTGGCTAATGAATAATAATTGCTTTTTCCCGCCGCATCAAATAGGGTAATTCCCACCCATGCCTGCAAGGTTAGTTTTTTTAATTGCTCCGGCATTATTTTACCCTTAAAAGTAATTTTGTTTTCCACCCGGTATGCCCTGGTGAGATCAATGACCTGTCGCATAAAATTTCCATCCCCACAAATAATTAATGGCGCGTCTAAATATTGCATGGCGGGAATAAGCGTTTCAAAACTTCTGCCCTCATTAACCGCCCCCTGATAAATGATATATTTTTCTTTTTTTGAAGGAACCGGTATAGGATCATGTAATGGTACATTTCGAATAATTTCATAACGGACTCCATACATCTTCTTGAATTCGTCGGCGATCGGCTTATTCACTGTATATCCGAATTGAAACTGAGGAACAGTTTTTCGTTCTATCCATTTCCAAAACTTATAGATCCCCGGACGGTTTACAATTTCTTTCATTTCACAAAACAATTCATGCGCATCATAAATCCGTCGTTTTCTTCTTAAAACAGAAACAATATAACAGGGCAGGATTGTGTCGAGATCGATGGCCCCAATAATATCAGTTTTCCGGAGCAACAGGAATAAAAGTAGACGAAAATTATATTCCAGGTAAAATAGCTTGCCATTACTGAAATAACAGGACAACCTTTTTTGAAGAAACGGCTGTGGAGAAAGCGGCGGACTGGTTTTAACTTTTCTGCCGATCAGTAGAATCTGGTATCCCACCGCAGTAAGTGAATTGCAGATGCGGATCATGCGCTGATCGTAACAAAGATCGTTGGTGACCGCAAAAACAATTCGTTTCATAGTTATTACTCTAACTGTATTTATGGGTTTTATGGAATTAGCGGGGAAGAGCGATAGATATTTTCAATGATCTCAACTGTTTTTAATGCTTCCGCTGCTTCCACCATAGCATGATCGGGGTTATGCAATGCCCTAATTAAATTTTCATAAACTTTTTCATGATTGCTCATGCTGCCTTCATAGAAACCGTAATTATTAGAAGTATTTAATGAAGACAGTATGGGTTTTGCTTCATTTTCCACCGAAAAATAATCCAGCTCATTGAGGTATTGCCCCCCGATTTTTACGGTTCCTTTTTCACCAAATAAAGTAAAAGATCCCTCCATGTTTTTTTTATAACTATTGATAGAATAATTGATCGTGCCAGTAGCACCATTCTTCATTTCTATCATGGCCATTCCGCTGTCTTCAAATTCAATAATACCCTGGTGCATAACATTGCGCCGCCAGCCTGCCACTTTTTCAATATCACCCAGGAACCAATAGAGCAGGTCAATAAAGTGGCTGAACTGAGTAAAAAGCGTGCCACCATCGAGTTTAATCGTTCCACGCCACGAATCCTGCGTGTAATAATCTGCCGGTCGGTTCCAAAAGCAGTTCATCTGAAAACCCAAAATGGCGCCCAGTTTGTTTTTATCTATCAATTTCTTAATCGCCAATACAGGAGGATTGTATCGGTTTTGCTTTACTACATATATTTTCTTGCCAGCCCTGTGGGCGCATTCAATCATTTTCCTGCCATCCGAAACAGAAATGGACATGGGCTTTTCGCACAAAACATGCGAGCCGTGATTAAGGGATTCCATGGTATGCTCTGGGTGCCATCCGTTCGGACTGCACACACTTACAATATCGGGGTGCTCTTTTTTGAAAAGGTCATTAACTGAAAAATAGGGCGTTGCATTAAATCTATCAGCCAACTCCCTGGCCTTTTCCGGTATCACATCACATACTGCCAGTAAAAGGCCTTGTTGAGCAATATGTTCGGCATGTCTTTGGGCAATGCGCCCACATCCAATTATAGCAAAACGATATGGCATTCAATGAAATTAGCCGACAAAGTCCAAAAAAATCCCCAATTGGCAAGCCTAAATCAAAAATAATTTGCCTACCTTCGCCGCCGATTTAAGAAGAAAAAATTTTGGATATTTTTTTAAAAAAATTGAGATGCCTTATTTAACAAAAGAAAAAGTCTCGGGTATTTTTTCAGAATTTGGTGGTAAAGCCACTAATACGGGTTCTATTGAGGGCCAGGTTGCACTGTTAACTGAACGCATAAACAGTATTTCTGAACACCTGCAAAAAAACAAAAAAGATTTTGGTACCCATCGCGGTTTAATGAGAATGGTTGGTCAGCGTAAGCGCCTGCTTACTTACCTGAGCAAAAACAACCTGCAAGGTTACCGCTCCCTGATTGAAAAACTCGGATTAAGAAAATAATGACAAGCTAATTTATATACACTTTTCCCAACTATTTTACCGGTTGGGAATTGTCGTTTAAAATGATCTCTTGTTTGCGTTGAAAAAATGTTTGTAAACCTGGTTCTCATTGGTGCCTATACTTTTCCTGCCTCATTGTTTGGTGGCTCATAAGGAATCATAAATAAAAATGAATATGCTCTCACAACCTATTAATGTAACCTTCGACATAGGAGGTGGCCGAATGGTCACTATAGAAACAGGTAAACTAGCCCGCCAGGCCGATGGCGCGGTTACTGTCCGCCAGGGTAATTGTATATTATTGGCAACCGTAGTAGCCAATAAAGAACCAAAAGAAGGGCAGGACTTCTTCCCGCTATCAGTAGATTATCAGGAAAAATTTGCTTCTGCCGGACGAATACCTGGCTCTTTTTTTAAGAGAGAAGCGAGGCTAAATGACTATGAAATATTAACCAGCCGTTTGATTGACCGGGCATTGCGTCCATTATTTCCGGAAGATTATTTGTGCGATGTACAGGTATTAGTTAGTTTAATTTCCAGTGATGCGGAGGTTATGCCCGATGCATTGGCTTGTTTAGCGGCTTCAGCGGCATTGGCTGTGTCCGATATTCCCATTAAAGAAATTATCAGCGAAGTTCGTATTGCTCGAGTTGACGGGAATTTTGTAGTAAATCCAACACGCTCCGAGCTTGCAAAAAAAGATATGGAGTTCCTGATCGCCGCCACTGAGAAAAACCTGATGATGGTGGAGGGAGAAGCAAGCGAATGTAAAGAAGAAGACCTGGTTAAAGCCTTACAGGTAGCTCATGATGCTATCCAAATTCAGATTAAGGCGCAGGCAGAATTGCGTGCTAAAAAAGGAGTGACCGGAAAAAGAGAGTATAAAAAACCAGAACAAAACGAAGCGATACAACAGAAGGTAATTGCTTTCGCTAAGGATCGGGTATATCAGATATCAAAAAAAGGCAGTAATAAAAACGATCGAAGTGACGCCTATAGTGCATTAAAGGATGAGTTAATAGCAAGCCTGGGCGAGGAAGCAACTGATGTAGAAAAGAAATTGGCAAAGAAATATTACGAAGATCTTAAATGGGATGTAGTTCGTGATATGATCGTTGACGAACGTGTTCGGTTAGACGGTCGTTCACTCGATCAGGTTCGTCTACTGGAGATGGAGGTAGATCCGTTGCCTGCTCCCCACGGATCCGCATTGTTTACAAGAGGTGAAACCCAATCGCTCACCACGGTTACATTAGGAACTCCATTGGATGAGTTGTTAGTAGAAAGCGCTGCCAAATCCGATTATACAAAATTTATTCTCCATTATAACTTTCCTCCTTTTTCTACCGGTGAAGTAAAAATGATGAGAGGAGTGGGCAGAAGGGAAGTGGGCCACGGAAATTTAGCTATGCGTTCGCTAAGGCAAATGATGCCAGGGGGTGAGTATCCATACACTATTAGAGTAGTAAGTGATATTCTCGAATCGAACGGGTCATCCTCTATGGCAACGGTTTGTGCGGGATCTCTTGCATTAATGGATGCCGGCGTTCCCTTTTCCAAACATGTGAGTGGAGTGGCTATGGGACTTATTACCCGAACTTCAGATCATAAATACGCCATTCTTACAGATATACTCGGAGATGAGGATCATTTAGGGGATATGGATTTTAAAGTTACCGGAACACGTGATGGTATATGCGGAGTACAGATGGATATTAAAGTAGATGGCTTGAGTATGGATACCATGCGGGAAGCCCTCGAACAGGCACGGAAAGGAAGACTGCATATCCTGGATGCAATGTATGAAGTTATGCCCGCTGCTCGCCTGGAGGTGAAACCACATGCTCCACGAATGGAAAAACTCTTTATCGATAAGGAATTTATTGGAGCGGTAATCGGACCGCAGGGTAAAATCATCCAGGAAATTCAGCGCGAAACAGGAGCTACTATCAATATTGAAGAGGTGGGCAAATTTGGCGAAGTGAGTGTATTCTCTCCTGCTAAAGAAGGATTAGATAGAGCTGTTGCCTGGATCAAAGGCATTACCGCTGTTCCAGAGGTAGGATCAGTATACGAAGCAACCGTAAAGGGCATTAAAGAATTTGGTGCTTTTGTGGAGTTTCTTCCCGGTAAGCAAGGGTTGCTTCATATCAGTGAAATTAGCTGGAAACGATTGGATAGTATGGAAGGTGTTTTAAAAGAGGGGGATATGGTAAAAGTAAAATTGATTGGGGTTGATGAAAAGACAGGCAAGTATAAACTAAGTCGCAAAGTTCTGATGCCTAAACCCGAAGGGGCTCCGTCACCCAGACCGCGCACGGATGCTCCTCCCCAGAATTAATTTTTTTTAATTTTTATATTAGGTCTGTAGCTAGCTGCAGGCCTTTTTTTATCTATGAACAATTTTATTAAAATAATTTTTCCGGAATTATTTCAGGAACAAAAAGAATTACTGATTGCTCAACTGAGTGATGCAGGATTTGAAGGATTCGAGGAAGGTCAAACTTATTTGTATGCATATTGCGATGCGAATAAGTATAATGAAGCTGCACTAGGCCGGTTGTCGAGTTCCCTTTCTGTCGATTTTAAAAAAGAATTTGTTGAAGAAACAAACTGGAATGAACAGTGGGAACAAAATTTTCAGCCCGTGCAAATAGAAAATTTTTGTGTTATCAGGGCTCATTTCCATCCGCCGGTTTCTCAAACTAAATTTAACATTGTAATTACGCCCAAAATGAGTTTTGGTACGGGGCATCATGCCTCTACTTTTTTAATGATTCAATGTATGAAGGAAATCGATTGTTACGGAAAAAAAATACTCGATTTTGGAACGGGAACGGGAATTTTAGCAATTCTGGCCGAAAAGCTGGGAGCAGCAAGTGTGTTAGCAATTGATAATGACGAATGGAGCATCGAAAATGCCAATGAAAACATTTTATTAAATGATTGCAGCCGGGTTATTGTACATAAAGCTGATTCCCTTTCTTTTGCAGAAAATTACGACATAATTCTAGCCAATATAAATAGAAACGTGCTTCTATCCGGCATGGGGTCATTGAAACAACATTTAGCTAAAGAAGGCGTTCTTCTAATGAGTGGGTTATTAGAAGACGACAGGGCCATAATAGAAGAAAGGGCTATAGAAAATAATCTGAGAATTTCCAGGCAGTATTACAAAGAAGGATGGGTCGCTCTGCAATTAACCCATTGCTGACATAAAAAATCCGAAAGATCAGGAGAAGTTGATTTTCCTTAAATTTGTATTTCCACTTTAACCCATACAGTACATTGAAAGAAGTTCTACTTATAATTGTTGCATACCTTATCGGATCTATCCCTACCTCAGTGTGGGTGAGCAAGTTCTTTTTTGGTATTGACATAAGAGAGTACGGCAGTGGAAATGCGGGAGCCACCAATTCCTTCCGGGTAATGGGTCCCCGCCTCGGCACTTTAGTTATGGTGGTAGATATGTTAAAAGGATTTGCTGCGGTTAAACTCGCTTACCTCCTTCCTTTTTATATTGATAATGATATAGCCCGTACGGGCTTGATGATAGGTTTGGGCCTTGCTGCCGTGCTGGGTCATATTTTCCCGATATGGGCAGATTTTCGGGGAGGTAAAGGCGTGGCCACTCTTTTTGGCTTGGTATTAGGAATATCGCCTTGGACGGCGCTTTGCTGTGTAGGTATTTTCCTGGTAGTTCTATATATCACGAGGTTCGTTTCCTTAAGCTCAATACTGGCAAGTATCGCTTTTCCTGTTTTTATTTTAGTAATTTTTAATGTGGAGAACCAGGCCTATCGGGTATTTGCAATCGCAGTAGCTTTACTAGTTATTCTCACTCATCAGAAAAACATTAGCCGCTTACTTCGCGGCAGCGAAAGCAAAGTGCCCATATTAAAATACCGCGACCGTCGTAAAGACCGCCGAAGAAGCGGCAGATAATTTCCTTTTTTTACATTTAATTTTAGTTAATCATTCACTAATTGACTGGCCACCTTTTATGGCATTATACCCGTCTGGCTAATTGGTATAATGATTGGTTTATTTAAAAAAAATCTCTGTATGAAAAAAATAATAGTTGCTGCCAGCTTTTTGGTTTTCTTAATTGGCTGTTCCCGGAACGCCATTACGGGTCGAAAACAACTACAATTATTTAATGAATCTGACATACAAGCGATGGCAACCCAGGAATACCGCCAGTTTCTTACCAAGAATACCGTGGTTAGCACATCGGCCAGCAAAGACGCTGAAATGGTCCGTCGTGTTGGTCAACGGATTTCGAGTGCAATTACCAATTTTTATACTCAAAAAGGATTAGTGAGTGAATTGCAGGGTTTTCAATGGGAATACAATTTGGTGGATTCTAAAGACGTAAATGCCTGGTGTATGCCTGGAGGCAAAATCGTAGTATATACAGGTTTGCTACCTATTACTCAAAATGAGGCTGCCTTAGCAGTAGTAATGGGGCATGAAGTAGCACACGCTTTAGCCAAACATGGTAACGAGCGTATGAGTCAGGCTACCGCTCAACAATTGGGAGGAGTTGCATTATCGGTCGCTGTTGCTAATAAAACTCCGGAGGCACAGAATGTTTTTCTATCAGCCTATGGCCTCGGGACAACTCTTGGAGGCACATTACCATTCTCACGCAAACACGAATTGGAAGCGGATAAATTAGGTCTTATTTATGCCGCGCTCGCCGGTTATAATCCCCAGGAAGCGATACCGCTCTGGGAGCGAATGGCCAAAATAGGAGCTGGTCAAAAACCACCAGAATTCCTAAGTACCCACCCGGCAGAGCAAACCCGAATAGAAAAGCTCAAAGCCATGATGCCGGAAGCTTTGAAGTATTATAAACCGATGAAGCAGGGGAGTAAGTAGATCAATAAGTTTGTTTTCGCTCAATATTTTCCCCATTTCAGCCTCATTAGGGCCTTGAAATGGGATTTTTTCTGCGGAAGTTTCGAAGGCTGGGTCTCTTTGTGTACATTTGCATTCCCGTTCTGAATTTAACCCTAAGCTTTAAAACAAAATCTCTCGCATGTCTCAAAACATTTTAGAAAAACTTGAGCTCCGTGATGAGAAGAATATTCTTGTTCAGGGGCTGCCTTCTTCCATCGAAAAACAGTTTGTGAAATTATCGTTCTCCAAGAACGTCACTCCGCTGTTAAAGATGCGCAAGATTGATTTCGCATTGGTTTTTGCGGTAAGTGAGAACCAACTTAATGGAATTATGCGGGAAGTCCTTCCGGCTATGCATCAACACGCAAAGTTCTGGATCGCTTATCCCAAGTCTTCTTCAAAAATTGTTACCGATCTTAAGAAAAGCTGCAACTGGAAATGTATGTGCAATGCCGGGTTTGAAAGCGCTGAAGAGGTAACGCTGGATCATGTATGGACAGCCATGCGATTTAGTAAGAAAGAAGAAGTGAAAGTTTCTCCTGTTGCTGCCCGCAAGCGGGAAGCAGCCATGGTGTAACGCTATGTAAAAAAAATTTGTATCCGGGTTTGTTGCTTCTGGCAGCAAACCTTTTTTTATTATGGGGTGTATCAATATAGAAATAAAAGCAAGAACTGCCCGGGCCAAAGAGATCCGGCATTACTTGCTGAACAATAGAGCCGATTTTAAAGGAACTGATATACAGACTGATACTTATTTTAATGTGGCATATGGAAGGCTAAAACTACGGGAAGGAAATATAGAGAACAACCTCATCTTTTACGATCGAAACAACCAGGCCGGTCCCAAACAATCTGAGTTCACCTTATTGGCGGTGGAACAGCCCACTTTATTAAAAGAAATTCTGCTAGCTGCGATTGGCGAAAAGGTAGTGGTGCAAAAAATCCGGGAGATTTATTTTATTGGAAATGTAAAATTTCACATCGATCGAATTGAAGGGTTGGGTGAGTTTGTGGAAATAGAGGCCAGTAATAAATCAGCCGACTTGCCTGTGGAAGTATTGCAGGACCAATGTACATTTTATATGCGGGCGTTTGACATTCAGGAAAATGATTTAATAGAACACTCTTATAGTGATTTACTGTTAAAGAGTTAACTCCGTAGTATAACAGTACCAGCTAACCGGGTTAGCGCAGTTTCCATTTGCTTTAGGTGCTGGTGCGTTTGTAATAACATTAATTGCTCTTCCGGTGTATTCGGTTTTTCCAGGTCCCTTTGGTTTTCTTCAATCATTCTTTTTAATTTCCGCAGCTTCAGGTACGTGATGGTTGAAAAAGTCTCCTCTTTATAAAGTTCTTCCCGGGTGGCTATCTTGCCTTCAAAATGTTCGCTCCAATTGGGGCTTAATTCATAAGGGAACTCCACAATACCTACCACCAATGCACCCAACTCCTGGTCTTCGTGATATAAAAAATTTCGGGCTGTAGGTTCTATTCCGGCCCGGTACCATGCTTTATATGTATCGAAGATATGTACCAGTGTTTTGTTATCGAACAGCCCCGAATCATCAAATTCTTCAAATATATATTCTGCCACTTTTTTGTTTTCTTCCCAGGGCTTTAATCCAAATTCAAGCAGGCAGCGAATAATAGCTCTTTCATGTAACTCATCTTTGTTAAAAAGATTTAAAACATCTTCTTCGGTTCCCTGGTGCTGAAGCTGCTCTTCCAAATATTTTGCATCCTGGTTTGCTTGCTTATTTTCCTGCTTGCTTACTTTATCTCTAATAAATTTATTAACGAGCGCATTGAGTCCGGTTTCCTCAATTTTTAATAATTCGGAGCAACGTTTGATATAATCCTGTTGTTTAGAAAAATCTTCTACTTTATTAAGCTTTGAAATTGTTTCCGCAATTTGGTTAACTACTGCTGCTTTCTTATTGGTATCGTTACCCGCCTCGCTCAGGGACACTTCAAGTAAAAAAAGGATAAAATCCTTTTTGCCGGTTTCAACAAATTCCCGAAACTGGGATGCACCCAACCTCCTTACATAGCTATCCGGGTCATCCTTGTCGGGGATAAGCACCAGCTTTACATTCAATCCTTCCTCCAGGGCCATATCCAACCCCCGTAATGCCGCTTTTACACCCGCATTATCCCCATCATAAATTATTGTCAGGTTGTTCGTATATTTTTTTATTAACCGAATCTGATCGGTGGTCAGGGAGGTTCCCCCGGAGGCCACCACATTTTCAATACCAGCCTGGTGCAGCGAAATAACATCCGTATATCCTTCTACTAAGAGGCACTCATCGTTTCTGTCAATAGCCTGACGGGCAAAATAAGAGCCATATAAAATTTTACTTTTAATATAGAGTTCGTTTTCCGGTGTATTGATATACTTAGGGGCTCTATCATTCTTTCCAATAATACGGGCGCCAAAACCAATTACTTTGCCAGTGTTATTGTGCACCGGGAAGATAATACGACCTCGATAATTGTCTACCAATGCTTCTTCCCGAATAACCACAAGGCCGGTCTTTTGTAATATGTCCGGGTTGTATTGTGCAGCCATGGCAGCTTTAGCAAAAGCATCGCGTTGCTGCAGGCAGTAGCCCAACTGGAATTTTTTAATGATGTCTTCCTGAAATCCTCTTTCTTTCAAATAGCTTGATCCAATATCAATGCCTTCCTCATTTTTGAACAGGTTTTCGCTGAAATATTTTTGGGCAAATCCATTTACAATATATAAACTGTCGGCTAGCTGTTGCAGTTGTTTTACTTCCGGGCTACTTTCTGTTTCTTCAATTTCTACATTGTATTTATTCGCCAGCCATCGCAAAGCCTCTGTATAAGAGTATTTTTCGTGTTCCATCAAAAAACTGATCGAATTTCCACTTCGGCCACAGCCAAAACACTTGTATATTTCCTTAGCGGGAGATACAGTAAACGAAGGGGTTTTTTCGTTGTGAAAAGGACATAGCCCCAGGTAGTTTGCCCCTCTTTTCTTCAATTTTACAAAGCCCCCTACGATTTCAATGATATCGATGCGACTCTGAATTTGTTGTATGGTATGCTGGCTTATCACTTGATCCTGAAAGGTAAACGATTGTTTTTCTATTGAAAATAAGGCCGTAAAGATAAACTATGGCACAGTTTTTACAGCATATAAAAACGTTCCGTATCCATAATCCTAAACGAACACCCTATGAAGTCTGTATACCGCATCATTTTATGTGCGCTCCTAGTATTTCCACTAAGTTTATTTGCGCAACAAACCAGTCCAAATAGCATTGATTGTCATGCGGCCTTTAAGGCAGATATTACTTACACTTGCAGTTCCTTCCTGGAGGTTCATTTTACCGATCAGTCGGTGATTCCCAGGGGGCACAAAATTACCCGTTGGACCTGGTTCCTGGGAGATGGAACGATATCCAATGACTGGCAGCCCGGACATTATTATTCCAAGCCGGGAAAATATACCGTTAAACTGATTATTCAAACCGATGGGGGATGGACTGATAGTTCAGAACGTATAGAATACATTAAAGTGGAAGGGAAGACATTTGTTGATCTGGGTAATGACACGGATATAGATGCTGGCTCAAGCCTGGTATTAGATGCAGGCAACCCGGGAGCAACGTATTCATGGAACGACGGATCCTATACTCAAAAAATTACCGTAACCCAGGCCGGCGAATATTGGGTACATGTTAAAAAAGGAGATTGTGAAAGCAGAGACCGAATTAATGTAGGTATAAAGTCTTCACCAATACCCCAAACCAGTTTTAGTGCGGATATTTCTTATTCCTGCAGTTCAACGCTGAAAGTAAATTTCAAAGAAGAATCTACCTTGGGTTCCGGTGAAAGTATTACTAATTGGATCTGGTCATTCGGCGATGGAACTACTTCAAACGATTGGCGGCCCACGCATATTTATACAAAGCCGGGTTTATATACCGTCAAATTAACCATAAAAACGAATCTAGGCTTTACCTACACAGCCGAGCGGGTTGATTACATTTCTGTAAGAGGAGATGTGTATGTTAACCTGGGGAATGATACCACCATAGAAGAAGGGGCAAGTATCGTATTAAATGCAGGCAATATAGGCGCCTCTTATTTTTGGAATACCGGTGATACTACACAGGGAATAACCGTAATGACTCCAGGGCAATATTGGGTGCAGGTT
>JANMBO010000050.1:0-6285 GCA_031360425.1 Chitinophagaceae bacterium | reverse complement strand
TTGTAAGATGCCTTTATCAACTGTAATCGGGAACGGGAAGGGGAAACAATTAATAGCGATGGGATTTCCAATCGGACTGCTATCCGGAAAATCAATATTGGAAACGGCAAAATCATTTTGTGTGTCGGCTGGATTATGTATAACTACAATTCCTATCGCACCTAAACCCATATTTTTATCATCACAGAATGAATGATCGTGATAAAGCCATACACCCGCTGTGGTAGGCCATCCAAAAGTATTCCAGGTATAATTAAAAGTGCCGCCTGGTGGTACTCTATCTCCCATTTTATTAGGGCCGGTTACTCCTACATCATTCCAAAATGGTCTTTCTGCTAGCGGCACAGGCTGCGCTGGATCAGCAGGCGAAAGCGGAAAAGCACCATCATGGGTGGCACTGAATACAAAACCATGAACATGAATACTGTGCGCCCTTGCTTTAAAAGCTTTACTTAAACGCATATCCAGATTACGAAAATGGACAAGCACTGATTCTCCCACATTACATTCAACAATAGGTCCGGGTATCGTACCCATTGTACCATTATCAGTTGGATCTTTCTCATTAATATCCCAGGGATTTACTTTCCTGTCATCCGGAACCGTCCAGGCATCGCTTTTATCAGCTTTAACCGGAGCTTTGTATCGCCGGAATATTAAAGCATCCATAATTTTTCCGTCGCTATCCCTTAATGGAGCATACATGGTTCGCATTTTGATAACGCCGGTACCAGGAGAAAATAATGATACAACCTCTGGAGCTTTGGTTGTAATAGCCAAAGCATTTTTACCTGTTAAACGGTCTATATTATTGGGCATGGTATCCCATGGCCGATTTTCCAGTTGAATCCAAACTTCTGGCATAAGATAAGTTTTAGGTTGCCTACTCTATGATCGGATTTTCGGCTTTTTCCGTATTACAAATAGTATAGAAGGCACTTTTACGGGTTCGGTTACACGTATTGGTATCCTAATGAAATAATATTTCTGGTGTCGGCTTCTGTATACGTCCATGGAGAAATCTGGCCTGGTATAACCGGGTTCTGGTGATTACCAGAAGGGCTATTATACCAAATCCACCACAAACGGTCGAGGTTGGCATGATGCATCCAGAAAACAGGGTCGGCCGGCGAAACACCAGCATCACTCATAGTACCTCCTACCCAAATATGTACTCCTCCATGAATTCCATTGATGGGTGAAGAAAATGCATCATAACTGGTTTGTGTCATCGCTGATGGGGCACCTGAAACAATTCCGGATAGCCAACTCTCGGCGCCCGGGCTGCGGATGACGTTGATAGTGCGGGTGGGAGTATGAACAGTAGGTAAAATGCCAGTAAGCCAATCGGGGAAATGTTGTTCTTCCGGCTTGGTCCAATCCCAATAAGGAATACAAACATCCGGATGATAGTTGTGCAAAGCTTCTTCAAATAATAAAAGGAATATTCGATGCCAGGGAAGCAGCCGGAGATTTGTGTGTTGCATATAACTGCCCGCATGAAGGTCTACCAGTTGCCCCAGTGTACCATCGCTGTTTACCATATTGAAGGCGCAGATATACCTGGATTTTTCGTTTTCGGTAAGCGCGGATTGATCTTTCCTGTGACAAAGTGGAGGAAAAAACCAATACCATTTTTTAAGGATGGATGCCAATGATTTATCCATTTGAAGCATTTTAGAAAAAGTCATTGAGCGGGAGAGAATCGGAAGATTTTCCATTACCAGGTGTCCAAAATCACGATGAGGCTGCTTACTCAAACTTTGACGATTTATGGTTGTTTTTGATTTTGCCATTAGAGTTTAATTAAATTGCCTACTCTTTGATCAGATTTTCGGCTTACTCCGTTTAGTTCATCCCGGTACAGGGTAATATTTTAGTGGAGGTATGGATAAAAAAGACCAACAAGGCATTAGTTAACTTTCCGAATAAATCTTTTCTTTCGATTGATTTCTTCAAAGCCTTCCAAACAGTGTGCGGGTATTATTAGGGAGTTAAAGCAGAAAGGAGGGATTACTTCTGCAAAGGTAGACAGACACAGAACAAAGTTTATTGGAACGTATGCCATAGATAAAGGTTTATAGCTTTCACAAGGTCAAACCTATCTAAACATGTTCCCTGATTTTTGAACAGATAATAAAGATAATCTTTATCAAAAATAAAACAATACTACTTTGTGGGTATTTTATAAATGTTTTGAATATCCTGCTTTCTTAAAAATTAAGTTCAAATCCAAAATGACCGCATGATTAATACACCCGCTTTATGCTCCATTTTTTCTCACATTCGTCTATACAGGATTTGATTGTTTGTATATTATACTTAATATTCTAACATTAATATAAGAAGAACATGGGTCTATAAATCAGAGAAATTAGCGACCTATTTACAAACTAAAGAATGAAATTCCTATAGATTGTTGCTTCTTACTTTCGCTATTTCATTGTACCCGCTTTTCCCGTCTTATTATTCGGGGGCAGTTTCTTTATATCTCCCGGGCCTTTCTGCACCTTAATGATCGCCCGCACAATTTCAATTACCGGAGCCCCGATTCCCAAACGTTGCGCGTTGGAATTGGCCGGAAAAACCACCTTGCTTACCGGATCAAATAGGATATGGCTACCAGACGTGTCAACACTTCCATCGGGTACGTATACCTGTACACGCACGCGCTGGTAACTTTCCGGAAAATACCTCAGATAATAACCTTCCTCCTGCTTGTACCATTGGTCTCTCTTTAAATCTGGCCGACGAATCTTAGAGGGCTGACGCAACACCGCTATGCGTTCAAACGTTTCGTAGGATCCAGTACCCATCTCAAACAGTTTCTGCAAATTATTGTTGCCCGAAGGAAATGCTATAGACAAGGTTTTGACAACACCCATCACTCCACCCTTTAATTCAAAAAGCTGTTTGGGTGACAATAATTGGTTCGCTGTTGTCTTTACCGCAGGTGAAAGTCTATTAAAATTAGAACCGCTGACTACCGACCATAATAATAGCTGTATGTTTTTCTGATCGAGGTAGGTCTTCTCCTGGGAGTTACGTAAAATACTTTCAATGATATCTTTCCGGTAGCCTGTTAAGGGCGCCTGCAAATAAGCATCCCTAGCAGAAGGATCAGGTGTTCCAGGCTGCAGGCAATAACTTTTAAAATCTGCCTCATAATATCCAGGAGATAAAACGAATCCGCCATCTTGCGATTGCGGTAATTCCATTAAGGAAAGCGGTTTCTTACCAGCCAGGAAATGCTCAATAAAATTATTGGTGGTATCATTAACACCTAAACCAATTGTAGCAGACTCAGGGCTGTTGATAGAATTGCTGTTGTTACTTCTGCTTACCCCTTTACGGGATGAAGGGGAACAGGAGATTATTAAAATAACAAACCAAATATTTCTAAGTAAAAATTTTGACATAGGGTTTTTTTTAATGAGTACTAATTTGGTAAGACAAGAACATTACGTAAAAAGAGCTGAACCAAAATCCAACAATAATCCCTGATTTAAAAGCAACCGCCCGGCAAAATATTGTTAAGGTATATAAGGTCTTAATGCCTAATCCATTATTGTACCCCTCAAACCTATATCTAACGGATAATAGGCAGCAATGGTATTTTATATAGAATTTGAGAAGAAAATTGCATTCCGTCCGGCAAAATGACGTTTATATATTGAGGAAATGGCCAGCCCATGTCAGCTAAAGATGCAAGCTGATTTGGACAAAGAAGTTTTTAATATTCTTTATTAAATGCTATTGGGCGATCAAAAAGCGCCTGAACATTTAGCCTGACCAATTGTGTGTGGTACTTCCCGGCCTTGTTCGGGTCTCGTTCGACTCTTGTTCGGAGTTCAAGCACAGTTTTAGCCAAAACTGCGCTTTTAATACGACCATGGCCCAACCAAGAAACTATTGCAAGAATATGGGGAAAGAAATTATTAAATGTTGCTTCGCTGCTAAGAATTTCTGTTACTTAACGGTTTCCTGTCAGACACCGCAGAGCAGAAATCCATGAAATACGATCCTGCATTTTATAAGCGGTTTTGCCATAATTATTTCAAAATAAAAAGCCCGCCTGAGCAAATGCTTCGGCGGACATGTCGGGATGACAAGATTCGAACTTGCGACCCCTACGTCCCGAACGTAGTGCGCTACCGGGCTGCGCTACATCCCGTATTAATTTCCCATAAAATTAAAGATTTACTCTTTTCCAATAAAATCAATACCTAACCCAGGCTTACGGGAAACAACTACTTTTCCATAATCAAATGTCAACCCCAAAGCAATATCTTCTGCTAACAGTAAGGGGCCATCCATATCAATATAATCGGACATGGGTGCGAGATGAGCAATTGCGGCTGATCCGATGGTACTTTCATTCATGCATCCAATCATAATTTTCAATTCCAGTTCCCTGGCTCGTTTAATCATCCGAAGCGCCGGAGTGATACCGCTGCATTTGGTAAGCTTGATATTGATTCCATGAAAATGATCCTTACATTTTTCTACATCCTGTTCAAAAACACAGGATTCATCGGCAAAAAGCGGTAGAGGAGATTGCTCATACAACGCTTTCATTCCTTCCCAATTATCTTTAGCCAGGGGTTGTTCAACCAACTCCACTCCCAACTCCTTCAATACTGGAATTTTCTCCATGGCTTCTTCTAAGGTCCACCCGGCATTCGCATCTACCCTAAATACCGCATCGGAATGTTGGCGAAGAGCGGATATCATTTCCAAATCACCTGGCACGCCTACTTTTATTTTATAAATGGGCCAGGGTTTCTCCTTTATCTTGTCTATCATCTTATCAATAGTATCAATTCCTATAGTATAATCGGTAAATGGAATATTATCCATTTTATACCCCCAAAGAGAAGACAAGGATTGCTTGCGCAGTTTTCCAAATAAATCCCACGCCGCTATATCTAATGCACAAACGAGGAACGGGTTAGAAGGTATTAAATGATGCAGGTAATGCCAGTACCGCTCCGGATCAGTAAAGGCGAACTTCTCCACGAATATCTTCTTCCGTTCCAGATCTTCGACCATTTTTTCGACAGTAATATTGTAATAGCTAATGGCAGGAGATTCTCCATAGCCTTTAACCCCCATATGTTCCAACACCACTACCAAGGAGGGCTGGTGAGTTTTAGTTCCCTTAGAAATAGTGAAGGGGTGAATAAAGGGCAGGTTGAACGAACGATAGGAACATTTCATAACTGACATATAGTGTCAGGCTTAAAAATAGGATTTCTTTTTGGGAAGCCCATTCCCTGAAAGGGAAAATCGGGATTTATGACATTCCCATTAATTGCTCAGGATCAACTCTTACTGTTTTGGCACGTGGATAGCAATCACCCATATGTAATTAAATCCGAAACGTATGAAAACAATTTTAAAACCCAAAAAAACCAACCTTGTCATTGGTATGGCATTTTTAATGCTGATACCCATTTTTTCCAGGGGTCAAAACCTCATAAGCAACTCAGATTTTAATTCAGGAACTACTCCCTGGAATGTTAATGGTATGCTGGTGGAAATTAATACGGAAAAGACCTACGGAGGTGTATCCAAAACAAATCAAACTGCCGAAATTGATAATTCGGCCGGTTTGCGTCAAAAAATTGGCATTGCCGTCGGAAAAGTATACCAACTTACTTTCAAAGCCAGTAGAAGAAGAAGCGGGGGAACTCCAGCCAACCCGGGTATTACCGTTGATGTTATTGGTGATGTAACAGGTACCTCTTATTTGAACAACAATAAAATATACACCAATACTACTTTTGCATTTACTGATGAGGTATTGACTTTTACAATACCCTCCAGTTCAACTGACAATATCATTGTAGTTCAATTTACCAGTTATAATAATTCAACTACCCTGGGTGTTATTGTGGATGATGTTACCTTAACGGTAGCCAGTTCATTGCCGGTTCAACTGATCAGCTTTACTGGCGAACTCAATAATGGCCAATCGACCCTGCGCTGGAAAACGACCAGCGAATTAAACAATAAATATTTTATCGTGGAAAGATCGGTTAGTGGATCCCTGTTTGATTCTATCGGTTTAGTGAAGGCCGCTGTTACCAACAATAGCACCAAGACCTATACTTTTACCGATATGAAAACAAATGTCGGCACCACGCCCGATGCTCCCGCAGATCTGCCGCCCTTGAGCACCGAGCTGCTGGCACCGGACCTGACACTGAGTCAGCCGGTGACCGTGGCCATCAAGGAAGTTCCGCTCGTGCGACTGGTGACCTACAAGCATCTCTACGCTGG
>JANMBO010000005.1:0-32154 GCA_031360425.1 Chitinophagaceae bacterium | reverse complement strand
GTAAAAGCCGGTCGTATAGAAGAAGCGGCAAAAATCTACCGGTGGTTCATGCCTTTGCTGGAACTGGATATTCAATCCAAACTGGTTCAGTATATTAAATTAGCCGCGGAAAAAACAGGGATCGGAAGCGAACAGGTAAGGGCCCCACGTTTGCCATTAATTGGGGAAGAGAGAGAAAAAGTTCTTAAGATCATCAATACCGGGTTAGCATCAAGACCGGTATTACCCGATTATCTTAACTTGTAGATAAAATCGTGCTATGTTTAGAGTATTCCTTTTTTTGTTATTGCTCCCCTCAATAACTTCCTTTGCCCAAAGCAGTTGGAAGCACGGCCGGTTGCAGGTCTCAAAGAATGGTCATTACCTTCAGTTTGAAGATGGATATCCTTTTTTCTGGCTGGGTGATACGGGCTGGGAATTATTTCACCGTTTGAACAAGGATGAAATTGCTAACTATCTTGATAACAGGAGCAAAAAAGGTTTCAATGTAATTCAGGCAGTAGTGCTGGCAGAGTTTGACGGATTGCGCAAGCCGAACCGATACGGGCAAGTACCTTTTATAAACCTGGATCCGGAGAAACCAAATGAAAAGTATTTTGAATTGATAGATTGGACGGTAAAAGAAGCATTGAAGAAAAATATGTTCATGGGATTACTACCTACCTGGGGTGATAAAGTAACAAAGCTTTGGGGAGAGGGGCCGGTGGTTTTTAAGGAAAGCAATGCCTTTAAGTATGGATTATATATTGGAAAACGATATGGTTCTTATCCTAATATTATCTGGATACTGGGAGGCGATCGTCCGGCTACCAATGATTCCAGCGACTGGCGGCCAGTATGGAGAGCAATGGCTAAAGGAATAAAGCAAGGCACCAAAGGCAAAGCCATTTTTTCTTATCATATATCCGGAGGGGAGCGTTCTACATCCTTCGACCTGCACAAGGAAGATTGGATGGATATTAATATGATGCAAAGTGGTCACGGCAGTGGACATGATGTACCCGTTTGGAAATGGATTGAAAGAGATCGTGCGCTGATTCCGGTAAAGCCCACATTAGATTCAGAACCTAACTATGAAGACCACCCTGTGAACCCCTGGCCCAAATGGAATCCGGCGAATGGTTATTTCCGCGAATACGATGTTCGTAAACAATGCTATCGTTCTGTTTTTTCGGGCGCCTGCGGTGTTACTTATGGCCATCATGCCGTTTGGCAGTTCTGGAGCAGGCGGGAAGAAGTTATTAATTATGCAGATCGGTATTGGACCCAGGCCATCGACCGCCCCGGTGCCTACCAGGTCGGTTATTTGCGAAGACTAATTGAATCGAGGCCCTTTCTAAATAGAATTCCTGATCAATCATTATTGCTTAAGGGGCAAGGTGAGAAAGGGGAATATATATCTGCCTTTAGAGATGGAGATAGTAGTTTTATTATGGTCTATCTTCCCGTTGGAAAAGAAATAATTGTTCAAACAGAAGCTATTAACAGTAGCCAACTTCGCATCTGGTGGTTTGATCCTAAAAATGGAAAGGCTCATCAGTCAGGCATCTTAAACTATAATAAATCAATTACGGCCACCGCACCCACTACTGGTTATGAAAATGACTGGGTGCTTATAATTGAGGATGCCTCGAAAAAATTCAGTGACCCGGGTAAATAATAAAAGATGTTTACAGACGCAACTATTGAACAGGTAAATGAAACGATGAAAGAAGCATGGAGCGCCTTTCATATATATCGAACTATGAGTTTGAAACAACGAGCCGGATTCATGCGGGCTATTGCGCGGGAGATCGAAACTTGTGGTGATGATCTTATAACGGTGGCCATGCAGGAAACCAATCTTCCCGAAACCAGGCTGCGCAATGAAAGAGGACGTACTATTTTTCAAATGAATCAATATGCCGCCGCTTGTGAAAAAGGCGAATGGCTGGAGGCAAGAATTGATACGGCTATTCCGGATAAGAATCCACCCAAGCCTGATATCCGAAAAATGTTGGTTCCATTAGGACCCGTGGTAGTATTTGGTGCCTCGAATTTTCCGTTCGCATATTCAACGGCGGGAGGTGACACAGCCTGTGCGTTGGCAGCCGGTTGCCCGGTAATTGTAAAAGCTCATCCGGCGCATGCCCGAACTTCTCAAATGGTGGCGGAGGCTATAAATAAAGCAGCTATCAGTTGTAATATGCCTAAGGGAATTTTTGCGCATCTTCATGGAGCCTCCTTTGAAGTAGGTAAAGCGTTAGTAACCCATGAGCACAGCAAGGCAGTTGGCTTTACCGGTTCCTTTTTAGGAGGGAAAGCCTTATTCGACTGGGCCAATAAAAGAAATGAACCGATTCCTGTATTTGCAGAAATGGGAAGTGTGAACCCCGTTTTCCTGATGCCGGAGAAACTGAGTAAGGATGCTCCTGAAATCGCAAAAAATTACGCCGGTTCGATTACGCTGGGAGTGGGGCAATTTTGCACCAACCCCGGGTTAATCATAGCCATTGAAAGTGAAGGTTTGAAAACATTTATCCATGACCTGGGCAAAGCCATTCAGCAAATTCCACCAGGCGTAATGTTGCATCCGGGTATTTCAAAAGCATATTCGGATAAAAGAACGGCTGCTTTGCTCCAGGAAGAAGTGCATTTGGTGGCGGAGTCGGAAACTCCGTCTGATCGTCCCGATCTGACGGGTTCGCCCACTATTGCTACAGCCAGCGGACAGGCATTCTTAAACAACCCGGTATTGCACCAGGAGGTATTCGGGCCTTATTCGATAATTATCCGCTGTAAAGACATGAAGGAAATGATTGAAGTGGCTACTCACCTCGAAGGACAACTTACTTCCACATTAATGGCGACTGAAAATGATATAGTAAATAATAAAGAGTTGATAGAGGCTGTAAAAAATATTTGTGGACGATTTATATTAAATAGTGTACCTACCGGGGTTGAGGTATGTCTAAGCATGCATCATGGCGGACCATTTCCCGCTACAACCGATGCACGATTTACCAGCGTGGGGGCAGATGGTATAAAAAGATTTGCCCGGCCCATTGCTTTTCAAAACTGGCCAGATAATTTATTACCGGAAGAATTAAGAAATGAAAATCGTTTAGGTTTATGGAGAATGGTAAATAGTGAAATGAGGAGAGATAATATTTAGTGGGCGAATAATTAATGTGCGAATTCTTTCCACTTTTTAATTCCCGAATAATTAAGAAATACAATTAATCGGAAATGATGATTCCGCAAGAATTTGCACATTTGCACATTTACACATTTGCACATTAAATAAAGTTCTTTGACACTATATGGAAACCGTTACCTGCTGATCTTCCCTGCTGTGCTGGAAAGTAAACCAGGCGGCAACAAATGTAGAGAGTATAAAATAGGCAATGAGCAGATAGGAAAGGCCGGGTTGCCATTGATTGATGCCAAACCAATCGCCGGTATATGCTATGATGCCAGCGCCCATAATATTTTTGATGCTTTCCCAGGCGATGGCTGAGCGATTGCGATCCATCAGATCAGTAAAAGCATTCACACTTAAAAAAACAAATAATCCATACACATATATATAACCGGAATTTAATTTGTTTATGATCGCGATATTGCCAAAAAGATAGCTTACGAACAGGAGCGTAATGGTAATTTGAATCCAGCTCCACGCATATAAACCAGGAGAAGCCTTTGTATCATACTTATCAAAATGGTATACGTCGGTAATTTTATGCGTTGGATATTTTTCCGCTACATCGGCGGGCCTCCAGCCCGTTGGCATCAGCCAGATACGGAACTTATCTCTTAGGCTATTAGTTCTCCAGGCATCTTTAATGAGCAACCATAAATGCTGAAAGTTTATTTTAATCGGGTTCCAGGTATGTACCGGTCGGGTAATTCCATATACCGGGGGAATGTTTGGTAACTCTTCCTGGAAGGTGCCAAAGAGTTTATCCCAAAAAATAAAAATCTGGGAATAGTTCTTATCTATATATTCAGGATTAATAGCATGATGTACGCGATGATGAGAAGGAGTAACAATAATTTTTTCCAGGAATCCCATTTTATTAATATGCCTGGTATGATACCAGAATTGAGCGAATAAATGAAGCGGGGCAACAATAGCGATTACGGAAACAGGAACCCCCAGGAGGGCTGCGGGTAATAAAAAGATGGCAAATATCTTAATGATGCTGGAGATGCTTTGTCGCAATGCACAGGCCAAATTAAATTCTTCGCTGCTGTGATGGATAATATGGTTATTCCAGAAAAGATTATACACATGCGCAATCCGGTGTACCCAATACCCGGCAAAGTCTAATACCAGGAAAGCAATAACATATAACCAAACAGATGACTGAATATGTATGACAGCAAAATGATTCACCAGCCAATCATAACTAAGAATAGCCATGCTTAACCCCAATACATCCTTGGTAACATTGGTAATGCCCGAACTCAGGCTCGAGATCATATCCATATTCCTTACGGTATCAAATCCCTTTCTCCAGCCAACCCATTTTTCGAATAATACCAGGATCAGGAAAGCAGGCATCGCAATCAATAATATTTTCCCGTAGTTTTCCATATCGCAAAAATGTAAACAAATTTAATAAATCAGCATCATGAGAAGACTTTTTGTTTTGGTTAAAGTAGTTGCGTTTGCAACAATAATGGGTAACCTGCTGCCGGTAAGCGCCCAAACCACGGGCACTCAAAAATTAACCGCCTACCAACAACAGGTTCAGTTGTTGAAACAGTCGCCATATAAGAATCTGAAATGGCGGCTAACCGGCCCTAACAATACCAGCGGGCGCAGCACTGATGTAGTGGGAATTACAGGCAATCCCAATATTATATACGCGGCTTTTGCCACCAGTGGTTTGTGGAAGACCGAAGATGCGGGTATACACTGGAAATCATTATTCGACAAAGAAGCCACCCTATCTATCGGCAATATCGCATTGGCACCTTCTGACAACAATGTATTATATGCAGGAACAGGGGAAGCAAATATCTTCAGGGCCTCTTTGCCGGGCATTGGCATGTACAAAACGACTGATGGCGGAAAATCTTTTAAACATATCGGGTTAGAAAACACCGGAACGATTGCCAGGGTAGTGATTCATCCAAATGATGCAAACATAGTTTATGTGGCTGCCAGTGGAAATGAATGGACTTATAACAAAGATCGCGGCGTTTACATGACCCGGGATGGCGGCAAGACCTGGAAACAAATTTTATATGTTGATGAAAAAAGCGGGTGCATCGACCTGGTAATGGATCCTTCCGATCCCAGCATACTATACGCTAGCATGTGGAACCGGATTCGAAAAAGATGGAGCGATCCGATGCCGGAAGAGGGCGATCATTTATATAAAACAACAGATGGAGGTAAAACATGGAAGATAATCGCTGCTGGTTTGCCGGATACCAAATCCACCGGAAGAATTGGTTTGGCTGTTAGCCAGTCTAATCCAAACATTCTATATGCATTCGTTGATGATCACAATAAGAAAAGAGATCCGCGCCCCGGAGAAACCGATAGCTACGAGAGAAAAGTTCAAAAGGTAGTGATAGGAGGAGCTATTTACCGGAGTGCTGATAAAGGAGAAAGTTGGGAAAAAATGGGAGAGGTGCATGATTTCTTCCGTCCTTTTTCTGGAACTTATGGCTGGGTGTTCAGCCAGATAAGAGTCAACCCCAAAAATGAAAATGAGATTTATGCATTGGGGGTATCAATGGGTAAATCGGAAGACGGCGGCAAAACTTGGAAGATGTTTCGACCCTCCGACAAAAAAAGCGAAAACATACACGGCGATAACCACGCCCTTTGGTTTGACAAGGAAGACCCCAACAGAATCATCTTAGGAAATGACGGAGGAGTCAGTACAACCTTTGATGGCGGAAAAATCTGGAAGAATTTCTTTGATGAACTTCCTACCACGCAATTCTATACCGTTACGTACGATATGGAAACCCCCTTCAATATTTTTGGTGCGGTGCAGGATGAGGGAACGATGAGTGGAAATAGTATGAATACCTATGGCCAGCCTCAGGATTCATCAGTCCGCCATTGGATGCAAGCCCCCGGTGGAGAAGGAACACAAATACAGGTAGACCCTCAAAATAAAAATATTGTTTATTCCAGTACCTACTATGGCCGCCTGATGCGCACCGATATGAGTTTACCCGATAGTATTGCTGAAAAACATCTCTCTACTTTTGATGTGGGTCGTGTTGATTCCCTACGGGGAGAATGGCTGGCGGGAACACTTCTTTCCAAATTCAATAACAATATATTGTATCATGGTCTCCAGCATTTGTATAAATCAGAAGATGCAGGCGAAACCTGGAAACAAATAAGTCCTGATCTTTCTTATAACAATAAAGCTAAAATGGGTGTATATCCCTACCTCATCTATCACCAGGCCATTACAGCTATTGCCGAAGGAAACAAACCAGGAATCATATTTGCAGGTACAGATGATGGTCGCGTATGGCTTACAACAAATGATGGAAGTCAATGGAAAGAAATAACAAAGGGACTACCAGTTAATAAGCATGTAATTAAAATTACGCCCTCCCGTTATAGCCCATCACGGGTATATATAGTATTGAACGATCGCAGGCAGGACAACAATACAGCCTACCTGTATGTATCTGAAAACAGTGGCATTACCTGGAGACCCATTGCAGGAAACCTTCCATCTTCCCCGGTAAATGTAATCATTGAACATCCGGATAGAAATAATGTATTGTTTTGCGGAACGGATATGGGTGTGTATATCAGTAAAAATGCTGGTAAATCCTGGTTAGCCGCCAATGGAAATATGCCTGTTGCTGTTTCAGTAAATGATATGTTTATTCATCCCCGGGATAAGAAACTGGTAGCAGGTACTTATGGGAGAGGAGTATATATACTGGATGATTTGAACCTGCTGAAGTAGAACATAAAAGTATGGCGGTGCATTGCAACAATAATAAGGAATCATTATGAAACAGAATCCAATCATAAAAAAGTATCCCAATTCCACACTCAACCGTTTTGGTGGATTCACCTTTCATTGCGTGGATGCGCACACATGTGGTAATCCCGTTCGATTGGTGGCAGAAGGGGGGCCTGCGCTGGAAGGGAATACCATGAGTGAGAAGCGCCAGCATTTTTTAAAAGAATTTGATTGGATCAGGAAAGGCCTGATGTTTGAACCCCGTGGGCATGATATGATGAGTGGAAGTATTCTGTATCCACCGCACGATCCGCAGAATGATATGGCCGTATTATTTATTGAAACAAGTGGATGCTTGCCGATGTGCGGGCATGGCACAATCGGCACGATAACTATTGCCATTGAAGAAGGACTTATTCAACCAAAAACTCCGGGTATTATTAGAATGGAGGCTCCCGCAGGATTAGTGATGATTGAATATAAGCCCCTCCAAACCTCCCCGAAGGGGAGGTTTAATGAAACTCCCCAGTTGAAGATTGAAAGCGTTAAACTCACCAACGTTGCTTCCTACCTTGCTTCAACCGAATTAACGGCTGATTGTCCCGGATTAGGTGAATTGGTTTTCGATGTTTCGTATGGGGGAAATTTTTATGCTATTGTAGATGTTCAAAAGAATTTTAAAGGGTTGGAACATTACCCGGCCGATAAATTAATTGCATGGGCAAGAGAATTAAGAAAGACCATCAATGCGAAATACCCGTTCGTGCACCCCGAAGATGCTACTATAAACGGATGCAGTCATATACTATGGACGGGCGCCGTATTAGATAAAACTTCCACCGCGCGTAATGCGGTATTTTATGGAGATAAAGCAATTGACAGAAGTCCCTGTGGTACCGGAACCAGCGCCAGGATGGCGCAATGGTATACTAAAGGATTATTAAAAATAGGAGATCGATTCATTCATGAAAGTATTATTGGCAGTAAATTCATTGGAACAATAGAAGAGGTGACAACTGTTGGCGCCAAACCGGCTATTCGACCAGGTATTGAAGGCTGGGCCAAGATTTATGGATATAATACTATTTCTATTGATAAGGATGATGATCCTTATGCCTATGGGTTCCAGGTGGTGTAACCTGGATCAATTTTTTATTCTATTTGTAAATAATAAACACAATGCATAAAATAATAATAAGCCTTCTTTTGTTAGCCGGTATTAAATCAAGTGGGCAAAATGTTATAATAGTAAATGCTGACCAGGGTAAAAATGTAATTAATAGTAATATCTATGGACATTTCGCCGAACACCTGGGTCGTTGTATTTATGAAGGCTTTTATGTGGGAGAAGGAAATAAAAAGATTCCCAATAAAGACGGGGTACGACTGGATATCATAGATGCCTTGAAAAAACTTAAAGTCCCTAATCTTCGATGGCCCGGGGGTTGTTTTGCAGATACCTATCATTGGAAAGATGGAATCGGTCCTAAAGATAAACGACCATCCATGCTGAATGTTTGGTGGGGAGGGGTTACCGAAAATAATAGTTTCGGCACGCATGATTTCCTGAATATGTGTGAAGCGATCGGGGCATCTCCTTATCTATCCGGTAATGTAGGCAGTGGTACGGTACAGGAATTGGCAGACTGGGTAAAATATGTAAATCACAAAGAAGGGAGCAGTCCTATGCCGTTGTTACGCGAACAGAACGGAAGAAAAGAACCCTGGCATGTAAAATTCTGGGGAATTGGAAATGAAGCCTGGGGTTGTGGAGGAAATATGAAACCCGAGTATTATGCAAATATCTACCGGCAATATGCCACCTTCCTGACCGAGTGGGATAACAACGAACATATCTTCCGGATAGCTTCTGGTGCCAATTCAACAGACTATAACTGGACCGAAGTTTTAATGCGCGATATTCCATCAGGAATGCTGGAAGGAATCGCCTTACATCATTATTCGGTCATCGACTGGAATAAAAAAAGTTCAGCCACGCAGTTTACCGAGGAGGAATATTTTACAACTATGAAACGGGCGCTGATGATGGAGGAACTGGTTACCCGTCACTCCACCATAATGGACAAATATGATCCACACAAAAAAGTAGCCCTCGTAGTAGACGAATGGGGAGGATGGTACAATGTGGAACCGGGCACTAATGAGAGTTTTCTATACCAGCAGAATACTATGCGCGATGCCATGATTGCAGGTGTTACCTTAAATATTTTCAATAATCATTGCGACCGCGTGCGGATGGCCAACCTCGCCCAAACGGTTAATGTGTTGCAGGCCGTAATACTAACGAAGGAAGAAAAAATAATTCTAACGCCTACCTACCATGTAATGGAAATGTTTAACGTGCATCAAAATGCAACGCTGTTACCCTTGTCATCTAGCTGCAATAATTACACACTAAACAAAGAAAATCTGAAAGCGGTTTCTGTTTCAGCGTCGGTGGATTCAAATAAACTCATTCATATTTCTTTAGTAAATATAGATGCCAATAAAAACCAGGAGGTATCCATTGCTATAAGGGGAATAAAACCGGGAGCCGTTTCGGGCCGGATTTTATCTTCCCCAAAGCTACAGGATCATAATACATTTGAAAGTCCCGAAAAAATAAAGCCCCTTGCGTACAACGGAGCGATGGTTTCGGGTGGGGAGTTGAAACTAACCTTACCCCCTGGATCGGTAGTAGTGTTAGAAATAAAGCAATAATTCGCTATTGTATATTTTTAATCAATTTCTATTCATGAATCATGATTCAATAGGTAATAAGACTGCATCCCGGGAGGTAACACAAATCTCCGATTCGTGAAAAAGGAAATGAAAGCTTGTATGGAATATATAAAATATCCTATTAAAAGAATTTTCAATGAAAAACAAAACGACTTTCCTGGCAATAATACTAATCAGCTGGAGTACGCTTTATTCCCAACCAAAAAATAAGATCTGGTTTAATGAGCCCGCCCAGGTATTTGAAGAAGCTTTTCCATTGGGAAATGGCCGGGTGGGGGCGATGGTTTATGGAGGAACAATTACAGAAAGAATATCATTAAATGAAGCAAGCTTCTGGGCAGGTGGTCCCACAGATCCCAATATGAATCCCGAAGCAAAATCCTATCTGCCCAAAGTGAGAGAAGCACTTTTTAAAGAAGATTACAAAGCCGCCGATAGTTTAATGCATTTTATGCAAGGGAAATTTTCGGATTCTTATGCTCCCATTGGAAATCTGCTGATCGATTTCGGGCATAAAAATATTACTGAGTACAAGAGAATACTGAACATCCAGCAGGCCACGGCGCTGGTTCAATACAGATATAACAACACATTATTTACCCGGGAAAGTTTTGTTTCGCACCCGGCCCAGGTAATGGTTATGAAACTTTCTGCTGCAGGAAGGGAAAGATTAAGTTTCACCTTGCGGGCCAATAGCCAATTGCAATACAAGGTACATACCAGCAATAATCAATTGCTGTTTTCGGGAATTGCTCCTTCACGGGCCGAGCCCAGCTACCGGGGTAATTTGCCCAATGCAGTAATGTACGATTCGGTAAACAGCATGCGTTTTTATGTAATGGTGGCCATTCAACAAACGGATGGTAAAGTTATTTCCACCGATACGAGCGTGAGTATCCAAAATGCAAGCAGTGCGGTGCTGCTTGTTTCGGTTACTACCAGTTTTAATGGGTTTGATAAGAACCCGGGCACCAATGGCAAAAATGAAAAAACCACTGCCAAAGCAAATATTGCCCTGGCTTCTCTCAATAATTATGAAATGCTGAAACAGCAGCATGTAAATGATTTCCGGAAATATTTCGACCGGGTTTCTATTGACCTCGGAAAGGCGGCAACTAGTTCGTTGCCCGTAAATGAACGATTGAAGAAATTCACCGCCGGAGAAAAAGATAATGAACTGGCAGCATTATATTTTCAGTTTGCCCGGTATTTAATGATCAGCGCTTCCCGTACGAATGAAGTTCCGATGAATCTCCAGGGAATATGGAACGAGCATGTTCGTCCACCCTGGAGCAGTAATTATACGACGAATATTAATGCCGAAATGAATTACTGGCCGGCAGAAGTAACCAATCTTTCTGAAATGCACCAACCATTACTGCAGTTTATTGGCAACCTGGAAAAGAATGGGAGGATAACGGCCAAAACCTATTATAACTGCAACGGTTGGGTTATGCATCATAATTCAGATATATGGGCCATGACTAACCCCGTAGGTGATTTTGGGGAAGGCGATCCCGTATGGGCCAACTGGACAATGGGGGCGGCCTGGATGAGTACGCATGTATGGGAACATTTTGCCTTTACGCGGGATACCAACTTTCTCCGGTTAACGGCATATCCAATATTAAAAGGAGCAGCTGAGTTCTGTAATGAATTTCTGACAAAGGATAAAAAAGGACTGCTGGTAACGGCGCCCTGTACCTCTCCTGAGAATACTTATATAACTGATAAGGGATATACCGGGGCCACTTTTTACGGAGGCACAGCCGATTTGGCCATGATACGCGAATTGTTTTACTACGTGATTGAATCATCTAAAATTCTCCGGACAGATGAGATCTTTCGGCAACAAATAGAAAATTCGCTACAGCAATTGCATCCTTACCAGGTTGGAAAGAAAGGGAACCTGCAGGAATGGTATCATGACTGGGAAGATACGGATCCTAAACACCGGCATATATCTCATTTGTTTGGCAATTATCCCGGTCGTTCAATTAATGTACAACAAACTCCTGAATTAAGTGAGGCAGTTCGAAAATCACTTGAAATAAGAACGAACAATGGAACGGGTTGGTCCATTGCATGGAAGATATGCCAGTGGGCCAGGCTGCGTGATGGAGAGATGGCCTATGATGCCATTAAAAAAATTCTTGCTTATTATCCCGGAAGAACCAACGAAGAGAAGTATTCGGGTGGGGGTACTTATCCGAATTTGTTTGACGCGCATCCTCCTTTCCAGATCGATGGAAATTTTGGCGCTGCGGCGGGCATTGCAGAAATGTTACTTCAAAGCCATGAGGGATCAATCAATTTATTGCCCGCTTTACCCAAAGCCTGGCCAACCGGGAATATTAGAGGCTTAAGAGCCAGGGGGGGATTTACGGTTGATATTTGTTGGAAGGATGGTAAATTGCTGAATGCTTTGATTACTCCTGATTTTGATGGCGGCTTTGAGGTTCGGTATTACAAAAAGGTTTGGAAGTTGAAAGGAAAGAAGGGGCAGAAATATAAAATATAAAATCATATTCGTACGGAAAGAATCTATAAAAATTAATGAAGAGTATCTGAAAAAAATTAAAGAAACCCTTCTGATAAAAGTTACTGGAACTCAATAAGGTCCTTCATTTCCCCCTCTCCTTAAGGAGAGGGGCCGGGGGTGAGGTGAAAAATCCAAGTTGCGGAATTCAGCAATTTAGTCGGGCAATAACGAGATAAAATTCAAAATATAAGACATGAAGAGAATCCTTTTTATCCCTTTACTCATCGTTTTTATAGGTTCAACTGCTCAAAATCTGAAAGCAAAGATCAAAATCGATGCGGAGAGAAAAATCGGCGACATTGATAAAAACATATATGGAAATTTCACGGAACATTTGGGAAGATGCATATATGGTGGCTTATATGAACCCAATTCCACCCAGGCTGATGCCAATGGGTTTCGGAAAGATGTGATTGCCGCCACCAAAAATTTAGGGGTTACCAATGTACGTTACCCGGGAGGAAACTTTGTTTCGGGCTATCATTGGGAAGATGGAATCGGCCCAAGGGATAAAAGACCAAAACGAAAAGATCTTGCCTGGGGCGATGTAGAAACGAACCAGGTTGGTACCGACGAGTTTTTAAAATGGTCAAGCCTTGCCGGAGTTGAACCTTATATGTGTGTGAATATGGGCACGGGTAGTTTAGATGAAGCAAGAAACTGGGTAGAATATTGCAATGCGCCGGTGGGATTACATTATTCTGATCTCCGGGCCCGGAATGGGCACCCCGAACCATACAAAGTGAAGTACTGGGGACTGGGTAATGAAATGGATGGGGAATGGCAAATGGGACATAAGAATGCGGAGGATTATAGTAAGTATGCCCTGGAAGCAGCCAAATTAATGAAGTGGAGCGACGACAGTATAAAATTGATTGTTTCGGGCAGCAGTAACTATAATGATAAATGGGTTGACTGGAACAGAACGGTATTAACATCCTTAAGAGATCATATCGATTATATTTCTCTTCACCATTATTCCGGCAATTATGATAAGGATCACTATAAATTTATGGCCATTACCACCAGAGTGGAGAATATCATAAAGATTACCGAAGGACTCATCAATGAAGTAAGAACGCGTTACCGGATGCAAAAGCCCATTTATATTGCTTTTGATGAGTATAATGTTTGGTACCGGGCCGGTAATGAACAAAAACTGGAAGAACATTATAATATGCAGGATGTACTGGTAGTGGCGATGTACCTGAATACTTTTTTACGTCACGCCAATAGTGTGAAAATGGCAAATATGGCGCAACTCGTAAATGTTATTGCCCCCATGATGGTCACCGGCGATAAATTGTGGATGCAGACTATTTACTACCCCTTGCAGCTCTTTTCCAAGAATTGTCATGGCCAATCCCTGGAAACATTTGTACAGTGCGACAAGTATGATGCCGGAGATTACAAACAAATTCCCTATCTCGATGTATCGAATATTTACAACGATAAAACCCAGGAACTTATCATTAATGTGGTAAACCGTCACCAGGATAAAGCCATTGAGACTACCATCAACAATCAATTTGGTAAACTGTCAGGAAAGGCAATTGTCAATGAAATAAACAGCGCCCATCTGAATGATGAGAATACGGTGAATGAACAAAAAGTAAAAGCAGTAGAAAAAACAATCAATACAACAGGTGATAATTTTACCTACACCTTTCCACCGCACTCATTTACGCAATTAAGGATTAAACTATCAATGTAAATGCACAGCATGAAAAATAAAAAGAAATTTTTTTTATTGGGGGTTGGATTCCTGGCAGGTGGTTTTACGGCCGATGCGCAGCAATCTATATTGAAAATGGAACCGGTTAACTTTTCGCAGGTTACTGTTACTGATGATTTCTGGAAACCAAAGATTGATAAAGTAGCTACCAAAACATTAGCCGCCTGCATTTATCAAACAGAAGTAGCCACTCCGAGAATAAAGAACTTCGAGAAAGTAGCCCGCAAAAAAGGAGAGAAGCATGAAGGAATTTTTTATGACGACAGTGATGTTTTCAAAGCCCTGGAGGCGATGGCGTATTCACTGAAGAATCATCCCAGCAAGGAAATGGAAGCGAAATGCGACGAATGGATCGATAAGATTGCCGCGGCACAACAACCCGATGGATATCTTAATACTTTTTATACGTTGAACGAACCGCAGAACCGCTACACCGATATGAGCATGCATGAGGATTATAATTGCGGCCATATGATTGAAGCGGCGGTAGCCTATTTCAATGCAACCGGTAAAAGAAAATTCCTGGATGTTGCCGTGAAATGGGCCGATCATTTTGATAATACCTTCGGACCGGGCAAAAGACATTGGGTTACCGGGCACCAGGAACTCGAACTCGCCCTGGTAAAATTATACCGCACCACCAAAAATGATAAGTACCTCAATTTATCGAATTGGTTATTGAGCGAACGGGGGCATCGAAATGCCAAAGGATATACCTGGACCGATTGGAAAGATACTGCCTATGCCCAGGATATTTTACCCGTAAAGGAACAAACTCAGATTACCGGTCATGCTGTTCGCGCGATGTATATGTATACCGGTGCAGCCGATGTAGCAGCGCTCACTGGTGATGCGGCATATATGAATGCAATGAAAAAGGTTTGGGAAGATGTGGTGTTTCGTAACATGTATATAACAGGAGGCATAGGCTCCGCCGGAAGTAATGAAGGGTTTTCCCAGGATTATGATTTACCGAATGAGCAGGCTTATTGCGAAACCTGCGCATCCGTGGGTATGGTCTTCTGGAACCAGCGCATGAATGTGCTCACAGGAGAAAGCAAATATATTGATGTGCTGGAACGAAGCTTATACAACGGGGCATTGGATGGATTGAGTTTAAGTGGCGACCGGTTCTTTTATGGTAATCCTTTGGCATCAAGAGGCCAGCATCAGCGAAGGGAATGGTTCGGCACGGCCTGCTGCCCGGCCAATATTGCGCGATTGGTTGCTTCGTTGGGAGATTATATCTATGCAAAAAATGAAAATGGAATTTGGGTTAATTTATTTGTAGGAAGCGAAACCAGGCAAATGATAGGAAAGAACGATGTTCTATTGAAACAGCAAACAAATTATCCCTGGGATGGGAAAGTGAAATTAACTATCGACCCGGTAAAAAAAGGAAAGTTTAAGGTATATGTAAGAATACCTGGTTGGTCGCGTGCCCAGCCGGTACCGGGCGACACCTATTTTACCAACTTCAGCGTCGTGCAATCGTTGATGCCGGTAAAAGTCAATAGCAAAGAGACCGTGTACGAACAGGAAAATGGTTACCTGGTGCTTAATCGGGAATGGAAGAAAGGGGATATAGTAGAGTTTGAATTTAACATGACCCCTCAATTGGTGACCGCCAGGAAAGAAATTAAACAAGATGAGGATAGGGTAGCTATCCAGCGTGGTCCGTTAGTATATTGTATAGAGGGGGCCGATAATGACAATAAAGCCTGGAATATTATCGTACCCGAAACCACTACATTCACCCTCGCTGATCAAAAAGTATTGGATGAACCGATTGTATCTTTGCGGGCCTCTGTACCTGTTGTAACAATAGGCGCTGATGGCATTTCAATTAAGACGGAAAATAAAACTATAACAGCCATACCTTATTATGTGTGGGCCAACCGGGGCAAGAACGAAATGCAGGTTTGGTTACCAACAAAAATTAAGGATGTAAAAATTAATTATTAAGTTTCCCTTTACTCTGCATAAGGGAACTAAAAGATTTTATTTGTTTTAAAAAGATAAAGAAAAAATGAAGTATTTAATAACCAGCATTTGCGCCAGCACCTTGTTCGCTATTTCTTCCTGTAATAATAATAGCAGCAGTAAAACTCCTGAAACAAAAGACTCCGCCGTTAACGGTGTACAAAAAACGTATTCCATGCGTGAGCAACCCTTTGGAGCAATCGGTAATGAAAAAGTGATTCAGTATACCCTTACCAATCTAAATGGAATGTTGGTAAAAATCCTTAACTACGGAGGAACCGTTACCAATATTTTGGTTCCAGATAAAAATGGTAATAACGGAGATGTAGTGCTCGGCTATGATTCGCTGGCCGGTTATTTGCAAACCGGCAATCCGTATATGGGTTGTTTGGTGGGCCGTTATGCCAATCGGATCGCCAAGGCAAAATTTGTGCTGGATGGCAAAGTTTATAAATTGGCAGCCAATAACAATGGTAATACCCTGCACGGTGGAATTAAAGGATTCGATAAAGTTATCTGGGCCGCTAAACCAAATCCGGGAGATAGCAGCCTTACCTTACATTATCACAGTAAGGATGGGGAAGAAGGATACCCGGGAAATATGGAGATTGAAGTTACCTATACCCTTGGTTCGAATAATCAGCTTATGATTGATTATACGGCTACTACCGATAAGTCAACCCCGGTGAATTTAACTAATCACAGTTATTTCAATTTATCTGCCGGTACCGATTCGACAATTCTTGATCATGAACTGATGTTGAAAGCAGAACAGTTTACCGCAGCCAATGATAAGCTTATACCCACCGGTATTTTTTCAGAAGTAAAAGGAACTCCGATGGATTTTACTTTGATGAAAAAAATTGGCAAAGACTTATCGAAGGTAGCCGGCGGGTACGATCACAACTGGGTATTGCATCGGGAAGGTATTGGACCGGAGTTGATTGCTGCCTTATATCATCCGGCCAGCGGGCGGTATATGGAAGTATACACCACTGAACCTGGCATTCAGTTTTATACTGGCAATTTCCTGGATGGAACGTTAACAGGTAAAGGAGGAAAGAAATATGTACAGCATGCGGGGCTTTGCCTGGAAACGCAGCACTTCCCCGATTCACCTAATCAGCCAAAATTTCCGAATACAATTTTAAAACCCAACGAAACCTATAAACAAACGACTGTATATAAGTTTTCAACGAAATAGTGAATTGTCAATATTGAATAGTGAAAGGTGGTTGACAATATCAGGCAATCTCATATACAGCATCCCTTATCTCAAATCCAATATCCCGTATCCCGTATCCAGCAGGACCGCATCAATAATTTAACAACCACCAGTAATGAAACGAACTTCTTTATTTTTGATTCTTAATTTTTCATTTTTAATTTCCTTTTCCCAGGTAACCAAAGCTCCTGCCTATCCACTCATCACGCACGATCCCTATTTCAGTATCTGGAGTTTTGGAGATAAACTGAATGAGTCTACCACGAAGCATTGGACGGGAAAGGATCACTCGATATTGGGAATAATCAGGGTGGATGGAAAGGCCTATAATTTTATGGGCATGCCCGAAATGCCGGTTAAAAGTATATTGCCTGCGGGTGAATCTATTCCTTATGATTGCAAATACACAGAGGAAGACCCGGGCAATGACTGGATGAAGGAAAGCTACCAGGGGAAAACATGGAAGGCGGGAAAAACAGCATTCGGATCGGGTTGGGAAAATGACGCGGTTACGGAATGGAAATCGAAAGCAATATGGATGCGGAAAGACTTCGTGTTAAGCGAAACGGATCTAAAAAATATTAATGCCGGGAAACTTTTTCTTCAGTTGCGCCATGATGACGATGTGGAGGTATATATCAATGAAGAACTGGCATACCGCTGCACTGGTTGTTATCTCGGAAGTGTAAAGGAATATCCGATGCCAGAAGAAATAATAAAAAAGTTGAAGAAAGGCCGCAATTTGATTGCGTTGCATTGCATCAATACAGCTGGTTATGCGTGGTTAGATGCGGGATTAGGCATTAAGGAACAGGTGAAAGAAATAAATCGCGCCGTTCAGCAATCAGTAGTTATGACCGCCACTCAAACTACTTACCAGTTCACCTGCGGGGAGGTGGAACTCGAATTAAATTTTTTATCCCCCTTATTATTGGATGATCTTAATTTACTGAGCAGGCCGGTTTCTTATGTAACGATCACTATTCATTCCAACGATGGAAAACCCCATGAAACAAATTTATACCTGGGGGTATCCACCAATTTGGCAAAGAATAATTCAAAACAATCGGTTTCAGCAGAATGGTATGAAAAAGATCAGTTATCTATTTTAAAGAGCGGTACCCTCGATCAGCGTATCTTAAAAAAGAAAGGAGATGACACCCGGATTGATTGGGGCTACTTATATGAAGTCACAGCGTCGAATACCGCTGTTCAAAGTATTTCAGATGCCGGCAGCGCTTTGAAACGTTTTTTAGCCACCGGCCGGTCTTTTGAAACGGCGAGCAGTGGTTCACAAGACGTGCTAAATTCCGATTTTTATTATAAAAGCCTGGGTAAAGATCCGGTTGTGTACCGCATCGTATTGGCTTACGACGATATTTATTCGCTTCAGTACTTTAATGAAAACCGGAAAGCCTGGTGGGCATTAAATGGAAATTCCATTGAAGGGGAAATAAAGCAGGCATTTGTTCAATATAAAAGTATAAAGAACCGCTGTGACGAGTTTGATAAAAAGATGTTTGCAGAAGCGTCCGTGGCGGGAGGAACGGACTACGCAAAACTCTGTGTACTGGCATACCGGCAATCTATTGCTGCACACAAGCTCACGAAAAGTCCACAAGGAGATATATTATTTCTTTCCAAGGAAAATTTCAGCAATGGATCAATTAATACCGTAGATGTAACATATCCGTCTGCTCCATTATATCTTGTTTATAATCCTGATTTATTGAAAGGAATGCTGAATGGTATTTTTTATTATAGCGAAAGTGGTAAATGGACCAGGCCTTTTCCTGCGCATGATTTAGGCACTTATCCCATTGCCAACGGACAAACCTATCCCGAAGATATGCCGGTAGAAGAAGCAGGAAATATGATTATACTTACCGCAGCTATTTGTAAAGCAGAAAAGAAACCGGATTACGGTTTAAAACACTGGAAAAGCCTTAGCCAATGGGTAGAGTTCTTGGTCAAAGATGGATTTGATCCCGCCAATCAATTGTGCACCGATGATTTTGCCGGGCATTTGGCGCGCAATGTAAACCTATCCATGAAAGCCATTGTAGGTATTGCTTCCTATGCACAGATGGCGAAACAACTGGGTAAGCCGGAAGAAGCAACCAGATATTATAAGATTGCAAAGGATTATTCAGTAAAGTGGATGGAAATGGCCGATGATGGAGATCATTATTCTCTCACTTTCGATAAGAAAGGAACCTGGAGCCAGAAGTACAATCTTGTTTGGGATAAATTATTAGGATTGGATCTCTTCCCAAAATCGGTGTATGATAAAGAAATCAAATATTATCTCACCAAACAAAATGAATTTGGATTGCCATTGGACAGCAGGCGCACCTATACAAAGAACGACTGGATTCTCTGGACAGCCACATTGGCAACGGATCAGAAAGATTTTGAAGCATTGGTGAAACCGGTCTATAAGTTTGCAACCGAAACACCCACCAGGGTTCCGCTTAGCGACTGGCACGAAACTACTGACGGTAAACAAGTGGGTTTCCAGGCAAGAAGCGTAGTAGGAGGATATTTTATAAAATTGTTAGAATACAAATGGAAAGACAAATAACATGAAGCGCACTTTTTCATTTTTGCACCTGCTTGCCGGCTGGCAGGTTTTTCTTTTTTCATTCTTCATTTTTACAGGTTGTAATCTTAATAAGAATGACACATCAGTATCAGTGGTAAACAGCATGGATACCAGTTTATCCAACGCAAACTACATTAATAATAAAGCACCTTTACTACCCTTATACTTTTACAAAATCCCCGTGGGGAGTATTAAACCAGGTAGTTGGCTGGGCAAGCTGATGGAGTTGCAAAGTGAAGGATTAGCCGGGCGTTTAGGAGAAATAAGTGTATGGTTAGGGAAAGATAGCAGTGCCTGGTTAAGCCAAGACGGTATGGGAAAATACGGATGGGAGGAATTGCCTTACTGGTTGAAAGGGTATGCTAATATTGGTTATGTATTAGGTAAACAGCAAATGATTGATGAATCGAAAATCTGGCTGGAAGCCGCTTTTAAGAGTCAACGACCGAATGGTGATTTCGGCCCAATCGTTTATCGCAATGGCAAACGGGATCTTTGGGCCAACATGCTCATGCTGTTTTGTATGCAATCGTATTACGAGTATTCCAACGACAAAAGAGTAATCGGGCTGATGTCAAATTATTTCAGGTGGCAGCAAACCATTCCGGACAGTCTATTCCTAAAAGATTATTGGGAAAATAGCCGGGGAGGTGATAATTTATACAGCGTATATTGGCTATATAATCAAACGGGCGATCATTCTTTATTAGCATTGGCTGATAAAATTCATCGTAACACCGCTAACTGGGAGCAGGCTACCAATCTTCCCAACTGGCACAACGTAAATGTGGCGCAATGTTTCCGGGAACCAGCCACTTATTATTTGCAATCACACAATTCCACTGATTTAAAAGCTACATACAAAAATTTTGAATTAGTGCGCTCCATGTATGGCCAGGTTCCCGGAGGAATGTTTGGGTCTGATGAGAATTGCCGTGAAGGATATACCGATCCCAGGCAATGCGTGGAAACTTGTGGTATGCTCGAACAAATGGCATCGGATGAAATGCTATTACGATTTACCGGCGATACCAAATGGGCGGAGAATTGCGAGGATGTTGCTTTCAATACGTTTCCGGCTGCTTTTATGCCCGATCAAAAATCCTTGCGTTATTTAACCGCTCCCAATATGGTGATAAGTGACAGCAAAGATCATTCGCCCGGTATAGAAAATGGCGGCCCTTATTTAATGATGAACCCATTCAGCAGCAGATGCTGCCAGCACAACCATAGCAGTGGATGGGTTTATTATGGTGAACACCTGAATATGGCAACACCCGATAATGGCGTGGCGGCTATATTTTACAGCAGCAGTGAAACAAAAATAAAAGTGGGCAACGGCGATTCAATAATTTTGAAAGAAACAACGAATTATCCTTTTGAAGAGGAGGTCACTTTTATTATTAATTCCAGCAAAGAAATTTTATTTCCCTTCTACTTGCGCATTCCGTCGTGGAGCAATAATGTGGCTGTATCAGTAAACGGAAAAGATTTCCCCGTGAAAAGCGCAAACGGCCATTTTATTAAGATAAACAGGAAGTGGAAAGGGGGAGATTTGATAAAACTGAAGCTTCCCATGCAATTAGCCAGGCATTCTTGGGAGAAAAATAAAAACAGTGTTAGTATCAATTACGGTCCATTGACCTTTTCGTTGAAGATAAAAGAAGTTTACCGTCGGCTCGATAGTAAGCAAACCGCCCAGGGTGATGCTAAATGGCAGGAGAAAGCTGATCCTTCCGAGTGGCCCTCTTTCGAAATTCATCCTGCTTCTGCCTGGAATTACGCGTTACAACTCGATGATAAAAATTGGATGGATAAACTGGATATTAATAAAAAAGCATGGCCGGCAGATAATAATCCATTTACCAGCACATCGGTTACGATAGAAATTGTAGCTAAAGGAAAAAGAATACCAGGGTGGACTATTGATCGGTATGGCTTGTGTGGCATATTACCCCAAAGCCCTGTGTCCAGTTCCGAACCTGAAGAACAAATCATGTTAATACCCATGGGCGCAGCCAGGTTACGGATATCCTCCTTTCCTGTTTTGACTAAATAAACGAATGCATTTATGAAACGCATCATCTTATTGTTCATTCTTCATTTTTCTCTCTTCATTTCCTTTTCGCAATCCACCTGGAAAAAGGAAAAAGCCAACAGCTGGTATAAACTACAGCCCTGGTTTGTTGGCGCTAATTTTTTACCGAGTACCGCCATCAATCAATTAGAAATGTGGCAGGCGGATACATTTGACCCGGTTACCATTGATCGGGAATTGGGCTGGGCCGCGGGTATTGGTATGAATGTAATGCGGGTTTACCTGCACGATCTCGCCTGGAAAGCAGATGCGGCAGGATTTAAAAAAAGAATGAATGAGTTTTTAACTATAGCGGCTGATCATAAGATTAAGATTCTCTTTACCATTTTTGATGATTGCTGGAACTCCGATGCGGCTATTGGCAAACAACCCGTTCCCAAACCGGGTATTCACAACAGCGGTTGGGTAAGAAGTCCGAATAAATCTACTCACAATGATCCGGCCCAATGGGATTATCTCGAATTATATGTAAAAGATATTCTCACCACTTTTAGTAATGATAAACGAATATTTCTCTGGGACCTGTACAACGAACCTGGTAATAGCGATTATGAGCTAACGTCGCTTCCCTTATTAAAAAAAGTGTTTGAATGGGCGTGGGCCGTTCGTCCTTCTCAACCATTATCGGTGGGTATATGGTATAATAATAAAGTGCTGAGTGATTTCCAGGCTGCCCATTCGGATGTAATCACTTTTCACAATTATGGAAATGCCGAAGGACTGGAAAAACAAATAAAAGAATTGAAGAAGCTGGGTAAACCGGTAATCTGCACGGAGTACATGGCACGTACCCGCGACAGTAAATTTCAAACCCATTTACCCATTTTTAAAAAGTATAAAGTAGCAGCCATCAACTGGGGACTGGTAGCCGGCAAGAGTAATACCATCTATCAATGGAGCACACCCATTCCTGACGGTAGTGAGCCGAAAATTTGGTTTCATGACGTATTCCGAAAGGATGGAACCCCGTATGATAAGGCAGAGATAGCTGTTATTAAAAAACTAACGGCTAAATAACAATCATGAAGCGCACATTTATATTTTGCATTTTATATTTTGCATTTTACATTTCCTTTTCTCAATCATATGTTCCTGAGAAGAATAATGCTAAAATAAAAATGAACCCCGTGGTTCCTATCCAGGCCTATGCGTTTAATATAAAAGATGTGAAGCTCCTGAACAGTCCGTTCGGCCGGGCTATGAGCAAAGACAGTGCTTATTTATTATTGTTAAAGCCCAACCGATTATTATACCGCTTCTATAAGAATGCCGGTTTGCCTTTGAAGGATTCCATTTACGGCGGGTGGGAGAGTGAAGGTCTTTCCGGTCATACCATGGGTCATTATCTCTCCGCTGCTTCTTTAATGTACGCATCTACAGGAAATGCTGAATTTAAAAAAAGAGTTGACTATATAGTAGTTGAACTGGAACGATGCCAAAAAGCAAGGAAGACGGGATATGTTGGTGCTATTCCAAAAGAGGATTCTATTTTCGGAAATGTTGCCAGGGGAAAGATAAAATCAGGAGGTTTTGATCTGAATGGAGGATGGAGCCCCTGGTACACGGTGCATAAAGTAATGGCAGGATTGGTGGATGCCTATTTGTATGCCGATAGTAAACAGGCATTGAAAATAGTAATTGGAATGGCCGACTGGACCTTCAATACTATTAATCAATTGCCCGATTCCTTGCGATTGAAAATGCTGAACTGCGAATACGGTGGAATGAATGATGTGCTGGCGAATATTTATGCCCTGACCGGAAATAAAAAACACCTGGACCTTTCCTATAAATTTTACGATGAGTTTGTAATGGGGAAATTAGCACAACGCATAGACCCCTTGCCTGGAAAGCATAGTAATACCAATGTTCCCAAAGCGATTGGGAGTGCCCGTCAATATGAACTCACCGGAAACGAACGCGACAAAACCATTGCGTCTTTCTTTTGGGAGACGATGGTTCATCATCACAGTTATGTAATTGGGGGAAACAGTAATTATGAGTATTGCGGTAAGGCCGATTCCTTAAACGACCGGCTGAGTGACAACACCTGCGAAACCTGCAATACTTTTAATATGCTTAAGCTGACCAGGCACTTATTTGCCCTGGAGCCTTCCGCTGCATTGATGGATTATTACGAGAGAGCATTATATAATCATATCCTCGCTTCGCAAAATCCAACAAATGGCATGATGTGTTATTTTGTTCCCCTTCGTATGGGAACACAAAAACAATTCAGCGACTCATTTAATACATTTACCTGCTGTGTGGGAAGTGGAATCGAGAATCACAGTAAATATGCAGAAAGTATATACAGCGAGGGCGTTGACGGAAGTTTGTTTATTAACTTATTTATTCCTTCCAGGCTAAACTGGAAAAGCAAAGCGGTTATGATAAGGCAGGAAACAAATTTTCCGTCCGATGAAAAGATCCGTTTCCATATTCAAACAAACAGCTCAAAAAATTTAACGCTGCGAATTCGCAAGCCTTTTTGGGCCACCAAAGGAATGATGGTAAGTATTAATGGAAAGATGGCTTCTTATACATATGATGATTACGGGTATATAGTCATAAGGGACCATTTTAAAATGAATGACATGCTGGAATTATCCGCGCCGATGGAATTATATACAGAGGCCATGCCGGATAACCCTAACCGTATTGCCATTAAATACGGACCCCTGGTATTAGCGGGGTTATTGGGAAAAGAAAGGCCCGATCCTGTAATTGGAACACCTGTATTGCTGACTGGCAATCGTAATGTGGCAGATTGGATTCAGCAAACAACTAACCCATTACAATTTGAAATGAGCGGAGTGGGAAAACCATTTGATGTAAAACTTATTCCTTTTTATCAGACCTACGATCAGTATTACAGCGTGTACTGGGATTATTTTACACCGGAAGAATGGAGCAGGCTGCAGGGGGAATACGAGGCGGATAAAAAAAGAGAAAAGGAAACCGAAGAACGCACCATCGATAATTTTCGCGTGGGAGAAATGCAGCCCGAGCGGGATCATAACCTGAAAGCCAGTGAACAATCTTATGTGGATGATGCATTGGGTCGAAAGGGAAGAGAGGCACGTAGAAACAATTACTTCTCCTTTGAAATGAAAGTTGAACAGGATAAGCCACTTAATTTACTCTTGACGTATATTGGAGACGATAAAGATCGCAAATGGGACCTGTTGGTGGATGGAGTGAAAGTTCAAACAATAGAATGGCCCGGCGGCAAAACAGGGAAGTTCTATGATTTTGAGTATCCATTACCCCCTGAATTATTAAAAGGCAAATCAAAGGTTACTGTAAGAATCGAAGCGAACTATGGGAAAACGGCGGGAAGAGTTTTTGGAATAAGAGTGGTTAAGGTTAATAAGTAAGGAATGGAGAATAGTAAATACAGAATGTAGAATGTAGAATACAGAATGCAGATTAGAGGCTTCGGAATACAGAATGTAAGAGTTTAGAAACCCAAAAAACAAACCTGCCAATATGATGTAAGGAACGAAACGATAAACCACAAACCACAAAATACAAACCACAAACTAATAAATGAGTAAAGCAATCGTAATCGGTGGAGGTATCATCGGACTCAGTTCCGCATTTTATTTGAAACAAAGCGGATGGGATGTGACTGTTTTGGATAAAGGAGATTTTAGTGATAACTGTTCCTTTGGGAATTGTGGATATATATGTCCCAGTCATTTTATTCCATTAGCCACACCGGGTATCGTAAAGCAGGGATTAAAATGGATGTGGAATTCCAGGAGTCCTTTTTATGTGCAACCCCGCCTAGACTGGAACCTGGTTGACTGGGGATTGAAATTTATGCGCATCGCTACAACAAAGCATGTAGAAACATCTGCCGTGCCATTAAGAGATATTGCTTTCATCAGCCAGAAAGAATATGTGGAGTGGACTAAACTACCTGACTTTAACTTTGCTTATGAGCATAAAGGATTACTGGAGATATTTCAAACGGAACAAGGAGCAGAACACGCACATCATACTGTCGAGAAGGCACTCGAACTGGGTTTGACTGACACCAGACTTTTAAGTAAGGCTGAACTGGATGCCATGGAACCTCATACCCGAATCAATGGCCTGGGGGCAATATTATTTGGTTGCGATGCGCATTGTTATCCTAATAAGTTAATGAGAAACCTGGTAGTATACCTCGAAAAGATGGGAGTGCAAATGCAGCGCAATGAAGCAGTAACTGGTTTTGAAAAAACGGGTAACAAAATAAGTAAAGTATTAACTACGGTTGGAAGTAATGGAAACCAAAAAGAATACATCGGCGATGAAGTGATAATGGCTACCGGTTCCTGGGGCAGGGAAACCGCTGCACTGTTGGATGTTAGCATTCCATTGATGCCTGGCCGGGGTTATTCCATTACATTAGAAAATTCACCATACAAAGTAAATTATCCTGCGGTTTTGGTGGAAGGGAGGGCAGCTATAACTCCGATGGATGGAAATAAGATTCGCTTTGGTGGAACCATGGAAATTACATCTCATAAAACACCGCCGCGAATGAATCGGGTGCAGGGTATCCTGGATGCAGTAAAACGTTTTTATCCCGATTTTGATGTTCCTTTGCCAACGATGGATAAGATATGGTATGGTTATCGGCCGTGTTCGGCAGATGGATTACCTTATATTGGCCGAACAAAGAAATTGAAAAACCTGGTTATAGCAACCGGTCATTCGATGCTGGGACTTAGTCTCGGCGCTGGCACCGGTAAATTGGTGGGAGAAATTGTCAATAATCAGCCATCCAGTATGAATTTGGCGCCCTTTAATGTTGAACGATTTGGTTAAAGCCGATAATAATGCAGGCTGAAAAAATAATAGGAGAGATCCAGGATCATGTATCGCTTCGCTTTAATATCTTTATAAAAATTATCTCCCAATGAAAAAGACCCTGTTTTCTGTTCTAGGTTCTTTAATGGTAATGATGGCTTTTACCCAGCAACACAGCCTGCTGAAAGTATGGGAAACTGATTCGCTTATGAAGGTGCCGGAATCTGTTTTGCCTGATCTTAAAAACAAGGTTCTATATGTCTCAAATATTGATGGAACCGACGCGTGGGGAAAAGACAATAAGGGATCCATTGGTAAGGTAGGATTGGACGGAAAGATTATTCTGGTGGACTGGGTAGGAGGATTGCATGCGCCCAAGGGGATGGGTCAATATAAAAATAATTTATATGTCGCTGATCTCACCGATGTGGTGGTGATTGATATTGCAAAAGGGGAAGTGATAAAAAGAATCCCTGTTCCCAATGCAGAAGGGTTGAATGATATTACAGTAGATCCGAAGGGTATTGTTTACGTTTCCGATTCCAAAGCAAAACGCGTATATAGGATAAAGGGGGATGATGCCAATCCGCATGTAGAAGGACTGCAGGGTCCTAATGGCATATTGTGGCATAAGGACAATTTGTACATACTGGATAAAGGCGGTTTGTATAAAGTAGAATACGATCGCAAACTCACCAGGCTAGCCGATGGAATGGAAGGCGGAACGGATGGATTGCAGCCTGTTTATGATAAAGAGTTTATTATATCCTGCTGGGCGGGTGTTATCTATTATGTATTTGCCGATGGCACCAAAGAAATTCTGCTTGATACGCGCAGCGAGAAAAAAAACACAGCCGATATCGGATATGATCCGACTACCCGAATGCTATATGTTCCTACTTTCTGGAAAAATAGCGTGGTGGCATATGAGTTGAAGTAGAGAGAAGAGTAGGGAAGACCGGAAGTCGGGAAGTCCGAAAGAACTACCTAAATTTTAAATGTTTCGTCCGGTCCATTGGACTTCCGGACTTTCAGTCTTTTGGTCTTTCAGATTTTCAGACTTTCAGTCTTTCCGACTTCCCAGCCTCCCAACTAACTTATATTTTATCATTCACTTAGCAAATCCTTTTCTTAATTTCGAGACACAATTTTCTACATGGACTGTAGTTCTACCAGCCTTCCGTATAAAGAAACAGGTTATTTCTCTTCTATTGTAACTGACTATTTAGACAATTCGGTCAACTTGCAACCATTCTATCAACACCCGGTTTCAATGCAGGGTATTGAAGCGGCTATAAAAGTTCGCCAGCAATTTAAAGGAAACAGAGAAGTATTGGTGAAGTATTTAGAGGAACAATATAAGTTGTTGGGAACTTCGAATGCGGTAAAAGAAAACATTCTATCATTGCTAAAGGAAACCACCTTTACCATTACAACGGCCCATCAACCCGCTTTATTTACGGGTACCCTTTATTTTGTTTATAAGATACTGCATGCGGTAAAATTGGCTGATCAATTAAATAAGCAATATCCTTCCTATCATTTCGTACCGGTATATTGGATGGGAAGCGAAGATGCCGACCTGGATGAATTAGGTAAGTTTTCTTTGGGTGATGAGAAAATAGTTTGGGATACCAAACAAACCGGGGCCGTTGGTAAAATGAATACCAAAGGGCTCGATAAGCTGATCAATCGAATTGAAGGCGAACTTTCCGTGCAACCATTTGGCAGGGAACTGGTGCAACTTCTAAAAGACTCCTATCTTAATTCGCCGGATATGCAAACAGCTACCTTCAAATTAATAAATTCCTTATTTGCGCAATATGGATTGCTTGTGTTGATTCCAGATACAGCTTCCTTAAAGAGACAGATGATTCCGGTATTTGAAGACGACCTGTTCCGGGAATCGCCTTCTGCCATCGTTTCAAAAACGATTGACAAATTATCGAAGCATCATAAAGTACAAGCTAATCCAAGAGAAATAAACTTATTCTATTTAGATAATGCAATACGGGAAAGAATTGTAAAGTTGGGAGACACATTCACTGTTCACCATCGGCCCGCCGGACAGGCAGTTTCAACTTTTACATTCAATGAAAAGGAGCTGCGTTCCGAACTCCAAAACCATCCCGAACGATTCAGCCCCAATGTTATTTTGCGCGGGTTGTACCAGGAAACTGTTTTACCCAATATCGCATTTATTGGTGGGGGGGGAGAAACGGCCTACTGGTTAGAATTAAAAGACCTTTTTGATCACTTTAAAATCCCATTTCCGTTATTAGTTTTACGCAATTCATTTTTAATTATAGAAAAAAAATGGAAAGAAAAGATTGCTAAAATGAATATTTCTGCTACCGAATTTTTCAAATCCGAGCAACTATTACTTACCGAATTGGTAACCCGAAATAAAAATGGGCAATTAAAGCTTTCCAATGAAATGGATGCGGCGATTAAACTGTATGCGCAGGTAAAGAATAAAGTGCTTGATATTGATAAGAGTTTACAACAACACGTGGAGGCCCTGCTGGCCCGTGCATTGAAACCTCTACAAGAGCTGGAGAAGAAACTGCTTCGTGCTGAAAAAAGAAAATACGAAGCCGAAGAGCGGCAGATACATGTTATCAAATCGGCCCTATTCCCCAAGAATGGACTACAGGAACGAATAGAAAACTTCATGCCCTACTATGCAAAATGGGGAATGGATTTTTTTACTTTACTGTATAATCACTCGCTCACACTCGAGCAGGAATTTGTTGTATTAGAAGAAAAATAATGTACCGGTTATTGCCCTCGGTTGCTGTCTTCACCAACCGAAACTTTATTAATAATATAACTCAATATATTCGCCGTTAAAGCCCACCTATTGGCTGGTGAAGATACCATCCACGGGAATCATTGCAATGCAAATGCCATATATTGATCGCTTGATTTTGTTCCTAGCTTTCCCCCTCCACAGGCAATGACCAAATATTGCTTTCCTTTTAATTCATACACAGAAGGAGTAGCAAAACCCGGTGCAGGTAAATCATATTCCCATAATAATTTTCCGGTAAATTTATTAAAGGCCCTTATTTTACTATCTCGTGCTGCCGCGATAAATACTACGCCACCAGCTGTTACTACCGGACCTCCATAATTTTCCGCGCCAGTTGGCGGTACACCTTTTGCTTTCAATGCTTCATATTCTCCTAAAGGAATTTTCCAGACCAGTTCCCCGGTATTTAAATTAATTGCATTGAGTGTGCCCCATGGCGGACTAATGGCCGGGTAGCCTTCAGGGCTCAGGAATTTATTATATCCATTCATTTTATAGGGCATCATATCGGCGCTGTCTATATTTTTGGATGAGTATACAAAGGATTCTTGCTGCTCTTTCTTCTGATCAAGAATAAAAGAGGCGAGGGCAATTTTTTCTTCCTTCGCTAATTGTTTAAAAGCCGGCATCATTCTTCTCCCACTATTGAGATGTTGAATGAAGTCATTTGTCGCATATTTTTTATTAACATCAATTAATGTGGGGTTGTTACCCGTTCCTTTTCTGTCGGCGCCATGACAAACCATGCAATTCTGAATATATAAGCGTTGCCCTGCCTGGAGGTTTGTTTCTATTTTAGGAGCTGTTGGTTTATTCTCTACCATTTGCAATACCCAGGCCATTTCATTGGCATTTACATATAACATTCCTGTTTGCGGATCGAAAGCCGGGCCACCCCATTCCGCCCCACCATCATAACCCGGAAAAATAAGCGATGGCTTTTTTCCCGGAGGAAAGAACATATTACCATACCGATAACCTAACATTTGTTTTTTAATATTGGCCTTGCTGCTATCGGGCAAGTACGGATTTATATCATTAGCTGTTAGTGTTTGCCTGGCAAAAGGTGCGGGAGTTTTAGGAATCGGTTGTGTGGGCCATACCTTTTCCCCAATCAATTCACTAACCGTATCTACCGGTATTTCTTCAATATCATATACTGGCTTACCGGTTTCGCGTTCAAACATATAGATCATTCCATTCTTGGTAGGTTGCGCTACGGCATCGACCTGTTTGCCATTTTTGGTGATAGTAATTAATGCGGGAGGAGTAGGAAGATCCCTATCCCATAAATCATGATGAATGAATTGAAAATGCCAAAGGCGTTTACCCGTACCGGCATCGATTGCAATCAGGCAATTGGCAAACAGGTTCGATCCTTTTCGTTTACCTCCATAAAAGTCATACGCCGCCGAACCGGTAGGAGCGAAGAGTATTCCTCTTTTTTCATCCAACGCAAAACCACTCCAGACATTAGCACCACCGATGTGTTTATAATTGGTAGAATCTTCCCATGTATCGTACCCATATTCACCTGGATGCGGAATAGTGTGAAAAATCCATTGTTGCCTGCCGGAGCGCACATCATAAGCCCGGATATGACCGGGAGCGGAAGGAGGGGCTTCTTCTACCCGGGTACCCAGTATCAGCAGATCTTTGTATATCATGCCCGGCGAAGTGTTGGCAATAAACAAATCATTCACATCACGTCCCAATCCTTCATGCAAATCAATAGAACCATTAAGGCCAAAAGACTTAATTGATTTTCCTGTGCTGGCATCCACCGCGAATGTATTGGAACCCGCGGTAATGAAAATACGTTTGTCTTCTTTTCCATTTGTCCAGTAAGCTACCCCCCGTATATTTATCATGGCGTGATACGCTGTACGATCACTATCAAACATGGTTTTACTATTGGGATCGAATAGCCATTTTTGCGAACCCGTGGCCGCGTCCACAGCAAATAATTTCATTTGCGGACTTACTCCATACAAAACGCCATCGACTATAATCGGGTTGCATTGTATCTGGGAGTGATTGGCCGTATCTACATCTGCACTGCTGTAGGTCCAGGCAACTTTTAATTGAGAAACGTTGTTGGTATCAATTTGAGTGAGTGATGAATACCGAATCATTTCCGGTGAACCGCCATAGGTGGGCCATGAGGTATATTTTTCTGCTGATTGATTGCAGGATAATAATAGTAAACAAAAAGCAATCATAAAAATACTTCTCATAACTCAAATGATTTAAAATACTAACCGCAGAGAAAATGAGAACGCCGAGCCCTCGCAGAGTTCCTCTGCGCTAACTCCGTTTTCTCCTTCCTCTGCGGTTGCAGGAAATTTTCATAAATTGATCAACTGCAGCCATTTTCTACGACAGAACTTTCTCACTAATCTTCCCCGTTTTCTTATTCTTGATAATTACCTTCTTCGCTCCATAATGCGTTACTTCTTCCTTTACTAAATAATGGTCGGCATCGTATTCTATAAGATGTGCATCTTTTGTTATTCCTGTCCTTCCTCTCCATATATCCAGCAATACAGGTTCCCATAATTTTGTTTTGGCTGATTTATACGCCGCATCCAGCACACAGTTCACTACATAACCATCATAAAAGGTTTCCTTGGGGGCCTTCCTTGCCTCCATCGAATTAAAC